>NZ_JFYX01000047.1:0-331937 GCF_000632245.1 Pseudomonas sp. RIT357
TTCCCCATGTGAGAGTAGGTCATCGTCAAGATTAAATTCCGAAACCCCATTTGCGAAAGCAGATGGGGTTTTGTTTTGGGCGGGCGGAAAGTGCGAGGGCGGATCAGGGCGAGCTCTCGAATATCCTCATGGGCGGCGGGCCTGAACTGGCCTAATGATTTTGAACACTTCAATCGGGCGCTATATTGGTACCCAAGTCTGAGGTGTTTGGATACTTCGCCAAAAAGTGCGCCTTTATCAAACAGCGCACGGGCGACTACTCGATTCGACGGCTTTGCCTGACGCTGATAGTGCATCCCGGTGGTTATTACAGCGTGGCGGTCTGAGCCGCAATCTATACGCGCCAAAGACGACCAGCGACTGCTGGGTTTGATCAAGCATTCCTGGCTGGAGAGCGGCGGCGTTTACGGCTATCGCAAAATCCATGATGATCTGCGCTAGGTCTGTGAGGATTGTGGTGGTGATTGTGTGGCTAGGCTGATGCATCTTTAAGGTATGCGTTCTCAGACAGGTTATCGACGCCGCCCCGGAAAGTGCGGGGGGAAGCCAACGGTCGCACCACCCAGTTTGTTGAAGCACCAGTTCGATGTCGTGGAATCCAACAGCGTTTGGGTCACTGACATCACCTACATTCGTACGTATGAAACAACGTAAAACGCCGCCATGGTTTCAACAATCAGCTACCATCGGTAGAGTTTGAAAATCGTTACGCAATGAGCTTGCAAGGTGTCTAGAGAATCCGGGGCGATTCACACTGATTGAGAAGGCGCGGGTTGACCGGCAAATAGTTAGGATTATTTTTGCCGTCCCAGTTCGGACGATCAATCGCATCTTGAACGTCAAGGATAACAATCAGGATAGGGGCGGATTGGTCCTTCATCTCATCTCCTTTGGGTAGGGCGGCAGGCCGAGTGTGCTGAGACGAGCCTCAACCAACAGTTGATTGCACTCGAAACCTGCCTACAGCTCTCTGCGAAGCCCTCCATAATGAATCTCAAGCTTATGCAAGTTGAGTTCGGCAGACGCTTACGGATACGCGCACTGCCTAATGCGGAACATTTGCCAGGATTCCTAACGGATATTGCCTTCTACCTAAGCTAGAAATCTCTCAATGGTTGGGCCTGGGTGTTGCCGACGCCTCGGAGTAGCCCAAATTCGTCCAATCGATAAGGCCGATATCGTAATTCGAGATTCGCGCGTTGGCTTATGCGTGATGGGAGGTGAGCGAGAGTGGGCTTTCGATGTCATCACAAGGCTTCTGGGGCGGGGCGTGAGCGCGCTCAACGATCTTTAAGGCTTGTAACTATCTTGTGGGCTGGTTTTGTCTGTTCTCGCCTTCTGGGCACCTTTGCCGGCCTCTGGCGACGTGACTTCGCTTTTCCACAGACGAAAAAAAAGACCTTGAAATTCAAGGTCTTTTTTTAAGATGGTGCCCCGAGGGAGACTCGAACTCCCACTCCTTTCGAAAACGGATTTTGAATCCGCCGCGTCTACCAATTCCGCCATCAGGGCTCAATGGCGGCGAAGTATAGAGATGAGATTACCGTTGGTCAATCACGTTTCATGGTCTATTTTCACTATTTCCGCTAAACTTCCCGGCCCTGCTAGACGAACCCCATCATGCGCGTTTCTGACTTTACTTTTGAACTCCCTGATTCGCTGATCGCACGCCACCCTTTGGCCGAGCGTCGCGCCAGCCGACTGCTTACCCTGGAAGGGGTCAGCGGTGCCCTCGCACACCGTCAATTCACTGATTTGCTTAAGCATTTAAAACCAGGCGACTTAATGGTGTTCAACAACACCCGCGTAATCCCTGCGCGGTTGTTTGGCCAAAAAGCCTCCGGCGGCAAGCTGGAAATTCTGGTGGAGCGCGTGCTGGACAGCTATCGCGTGCTAGCCCATGTGCGCTCCAGCAAATCACCGAAGCCGGGTTCGAGCATTCTGATCGAAGGCGGCGGCGAAGCGGAGATGGTGGCGCGCCATGATGCATTGTTCGAGCTCAAGTTCGCCGAAGAGGTTCTGCCTCTGCTGGAGCGCGTCGGCCATATGCCGCTGCCTCCCTATATCGACCGCCCTGATGAAGTCTCGGACCGCGAGCGCTATCAGACGGTGTACTCCCAGCGCCTAGGCGCGGTTGCCGCGCCAACGGCCGGACTGCATTTCGACCAGCCGCTGCTGGATGCGATTGCGGCCAAGGGCGTCGAGACGGCTTATGTGACCCTGCACGTGGGGGCCGGCACCTTTCAGCCGGTGCGTGTGGATAACATCGAAGACCACCATATGCACAGCGAGTGGCTGGAAGTCAGCCAGGAAGTTGTCGATGCGGTAGCTGCGTGCAAGGCTCGTGGCGGGCGTGTAGTCGCAGTGGGTACCACCAGCGTGCGCTCCTTGGAGAGCGCGGCGCGTGATGGTGTGCTCAAACCGTTCAGTGGCGACACCGATATATTTATCTTCCCAGGCCGGCCGTTCCACGTCGTCGATTGCCTGGTCACCAATTTCCATCTGCCGGAATCCACGCTCTTGATGCTGGTGTCGGCATTTGCCGGTTACCCGGAAACCATGGCGGCTTATCAAGCGGCCATCAATAATGGGTACCGTTTTTTCAGCTACGGTGATGCGATGTTTATCACCCGTAACCCGGCGCCACGCGGCCCAGAGGAAACCTTATGAGTCGTATGTCGTTTGAATTATTGGCCACCGACGGCAAAGCCCGTCGCGGTCGCCTTACTTTCCCTCGCGGTACGGTAGAGACGCCGGCGTTCATGCCGGTTGGCACCTACGGCACCGTAAAGGGCATGCTGCCCCGTGACATCGTCGCCACCGGTGCCGAGATCATTCTTGGTAACACCTTCCACCTGTGGCTGCGTCCGGGCACGGAAGTGATCAAGAAGCACGGCGACCTGCACGATTTCATGAAGTGGCAAGGCCCAATCCTCACCGACTCCGGTGGTTTTCAGGTGTTCAGCCTGGGCGCCATGCGCAAGATCAAGGAAGAGGGCGTAACGTTCGCCTCGCCGGTGGATGGTTCTAAAGTATTCATGGGGCCGGAAGAGTCGATGCAGGTACAGCGTGACCTGGGTTCGGACATCGTGATGATTTTCGACGAGTGCACGCCTTACCCGGCCGATGAAGATGTCGCGAGAATCTCCATGGAGTTGTCGCTACGTTGGGCTCAGCGGTCGAAGAACGCCCACGGTGATAACACCGCTGCGCTGTTCGGTATCGTCCAGGGCGGTATGCATGAAAGCTTGCGTAAACGCTCGCTTGAAGGCCTCGACAAAATCGGGTTCGATGGCCTGGCCATCGGCGGTTTGTCGGTAGGCGAACCCAAACACGAGATGATCAAGGTGCTGGACTACTTGCCAGGCCTGATGCCCGCTGACAAACCTCGTTACCTTATGGGCGTTGGCAAACCGGAAGATCTCGTAGAGGGTGTGCGCCGCGGTGTGGACATGTTCGATTGCGTGATGCCAACCCGTAATGCCCGCAATGGGCATCTGTTTATCGATACAGGCGTGCTGAAGATCCGTAACGCGTTCCATCGCCATGATGATTCGCCGCTGGATCCCACCTGTGATTGCTACACCTGCCAGAACTTCTCCCGTGCTTATCTGCACCATCTGGACAAATGCGGGGAAATGCTGGGTAGCATGTTGAATACCATCCACAATTTGCGTCACTACCAAGTCCTGATGGCTGGTTTGCGCGAGGCTATTCAACAGGGTACATTGGCCGCCTTCGTCGATGCCTTCTATGCCAAGCGCGGGCTCCCTGTGCCGCCCTTGGACTGAGTTTTCCGACCCTAAGATTCACTATTTGCAACTGGAGTGCTAAATGAGCTTTTTTATCTCTAACGCCATGGCTGACGCCGCTGCGCCTGCTGCTGCCGGCCCTATGGGCGGTGGTTTCGAGTGGATTTTCCTGGTCGGCTTCCTGGTCATCTTCTACCTCATGATCTGGCGTCCACAGGCCAAGCGTGCCAAAGAGCAGAAAAACCTGCTGGGCAGCCTGCAGAAAGGTGACGAAGTTGTGACCACTGGCGGTATCGCCGGCAAAATCACCAAGGTTTCCGACGCTTTCGTGGTTCTGGAAGTCTCCGACACTGTAGAAATGAAGTTCCAGAAGGGCGCCATCGCCGCCACGCTGCCAAAAGGCACGCTCAAAGCGATCTAAGTAACAACCTTTACCAATCGACGGGGCGCGCAAGGCGCCCCGCGTTATAAGCGGGCGGCGTGATGCTGAACAAATACCCTCTGTGGAAATACGTACTGATCCTGGCGGTGCTGGCGATCGGTTTTATTTATTCCGCTCCCAATCTCTATCCTGATGATCCGGCGATCCAGATCACTGGCGCCAGCACTTCGTTGCAGGTCAATCAGGCTGACCTGGAACGCGCGAGCAAGGCTCTTAACGACGCGGGTATCCAAGTTAAAGCGGCAACATTGGCGGCTGGTGCGAAAGGCGGCTTGTTGCGCCTGACCAAGCAAGAAGACCAATTGCCGGCCAAAGACGTCGTGCGCAAGGCCATGGGTGACGACTACGTCGTTGCGCTGAACCTGGCACAGACCACGCCGCAATGGCTGCGCAGCATTGGCGCGCACCCGATGAAGTTGGGTCTGGACTTGTCCGGCGGTGTGCACTTCCTGCTGGAAGTCGACATGGACAAAGCCCTCGACGCACGCCTGAAAGTCTATGAGGGCGATGTGAAGAGCCTGCTGCGCAAAGAAAAGTTGCGTTATCGCAGCCTGCCGCAGCTCAACGGCGCCATCCAGTTGGGCTTCTCAGACGAAGCTTCCCGCGAACAGGCCCGTGCGCTGATCCGCAAGAACTTCAACGATTTTGACATCGTACCGGCTGACCTGAACGGTCAGGCCGTGCTGCGTCTTGCAATGAGCCCGGCCAAGATCGCCGAAATCCGCGAGTATTCCATCAAGCAGAACTTGACCACGGTACGTAACCGCGTCAACGAGCTGGGCGTGGCCGAGCCGATCGTTCAGCGCCAGGGCGCCAACCGCATTGTGGTTGAGCTGCCAGGCGTGCAGGACACCGCTGAAGCCAAGCGTATCCTGGGTAAAACTGCCAACCTGGAATTCCGTCTCGCAGCTGAGCCAGGCGCTTCCCGCGCGACTTCCGAGGAGTTCGAATTCCGTGAAGGCAATCGTCCGCCTGCGCAAATCGAGCGTGGTTTGATCATCACGGGTGATCAGGTAACCGACGCCAAGGCCGGGTTCGGCGAGCACGGCACACCTGAAGTTAACATTCGCCTGGATGGTCACGGCGGCGAACTGATGAGCCGCGCCACGCGCAGCAACGTCGGTCGCAGCATGGCGGTGATCTTCATCGAGCAGCGTCCTGTTACTACCTACACCAAGCAGATCGTCAACGGCGTCGAGAAAGACGTGCCGGTGCAGACCTTCAAGGAAGAGAAGAAGATCATCAGCCTGGCGACCATCCAGTCGCCGCTGGGTGCTCAGTTCCGTATCACTGGCCTGAACGGCCAGGGTGAATCCTCGGAGCTGGCACTGCTGCTGCGTGCTGGTGGCCTGGCGGCGCCGATGTACTTCGCTGAAGAGCGCACCATCGGCCCGAGCCTGGGTGCGGACAACATCACCAAAGGCGTGGATGCTGCACTGTGGGGCATGTTGTTCGTGTCGCTGTTCATCATCGCCATCTACCGCTTCTTCGGCATCATCGCTACCGTAGCCCTGGCGGGCAACATGGTGATGCTGCTGGCCTTGATGTCGCTGCTGGGCGCTACGCTGACCTTGCCGGGTATCGCCGGTATCGTACTCACCATGGGTATGGCGGTAGATGCCAACGTGCTGATCTTCTCGCGGATACGTGAAGAGATCGCCGCAGGCATGACTGTGCAGCGCGCAATCAACGAAGGCTTCGGCCGGGCATTTACCGCGATTCTCGACTCCAACCTGACCACATTGCTGGTTGGCGGGATTCTCTTTGCCATGGGCACCGGCCCTGTCAAAGGTTTTGCGGTGACCATGTCCCTCGGTATCTTTACCTCGATGTTCACGGCCATCATGGTGACCCGCGCAATGGTCAACCTGATCTTTGGCGGGCGTGACTTCAAGAAGTTGTGGATTTAAGGGGCTGCCATGTTACGTACAATCAACTTCATGGGCGTTCGCAACATTGCGTTCGGCGTCACTGTGCTCCTTACCGTTCTGGCGTTGTTCAGCTGGTTCCATAAGGGCCTGAACTACGGTTTGGATTTCACCGGGGGTACGCTCATTGAGCTGACCTACGAGAAGCCGGCCGACGTTACCTTAGTGCGCAACGAGCTGGTAAAGGCCGGTTATCACGAGGCCGTGGTGCAGAGCTTTGGTGCGACCACCGACCTGCTGGTGCGCATGCCAGGCGAAGATCCGCAACTGGGTCACCAAGTAGCCGAAGCCTTGCAAAAGGTTGGCGGCGACAATCCCGCGTCGGTCAAGCGCGTCGAGTTTGTCGGCCCGCAAGTAGGTGAAGAGCTGCGCGACCAAGGCGGCCTTGGCATGCTGATGGCACTCGTCGGCATCATGATTTACCTGGCTTTCCGCTTTCAGTGGAAGTTCGGTGTCGGCGCGATTGTGTCGCTGATCCACGACGTGATCGTGACCGTAGGTATTCTCGCGTACTTCCAGATAACCTTCGATCTGACCGTACTGGCGGCTGTGCTGGCGATTATTGGTTACTCGCTCAACGACACAATCGTGGTATTCGACCGGGTTCGTGAGAACTTCCGCGTATTGCGCAAGGCGACGTTGATCGAGAACATCAACATCTCCACCACTCAGACCCTGCTGCGTACCATGGCGACATCAATCTCCACTTTGCTGGCGATTGCTGCGCTGATGATCTTCGGCGGTGACAACTTGTGGGGCTTCTCCCTGGCGCTGTTTATCGGCGTTCTGGCGGGTACTTACTCGTCGATCTACATCGCCAACGTGGTGCTGATCTGGTTGAACCTCAACAGCGAAGACTTGATCCCTCCAGCCGCGACTGGCAAGGAGGTCGACGACCGCCCTTAATGAGCGCTTGTTGATCTGCTGTTACAAGAAAGGCACGAGTATTGAACTCGTGCCTTTTTTTTTGCTCCAAGGCTGGGTATAGCGCGGATCTTTCGGTCCGTTTGTGATGGTCAGGAGGTTCAACGTGAACAAGTCGTTACTGGTTGGTGCGGTATTGGGTGCTGTCGGTGTAACTGCCGGGGGTGCTGTCGCCACCTACAGCCTGGTAAAAAGCGGCCCTGAGTATGCGCAAGTGCTGGCGGTGCAGCCGGTAAAAACCCAGATCAAGACCCCTCGCGAAGTCTGTAAGGACGTCGCAGTTACTCGGCAGCGACCGGTGCAGGATCAACACCAGATCGCAGGTACCGTTGTGGGTGCATTGGCGGGTGGTTTGCTAGGTAATCAGATCGGTGGCGGTAACGGTAAGAAGCTAGCGACGGTAGCCGGTGCGGTCGGTGGTGGTTATGCCGGTAACAAGGTTCAAGAGGGTATGCAGAATCGCGATACCTACACCACCACACAAACGCGTTGTAACACCGTCAACGACATCAGCGACAAGGTAGTCGGCTATGACGTGCGTTACACCTTGGATGGTAAGGAAGGCTCGGTGCGGATGGATCGTGATCCGGGTGGCCAGATTCCGGTCGATAAAGAAGGTCGTTTAGTGTTGGGTCAAAACCAGCAATAATTTGAGGCTTGTCATAGTTGAAGGTGTGAGAGGGGGCTTGCTTTTGATGTGGGCGCATCGGTTAATGAGTCTGTAACTGAGCTGCTGTCATCGGAGGCAACATCCCTTTCACATTGATTGGTAGCGTTGCTGGTATTCAAGTTCGCACCAAATCGCAGGCATAAAAAAGCACCCCGAAGGGTGCTTTTTTTATGCTCGCTAGCTTAACGCTTCAGCGAGGCTGGCAGGTGTGGCTGTATAGCCGTCAGCACTGCCTTGAAGCATTTGGTGTTGCCAGCAACGACGTGGCCTTTTTCCAGGAAGTCGTGACCACCGGTGAAGTCGCTCACCAAGCCACCGGCTTCCTGGATCAGCAGAGCGCCTGCAGCCATGTCCCACTCGGACAGGCCTGACTCCCAGAACGCATCAAAACGACCGGCAGCAACATAGGCCAGGTCCAAGCTCGCTGCGCCAGCGCGACGGATACCTGCGGTCTGGCCAACCAGGGCGCGGAACATGCCCAGGTAGTTTTCCAGGTTGTCCATCTGGTCATCGCGGAAGGGGAAGCCGGTACCCAGCAGGGCGCCGTCGAGACTGGTACGGCCGCTGACTCGCAGGCGGCGACCGTTCAGCTGGGCGCCACGGCCACGGCTGGCGGTGAATTCTTCCTGGCGAACCGGGTCGAGGACGACGGCATGTTCCAGGCGGCCACGGTATTTGCAGGCGATGCTTACTGCGAAGTGGGGGATGCCGCGCAGGAAGTTGGTGGTGCCATCCAGTGGGTCGATGATCCACAGGTAGTCTTCGCCTTCGCCGCTACCTTTATGCAGGCCGGTTTCCTCACCCAGGATGCCGTGGGTAGGGTAAGCCTTGCGCAGTGCGTCGATGATTTTCTGTTCGGCGGCGCGGTCTACCTCGGATACATAATCCTTGGCGTCTTTTTCGTCGACCTTGATGGTATCCAGGCGCTCGATGGAGCGGAAAATCAATTCACTGGCGCTGCGGGCGGCGCGCAGCGCGATATTCAGCATGGGCTGCATGGATGTGTCACCTAAGGTTGTTAAAGAAAGCCGAGCATTCTAGCAGAAACTTTCTTCAGGTGAAGGACGACGTTAGCTTTCATGGCATAACCTTAGGCTGTTCTGTAAGATTTGCTCCCCTTTCCCGTGTCCGAGAGCGCCTCCCTTGCTGCAAAACATTCGTGTCGTCTTGGTCAATACCAGTCATCCAGGCAATATCGGTGGGGTGGCGCGTGCCATGAAAAACATGGGGCTGACGCGCCTGGTGCTGGTCGAACCGCGTGTGTTCCCGCATCACGAGGCCGATGCCCGTGCATCCGGTGCCAATGACATCCTTGAAAAAGCCCAGATCGTCGCCACCCTGGAGGATGCTTTGGTCGGCTGCAATCTGGTGCTCGGCACCAGCGCCCGTGATCGTCGTATCCCCTGGCCTTTGCTGGATCCCCGTGAATGCGGCGGCAAAGTGGTGGAAGAGGCTGCTGGTGGCGCTGAAATCGCCTTAGTGTTTGGTCGTGAAGACTCCGGCCTCACCAATGAGGAGCTGCAGCGATGTCACTACCATGTGCACATTCCATCGGACCCTGAATTCAGTTCACTGAACCTCGGGGCTGCGGTGCAGGTGCTGACTTACGAAGTGCGCATGGCGTGGCTGGCAGCTGCCGGTCAGCCAAGCAAAATGGAAAAGGAAGAGGTTGCGTCGACCAAAAGTGGCGAGCTGGCCACCATGGATGAGCTGGAGCGGTTCTATGAGCACCTGGAGCAAACCCTGGTGGCTATCGAATTCCTTGACCCTGACAAGCCGCGGCACTTGATGGCGCGCCTGCGTCGGTTGTACGGGCGCAGCTCGGTAAGCCGGGCGGAAATGAATATATTGCGTGGCATCCTCACGGAAACCCAAAAAGCGGCCCGTGGCGAGCTTCTTAAGCGGAAGGATTAAAAATGTTCGAGCGTTTGCGAGAAGATATCCAGAGTGTTTTCCACCGTGACCCGGCGGCCCGCAACGCCTTTGAAGTGCTGACCTGCTATCCGGGTATGCACGCGATCTGGATTCATCGGCTGTCCGGCGCCTTGTGGGGCATGGGCTGGAAATGGCTGGCGCGACTGGTGTCGAACTTCGGCCGCTGGTTGACGGGTATCGAGATTCATCCGGGGGCCAAGGTTGGGCGCCGTTTTTTTATCGATCATGGTATGGGTATCGTCATCGGTGAAACTGCTGAGATTGGCGACGATGTCACGCTCTATCAAGGTGTGACGTTGGGCGGCACTAGCTGGAACAAAGGCAAGCGCCACCCAACGTTGGGCGATGGCGTGGTGGTAGGGGCCGGCGCCAAGGTGCTAGGGCCATTCACCGTAGGTGCTGGCGCTAAGGTTGGCTCCAATGCGGTCGTGACCAAGGCTGTACCGCCTGGCGCAACCGTGGTGGGTATTCCGGGCCGAATCATCGTCAAGCCGGAAGTTGGCGATGAGCAGGAAGCAAAGCGCAAGGCAATGGCCGAGAAGATCGGCTTTGATGCCTATGGAGTCAGTGAAGACATGCCTGATCCGGTCGCGCGCGCCATCGGCCAGTTGCTTGACCACTTGCAGGCGGTGGACGGGAAGCTGGACGGTATGTGCGGCGCGCTGAAGGAGCTGGGCAGCAGTTACTGTGCGAAAGAACTTCCTGAGCTGCGCGAAGAGGACTTCGCCGAGATCAAGGACGAAGCTGCGACGAAGACTGGTTGAGGTCTTCCAGGCACTGAAAGTCACCTGTGGGAGGGGGCTTGCTCTCGATAGCGGTTTGTTAGTCGTTCACTAAGTGGGCTGGTCCGCTGCTATTGGGAGCGGTTGCCTCCTACACCTTGACCTCCATTGGTCTCGGAGTAGCCGCTAGGCCCTGTTCCCGCTGTTCGTCCCCACCCCATCCTGCTATGATTCGCGCGCCCTTTTTACGGGTAATCCTGACTAAAGTACTAGGTCTTATAGTTGACTTAAATACTCGGGAATCGCATACTTGCCCACATTCTGAAACACCTTGGTAATTGTCCATGAGACTGACTACAAAAGGCCGATACGCGGTGACTGCCATGCTCGACCTGGCTCTGCACGCGCAAACTGGGCCGGTGTCCCTGGCCGATATCTCCGAGCGCCAAGGCATTTCCCTGTCCTATCTTGAGCAGCTGTTCGCCAAATTGCGCCGTAGCAATCTGGTCTCCAGCGTGCGTGGGCCAGGTGGCGGCTATCAGTTGTCCCGCGATATGCAGGGCATTCAGGTGGCCCAGGTGATCGATGCGGTCAACGAATCCGTTGACGCGACCAAATGCCAGGGCCTGGGTGACTGCCATGCAGGCGACACCTGCCTGACGCACCATTTGTGGTGTGACTTGAGTCTGCAGATCCATGAGTTTTTGAGTGGTATCAGCTTGGCTGATCTTGTGACTCGCCGTGAGGTACAAGAAGTAGCCCAGCGTCAGGACCAGCGCCGTTGCAACACTAAGGCGCCGCGTCTGGACAAGATTGAAGCGTCCGCCGTCGAGTGACAGCCGAAGAGCTAACGGCACGCCAGCCAGCCTGATTTAGGAGAAAGTCCATGAAATTGCCGATTTACCTTGATTACTCAGCGACCACCCCGGTTGATCCGCGTGTCGCGCAAAAGATGAGCGAGTGCCTGCTGGTCGATGGAAACTTCGGCAACCCGGCCTCCCGTTCCCATGTATTCGGCTGGAAAGCCGAGGAAGCGGTCGAGAATGCTCGTCGCCAAGTCGCCGACCTTGTTAATGCCGACCCGCGCGAAATCGTCTGGACTTCCGGCGCCACTGAGTCCGACAACCTGGCAATCAAGGGCGCGGCGCATTTCTACGCGACCAAAGGCAAGCACCTGATCACCACCAAGATTGAGCACAAGGCTGTCCTCGACACCATGCGTCAACTGGAGCGTGAAGGTTTCGAAGTTACCTACCTTGAGCCGACCACCGACGGTATCGTCACCCCGGCCATGATTGAAGCCGCGCTGCGTGAAGACACAATCTTGGTTTCCGTGATCCACGTAAACAACGAAATCGGCACCATCAACGACATCTCGGCCATCGGCGAGCTGACTCGCTCCAAGGGCATTCTGTTGCACGTCGACGCTGCTCAGTCCACCGGCAAGGTTGATATCGACCTGTCCAAGCTGAAAGTTGACCTGATGTCGTTCTCGGCCCACAAGACTTACGGGCCTAAAGGTATCGGCGCGCTGTACGTGAGCCGTAAGCCACGCGTGCGCATCGAGGCCACCATGCACGGCGGCGGTCACGAACGCGGCATGCGTTCTGGCACCCTGGCGACCCACCAAATCGTAGGCATGGGCGAAGCCTTCCGTGTAGCCAAGGAAGACATGGCTGCCGAAAACGTGCGCATCAAGGCCCTGAGCGATCGCTTCTACAAGCAGGTCGAGAACCTTGAAGAGCTGTACATAAACGGCAGCATGACCGCCCGCGTACCGCATAACTTGAATTTGAGCTTCAACTACGTCGAAGGCGAGTCGCTGATCATGGCGCTCAAGGACCTGGCGGTTTCGTCCGGTTCGGCCTGCACCTCGGCCTCTCTTGAGCCTTCGTACGTACTGCGCGCCCTGGGCCGCAACGACGAACTGGCACATAGCTCGATCCGCTTTACGTTCGGCCGCTTCACCACCGAAGAACAAGTCGACTACGCCGCGCAGAAAGTCTGCGAAGCCGTCAACAAGCTGCGCGTTCTGTCGCCGCTGTGGGACATGTACAAAGACGGTGTCGATATTTCCAAGATCGAGTGGGCGGCACACTAACTATAGAAGCCGCCACCCAAGCTCTGTAGGAACGTGGCGGAAAACGCAGGCGTTTTTACAGGGTTCCAGAGCGGCCCTGATGAGTGAGGATTCAGTACCATGGCTTACAGCGAAAAGGTCATTGACCACTACGAAAACCCGCGCAACGTCGGCAAGATGAACGCGGAAGATCCTGATGTCGGCACCGGCATGGTCGGCGCTCCGGCGTGCGGCGATGTGATGCGCCTGCAGATCAAAGTCAACGAAGCTGGCGTCATCGAAGACGCCAAGTTCAAGACTTACGGTTGCGGTTCGGCCATCGCCTCCAGTTCTCTGGCAACCGAATGGATGAAAGGCAAGACTCTGGATGAGGCTGTGACTATCAGCAACACCCAGTTGGCCGAAGAACTGGCCCTGCCGCCAGTGAAAATCCACTGCTCCGTACTCGCAGAAGACGCCATCAAGGCGGCCGTTCGCGACTACAAGCAGAAGAAAGGCTTGATCTAAGCATTTGGCGACGAGTAAGGAGTCAACGATGGCTATCAGCATGACAGAAGCGGCTGCGCAGCACATTCGCCGCTCCCTGAATGGGCGCGGTAAAGGTGAGGGGATTCGTCTGGGTGTTCGCACCACGGGCTGTTCCGGCCTTGCCTACGTGCTGGAGTTTGTCGACGAGGTGGTTGAGGAAGACCAGGTGTTCGAAAGTCACGGCGAGAAAGTGATCATCGATCCTAAAAGCCTGACCTACCTGGACGGCACCGAACTCGATTTCGTCAAGGAAGGGTTGAACGAGGGCTTCAAGTTCAACAACCCCAACGTACGCGGTGAGTGTGGCTGCGGCGAAAGCTTCAACATCTGAGGCTATTCGTGGGTACTCCTTGTCATTTCGCTTTATTCGAGCTGCAGCCGAGCTTTCGGCTGGACCTTGAGCAGCTTGCCACGCGCTACCGAGAGTTGGCGCGTGGGGTGCATCCGGACCGCTTCGCTGACGCTTCCGAGCGTGAGCAACGCCTGGCCCTGCAGCAGTCGGCCAGCCTCAACGAGGCCTATCAGACACTGAAGAGTCCGCCAAAGCGCGCGCGTTACCTGCTCGCCATGAACGGCGGCGAGTTGCCGATTGAAGTCACGGTTCACGATCCCGACTTCCTGATGCAGCAAATGCAGTGGCGCGAAGAGCTCGAAGACCTACACGACGAGGCCGATGTGGCCGGTGTCGCCGTCTTCAAGCGCCGTCTGAAAGTGGCCCAGGATGAGCTCAACGAAAGCTTCGCAGCCTGTTGGGATGATGCAGCGCAACGTGAACAGGCTGAACGCCTGATGCGACGTATGCAGTTCCTCGACAAGCTCACCTACGAAGTGCGCCAGCTAGAAGAGCGCCTCGACGATTAACCCAGTGCTGCCCGTGATGCACGCCTGATAGACAGATAAGACCTGATTACCATGGCATTACTGCAAATCGCCGAACCCGGCCAAAGCCCTCAACCGCACCAGCGTCGCCTGGCGGTCGGGATTGACCTGGGCACCACCAATTCCCTGGTCGCTGCCCTGCGCAGTGGCCTGTCCGAACCGCTGCCGGACGCTGATGGGCAGGTCATCCTGCCCTCGGCCGTGCGCTATCACGCTGATCGCACCGAGGTCGGTGAGTCTGCCAAGTTGGCGGCATCTAGCGATCCTTTGAACACTGTGCTGTCTGTCAAGCGCTTGATGGGGCGTGGCTTGTCCGACGTCAAGCAGCTCGGCGACCAACTGCCGTATCGCTTTGTCGGCGGCGAATCCCACATGCCTTTCATCGATACTGTCCAGGGGCCGAAAAGCCCGGTGGAAGTGTCGGCTGATATCCTCAAGGTGCTGCGCCAGCGTGCAGAAACGACCTTGGGCGGCGAATTGGTCGGTGCAGTGATCACGGTTCCAGCTTATTTCGACGACGCACAGCGTCAAGCCACCAAGGATGCGGCGAAGCTTGCCGGCCTCAACGTGCTGCGCCTGCTCAACGAGCCGACTGCTGCTGCTGTGGCCTACGGTCTGGACCAGCACGCCGAAGGTCTGGTTGCCATTTATGACCTGGGCGGCGGCACTTTTGATATTTCGATCCTGCGCCTGACCGGCGGTGTGTTTGAGGTGCTGGCTACTGGTGGCGACAGCGCGCTGGGCGGCGATGACTTCGACCACGCGATCGCAGGCTGGATTATCAGCAGTGCCGGCTTGTCCGCGGACTTGGATCCAGGCGCACAGCGCAACTTGCTGCAAACTGCTTGTGCCGCTAAAGAAGCGCTGACTGATGCTGCCTCTATTGACGTGTCTTACGGCAACTGGTCGGCACCGCTGACGCGCGAAGCCTTCGATGCGTTGATCGAGCCAATGGTCGCCCGCAGCCTCAAGGCGTGCCGTCGCGCCGTACGTGATTCCGGTATCGAGTTGGAAGACGTCGGTGCCGTGGTCATGGTGGGTGGTTCGACCCGTGTGCCGCGTGTTCGTGGGGCAGTTGCCGAGGCTTTTGGTCGCGAGCCACTGACCGAAATCGACCCCGATCAAGTAGTCGCCATCGGCGCAGCGATCCAGGCAGACACCTTGGCCGGCAACAAGCGCGATGGTGGCGAACTGCTGCTCCTCGACGTGATTCCGTTGTCGCTGGGGCTGGAGACCATGGGCGGCTTGATGGAGAAGGTGATTCCGCGCAACACCACCATCCCCGTCGCCCGCGCCCAGGACTTCACCACTTATAAAGACGGCCAGACGGCCATGATGATTCATGTGCTGCAAGGCGAGCGCGAGCTGATCAGTGACTGCCGCTCCCTGGCGCGTTTCGAATTGCGTGGTATCCCTGCGATGGTAGCCGGTGCTGCGAAAATTCGTGTGACCTTCCAAGTCGACGCCGACGGCCTGCTTAGTGTCGCGGCCCGTGAGCTGGGGTCGGGTGTTGAAGCCAGCATCCAGGTGAAGCCTTCCTACGGCCTCACCGACGGCGAAATCGCCAAGATGCTCAAGGACTCGTTCCAGTACGCCGGTGACGACAAGGTCGCCCGTGTGCTGCGCGAACAGCAAGTGGATGCGCAGCGCCTGCTTGAAGCGGTGCAGGGCGCCCTTGAGGCTGACGGCGAACGCCTGCTGGATGCCGAAGAGCGCATGGTCATCGACCTGCAGATGCATGAATTGGCCGAACTGATGAAAGGCACTGATGGTTATGCTATCGAGCAACAGACCAAGCGCTTGTCGCAAGTGACCGATGCCTTTGCCGCCCGCCGTATGGACCAGACGGTAAAAGCCGCCCTGGCGGGACGCAACCTGAATGAAATCGAGGAATAATTAATGCCGCAGGTCATTTTTCTGCCACACGCCGAGCATTGTCCGGACGGTATGGTTGTGGAGGCTGAGACCGGCAAGTCCATCCTCGAAGTTGCCCATGACAACCACATCGAAATCGAAAGCGCTTGTGGTGGCGTGTGCGCCTGTACCACTTGTCACTGCATCATTCGCGAGGGTTTCAATTCGCTTGAAGAAGCCGACGAGCTGGAAGAGGACTTTCTCGATCGTGCCTGGGGCTTGGAAGCGCAATCGCGTCTAAGCTGTCAGGCAAAGGTGGGAACTGAGGACATCACTGTCGAAATTCCGAAATATTCGCTCAACCATGCGGCCGAAGCGCCGCATTGATTCAAGGAACTGTCATGAGCCTGAAATGGGTTGATGTACAAGAAATCGCTATACAACTTGCTGAAGCTCATCCTGAGGTCAATCCTCTTACCGTGAACTTCGTCAAACTGCGTGATCTCGTAATGGCGCTGCCGGAATTCGATGACATCCCGGATCGGGGTGGCGAAAAGGTTCTGGAGGCGATTCAGGGCCTGTGGATCGAAGAAGCAGACTGAGCCGCCTTTTACGCAGTTAGGCAATACCCAATAACCCGCGTATAATTCGCGGGTTTAATTTTTCGTAAATTACCGTTTCTGGAGTTACACCATGGCTGTTCAACGTACTTTCTCCATCATCAAGCCTGACGCTGTTGCAAAAAACGTCATCGGCGAGATCACCACTCGTTTCGAAAAAGCCGGCCTGAAGGTTGTAGCTTCGAAACTCAAGCAACTGTCCAAGGCTGAAGCTGAAGGCTTCTACGCTGAGCACAGCGCTCGTGGCTTCTTCGGCGACCTGGTTGCCTTCATGATCTCCGGTCCTGTTGTTGTTCAGGTTCTGGAAGGGGAAAACGCTATCGCTCTGAACCGTGAGCTGATGGGCGCTACCAACCCTAAAGAAGCTGCTGCCGGCACTATCCGTGCTGACTTCGCTGAATCCATCGACGCCAATGCTGTACACGGCTCGGACTCCGAAGCTGCCGCTGCTCGCGAAATCTCGTACTTTTTCGCTGCTACTGAAGTAACCGCTCGCTAAGCATTGGCTTAAAGAGTGAGGGTGAATCCATGACTACATCGACTGTTAAAACCAACCTGCTGGGTCTGACTCAGCCGGAAATGGAGAAATTCTTCGACTCAATCGGGGAGAAGCGCTTCCGTGCCGGTCAGGTAATGAAATGGATTCACCACTTTGGTGTCGACGATTTCGACGCCATGACGAACGTCAGCAAGGCCCTGCGCGACAAGCTCAAGGCCATTGCTGAGGTCCGTGGTCCCGAAGTTGTCAGCGAGGACATTTCCACCGACGGCACCCGTAAATGGGTGGTGCGCGTGGCGTCCGGCAGCTGCGTCGAGACCGTGTACATTCCCCAGGGCAAACGTGGCACCTTGTGCGTTTCGTCCCAGGCAGGCTGTGCCCTGGATTGCAGTTTCTGCTCCACCGGCAAGCAAGGCTTCAATAGCAACCTCACTGCCGCCGAAGTCATCGGCCAGGTGTGGATTGCCAACAAATCCTTTGGCAGCGTCCCGGCGACCGTCGACCGTGCCATCACCAACGTGGTGATGATGGGCATGGGTGAGCCGCTGCTGAACTTCGACAACGTGATTGCGGCCATGCATCTGATGATGGACGACCTGGGCTACGGCATCTCCAAACGCCGTGTGACCCTGTCGACCTCCGGTGTGGTACCGATGATTGATGAGCTGGCCAAGCACATCGACGTATCCCTGGCGTTGTCGCTGCACGCACCTAATGACGCATTGCGTAACCAATTGGTGCCGATCAACAAGAAGTATCCGCTTAAGATGCTGCTCGAATCTTGCCAGCGTTACATGGCGACTTTGGGTGAGAAACGCGTGCTGACCATTGAGTACACCATGCTCAAGGACATCAACGACAAGGTCGAACACGCGATCGAGATGATCGAGTTGCTCAAGAACACCCCGTGCAAGATCAACCTGATCCCGTTTAACCCGTTTCCCCATTCTGGCTACGAGCGGCCGAGCAACAACGCCATTCGTCGTTTCCAGGATCAACTGCACCAGGCAGGCTACAACGTCACCGTACGCACCACTCGTGGTGAAGACATCGACGCCGCCTGCGGCCAATTGGTAGGACAGGTGCTGGATCGCACCCGTCGCAGCGAACGTTATATCGCCGTGCGTGAACTGAATGCCGCCGACGACATGCCGCAAATCGCTGTGAATCGAATCTGAGAGAGGATCTCTATGCCCTTGCGCCTTGCGCTGCTTCTGCTTGTTACCGGCCTCGCGGCCGGTTGTGTTTCATCGGGCCATGAGAGCCCTTTGCAAACCGGTAAAGGTCGTGATGAGGCGCGAGTTGCCTATGTGCAACTGGGGTTGGGTTACCTGCAGCAGGGCATGAGCGAGCAGGCCAAGGTGCCTTTGAAAAAGGCCCTTGAACTGGACAACAACGATGCCGACGCCAACGCTGCATTGGCCTTGGTGTTCCAAGCCCAGGCCGAGCCTGAACTTGCCGATCAGTATTTCAGAAAGGCTTTGGCCTCCCGTCCTGCCGACCCTCGGCTGCTGAACAATTACGGCAGCTTCCTGTTCGAACAGAAACGTTATGACCAGGCTTCCCGTTATTTCCAGCAAGCTTCTGCCGACACCCTTTATCCAGAGCGTTCGCGGGTCTTCGAGAACCTTGGGGTGACCTCAATGCGTCTCGGCCAGCGCGACAGTGCTCGCCAGCAATTGGAAAAAGCCCTGCACCTGAACAGTCGCCAGCCGCGGGCATTGCTCGAAATGGCTGAGTTGTCTTACGAAGACAGGCATTATGTGCCGGCACGTGACTATTACGAGCGTTTTAGCCTGCTCAGCGGGCAAAATGCACGTAGTCTATTGCTCGGTGTGCGCCTGGCGACAGTTCATGAAGAACGCGACACGGCCGCACATTTTGGCCAGCAACTCGAACGACTCTATCCCGGTACGCCGGAATATCAGCAATACCTGTCGGAGCAATGATGAAAGCGGCGCACCCGGAAGTTGTAGCAGCTAATCGCGTAAACCCAGGCGAAACCTTGCGTCAGGCCCGCGAAAGCAATGGTTGGTCGCTGGCGGAAGTGGCCCTCAAGCTCAATTTGACCACCACGTCCTTGGGCAATCTGGAAGCTGGCGCGTTCGATAAGCTGCCTGGGCACACCTTCGCCCGAGGCTATATCCGCGCATACGCCAAATTGCTGGGTATCGACCAGACCGTTCTGGTTCAGGAGTTCGACCAATTCACCGGCACCGATTCCCAGGGCAGCAGTGTTCATGGCCTGGGTCGTATCGAAGAGCCAGTGCGCGTTTCCCACACCATTTTGCGAATTGTTAGCCTGTTGCTGCTTGTTGCGGTGATCGGTGGCGGGTTTGTCTGGTGGCAAGACCAAGCCTCTCAGCGCAGTAAAGACCTGACCAGCAGCGCGATGGAGCACGTCGAAGTCGAAAGCGCCGATGGCACCACTCAGATCCATCCGTTGGATGAACCGGAAGACCAGGCTGTTGCCGAGGGGCAGGCCACGTCTGAAGCGCCGCTCGCGACCGAGCAACCGGCACCGGAAACCGCTCCTGCGACAACCGCCGCTGTGCCTGCTCCTGTAACGCCAGCGACTCCGGCAGCGCCCACCGCCCAGGCTCATACGCCGGCAGCACCCGCGTCCGCGCCCCCCGCTCCAGCAGCCTCGGCTACGCCAGCTATTTCGCCACCTACCACTCCAGCATTGATCGCCGGTGACGGGCGCGTACAAGTGACCTACATTGCTGACTGCTGGACGCAAGTCACCGATGGCAACGGTAAAGTGCTGTTTAGCGGTCTTAAGCGTAAGGGAGATACTCTTGATCAAGGCGGTAAGCCTCCTCTGACGCTGCGTCTGGGCTTCGCCCGTGGCGCGCAAGTGGCCTACAACGGTCAGCCTGTGGACGTGGCGCCGTTCACCAGTGGCGAGACTGCTCGCCTCAAGTTGGGACAATAGTCATGCACGGCGAATCTCCAATCAAACGTCGCGTATCGCGCAAGATCTGGGTCGGCTCGGTGCCGGTGGGCGGCGACGCCCCCATCGCAGTACAAAGTATGACCAACAGCGACACCAATGATGTAGCCGCCACTGTGGCCCAGATCAACCGTTTGGAAGCCGCTGGCGTGGACATAGTGCGGGTTTCCGTGCCGGACATGGACGCTGCGGAAGCCTTCGGCCGCATCAAACAGTTGGTCAAGGTGCCGTTGGTTGCAGACATTCACTTCGACTACAAGATCGCGTTGCGCGTGGCTGAACTGGGTGTCGATTGCCTGCGTATCAACCCAGGCAACATCGGTCGTGAAGACCGTGTGCGCGCGGTGGTGGATGCTGCCCGTGATCGTGGGATCCCGATCCGCATCGGCGTCAACGCAGGTTCTCTGGAAAAAGACCTGCAAAAGAAATACGGCGAGCCCACTCCGGCGGCGCTGGTTGAGTCGGCATTGCGCCACGTTGAGCACCTTGAACGCCTGAATTTCCAAGACTTCAAAGTCAGCGTAAAAGCCTCCGACGTGTTCATGGCGGTTGAAGCTTACCGGCTGCTTGCGAAGGAAATCGTGCAGCCATTGCACTTGGGTATCACCGAGGCTGGCGGTTTGCGCTCAGGCACAGTGAAATCTGCGGTAGGTCTCGGTATGCTGCTCGCCGAAGGGATTGGCGATACTATCCGCATCTCGTTGGCGGCAGACCCTGTAGAGGAAGTGAAAGTCGGTTACGACATTCTCAAATCCCTGCGTTTACGTTCCCGTGGCATCAACTTCATTGCCTGCCCGAGCTGCTCGCGGCAGAACTTCGACGTGGTGAAAACCATGAACGATTTGGAGTTGCGCCTTGAAGACCTGCTGGTACCGCTGGATGTTGCGGTGATCGGTTGCGTGGTCAACGGGCCGGGTGAAGCCAAGGAAGCGCATGTGGGCTTGACCGGCGGTACACCCAACCTGATTTACATCGACGGCAAGCCGTCGCAGAAGTTAACGAATGACAATCTTGTGGATGAGCTGGAAAAGCTGATCCGCGAGAAAGCGGCCGAAAAGGTCGCCGCTGACGCAGCGCTGATCGCTCGCGGCTGATTGAACGAATTTAAGGATTTGATGTGAGCAAGTCTCTGCAAGCCATTCGTGGCATGAACGACATCCTGCCGGAGCAGACGCCCCTGTGGCGCTACTTCGAGAATACTGTCGCGCGTCTGCTGGATAACTACGGTTACAAGCAGATCCGCATGCCGATCGTCGAGTTCACCGAGCTGTTCAAGCGCTCCATCGGTGAAGTGACCGATATCGTCGAAAAAGAGATGTACACCTTTGAAGACCGTAACGGCGACTCCCTGACTCTGCGTCCGGAAGGCACTGCCGCGTGCGTGCGCGCTGTGCTTGAGCACGGCCTCACCGGTGGCGGCCAGCCGCAAAAACTATGGTACATCGGTCCGATGTTTCGCCACGAGCGTCCGCAAAAAGGCCGCTATCGTCAGTTCCACCAGATCGGCCTGGAAGTATTCAACCTCGACGGTCCGGACATCGATGCCGAGCTGATCGTGATGACGTGGCGCTTGTGGGGCATGCTTGGCATTCGTGATGCGGTCAAGCTTGAACTCAACAGTCTGGGCACCAGCGAATCCCGTGGCCGCTACCGCGTCGCACTGGTCGAGTACCTGTCTGCGCATCTGGACAAGTTGGACGAAGACAGCCAGCGCCGTCTGAAAACCAACCCGTTGCGCGTGCTGGACACCAAGAACGCCGACACGCAAGCCGTACTGGTCGATGCGCCGAAAATGGCCGACTACCTGGATGACGAATCCCGCGTGCACTTCGAGGGCCTCAAGGCTCGCCTGGATGCGGCCGGCATTCCCTACGTAATCAACCCTAAGTTGGTGCGTGGTCTCGATTACTACAGCAAAACCGTGTTCGAATGGGTCACTGACAAACTAGGCGCCCAAGGCACTGTGTGCGCGGGTGGCCGTTACGACGGCTTGGTCGAGCAGATGGGCGGCAAGCCGACCACCGGCGTGGGTTTTGCCATGGGCATCGAACGGCTGATCCTGCTGTTGGAAACTCTGGAACAAATCCCCGCAGAAATCTCCCGCCAGGTGGATGTGTACCTGTGCGCCTTTGGTGAGGCAGCCGAACTGGCGGCCCTGGCCTTGAGCGAGAGCGTGCGCGACCAGTTGCCGAACCTGCGCCTTCAGATCAATGCCGGCGCGGGCAGCTTCAAGAGTCAGTTCAAGAAGGCCGACAAGAGCGGTGCACTGTATGCACTGATCCTCGGCGATGACGAGTTGGCCCAGCAAGTGATAGGTTTCAAACCCCTGCGTGGCCAGGGCGAGCAACAGAACATTGCCTTTGATGCGCTCGCTGCGCACTTGGCCACCTGCGTCGTGCAGGGTTGAAGCTGTCGAACAGCCGAATTTAGCGATTAAGGAGTATTGGGGTGTCGAGTACTGATGATGAGCAGTTGGCCGAGTTCAAGGACTGGTGGCAGCGTAACGGCAAGCCCCTGGTTACTGGCGGTCTGCTGGCTTTAGTGGTGGTGTTCGGCTGGCAAGCCTGGACAAAATATCAGGCCAACCAGTCCCAGGGCGCCTCTATCCTCTATCAGCAATTGCTGGAAACCACCCTGACGCCGGACGGCAAGCCCGACCCTGCGCAAGTGGCGGACCTGGCCGGCAAGCTGAAGAACGAATTCGGCGGTAGCACCTACGCCCAATACGGCAGCCTGTTCGTCGCGAAGGTCGCGGTCGATACCGGCAAGCTGGATGACGCCGCTGCAGAACTGAAGGCTATCGCCGACAAGCCGACCAACCCGACCCTGGGTGAAATCGCACGTCAGCGCCTGGCCCAGGTATTGGCGGCACAGAACAAAGCTGACGAAGCACTCAAACTGCTCGACGGTGATGCGGACAAGGCATTTGTTGCCACTCGCGAAGAGCTCAAGGGCGACCTGTTGGTCCAATTGGGTCGTACCGATGAAGCCAATGCTGCGTACAAGAAAGCCAAGGCGGCGCTGTCTGATGAAGCGGCGGTCGGTGGCTTACAAATCAAGCTCGACGACTTGGCCAAAGGGGATGCGTGACGTGATCCGTTGGAAACATGCAGCATTGCTGGCTCTGGCCGTTCTGGCCGCGGGTTGCAGCAGCAACAGTAAAAAAGAACTGCCTCCGGCCGAGCTGACCAGCTTCAAGGAAGAAGTAGTCCTGCAAAAGCAATGGAGCCGCTCCATCGGTGACGGCCAGGGCGAGACCTACAACATGTTGGTTCCGGCAATCGACGGTGACAACATTGTGGCTGCTGACGTGACCGGCGTAGTGATCTCCATGGATCGCATGAACGGCGATGTGAAATGGAAGACTGACCTCGAATTGCCTGTGTCCGGCGCCGTAGGCGTTGGTTATGGCCTGGTGATGGTCGGCACGCTGAAAGGCGAAGTGGTTGCCCTCGATTCCAGCACCGGTGAAGAGAAATGGCGCGCTCGCGTGACCAGTGAAGTCCTCGCACCTCCTGCCACCAACGGCGACATCGTTGTGGTGCAGACCCAGGATGACCGTGTAATCGGTCTGGATGCCGCTACCGGCAACCAGCGCTGGTTGTACGACAGTACTCCTGCGGTGTTGACCCTGCGTGGTACCAGTGGTCCGGTTGTAACCAACAATCTGGCCGTTGCAGGCCTGTCGACCGGTAAAGTGGTCGCCCTGGACACCCAGAACGGCGTGCCGGCCTGGGAAACCCGTGTGGCAATCCCGCAAGGTCGTTCCGAGCTGGATCGTGTAGTGGACATCGACGGTGGCTTGCTGCTGTCGGGTGAAACCCTCTACGTCGCCACCTATCAGGGCCGTGTTGCGGCGCTGGACCTGCAGAGCGGCCGCGTTAACTGGCAGCGTGATGCTTCCAGCTACGCCGGTGTCTCCCAAGGGTTTGGCAGCGTCTACGTCAGCCTGGCATCCGGCACTGTTGAAAGTGTCGACGAGCGTTCCACCACCGCGTTGTGGAGCAACGACTCCCTGGCTCGCCGTCAACTGTCGGCACCGGAAGTGTTCTCCAGCTACGTAGCGGTCGGCGATTTCGAAGGCTACTTGCATCTGCTGAGCCAGGTGGATGGTCGCTTCGTAGGTCGTGAGCGTATCGACAGCGACGGCCTGCGCGCGCGTCCGCTGGTGGTGGGTAACATGCTTTATGTGTATGGCAACAGCGGCAAGCTGGAAGCCCTGACCATCAAGTAAGAACTATGCTTGGGGTAACACCCAGGCGGCCCCGTTTCGGCGGGGCATGCGGCATCTGACGATGCTGCCCCGAGCACCAGCCGCTGCCCTGCAGCGGCTTTTGTATTTTCTGAAATAACGAAGTGGAGAGCCGCATGGTTCCCGTAATCGCCCTGGTGGGCCGACCTAACGTCGGCAAGTCCACCTTGTTCAACCGCCTGACCAGGACTCGCGACGCTATTGTCGGCGACTTGTCCGGTCTGACCCGTGATCGCCAATACGGTGAGGCAAAGTGGCAAGGGCGCTCCTACATTATTGTCGACACCGGTGGTATCTCCGGTGATGAGCATGGCATGGACGAAAAAATGGCCGAGCAGTCGCTGCTGGCCATTGAAGAAGCCGATGTCGTGTTGTTCCTGGTGGACGCCCGCGCTGGCTACACCGCTGCCGACCAGATGATCGGCGAGCACCTGCGCAAGCGTAACAAGCGTTCCTATTTGGTCGCGAACAAGATCGATAACATCGATCCTGAGGCGGCCCGTGCTGAATTCAGCCCGATGGGCCTGGGCGACGCGATCCCGGTTGCCGGTGCCCACGGCCGCGGCATCACGCAGATGCTGGAAATCGCTCTGCGCGACTTCCCGAAGGATGATGCTGAGGAAGAAGAAGGCGAAGAAGAGATCGTTGCCGAAGGTGAGGAAGCCAAGCGCATTCCTGGCCCTAGTGAAAAAGACGGTATCAAGATCGCCATCATCGGCCGTCCTAACGTCGGCAAGTCGACCCTGGTCAATCGTATGCTCGGTGAAGACCGGGTAATCGTGTACGACCAGCCTGGCACCACCCGCGACAGTATCTACATCCCGTTCGAGCGCAACGACGAGAAGTACACGCTGATCGACACAGCCGGTGTGCGCAAGCGCGGCAAGATCCACGAGGAAGTTGAAAAGTTTTCCGTGGTGAAAACCCTGCAAGCGATCAAAGACGCCAACGTGGTGATCTTCGTGATGGACGCCCGCGAAGGCGTGGTGGACCACGACCTCAACTTGCTGGGCTTTGCCCTGGAAGCGGGCCGGGCATTGGTCATCGCGATCAACAAGTGGGACGGCATGACGCCGAGCGAGCGCGATTTCGTCAAGATCGAGCTGCAGCGCCGCCTGTTCTTCGTCGAGTTCGCCGATATTCACTTTATCTCGGCATTGCACGGTACTGGCGTGGGTAACCTGTACGCTTCCGTACAGAATTCTTTCAAGTCCGCAGTCACCCGCTGGCCGACCAATCGTCTCACCCAGATCCTGGAAGATGCGGTGGGCGAGCATGCACCGCCGATGGTCAACAACCGCCGGATCAAACTGCGTTACGCCCACTTGGGTGGTGCCAACCCGCCGATTATCGTGATCCACGGTAACCAGATCGAGAAGGTGCCTAAGTCCTACGTGCGTTACTTGGAAAACACCTACCGCCGTGTCTTGAAACTGGTCGGTACGCCGATCCGTATCGAGTTTAAGGGGGGCGAGAACCCATACGAAGGCAACAAGAACACACTGACTGACCGTCAGGTGAACAAGAAGCGTCGTTTGATGACTCACCACAAGAAGGCCGACAAGAAGCGCCGCGACAAGCGCTGATTCAAGCTTTAAAAAGGCGCCGGTGGCGCCTTTTTTACGCCTGCGATTCGGAAAAATAACACGCCAGCAGGAAGGTTGGTTCAAGCGTGAGGCCTGATAAGGACATCAATACGAGCAATCGTTTTTGTTGGTCCATGACCAGCCCAATGGGCTCGCTGAACTGCTGGTTGAAGTCCAGCTCAACGATGCCGGTGCCGTTAGGCCCGAAGCTTGTATCGATCTCGCCATTGCTATTGAAGCGCGCCATCACGGCCGTTTTGTTCAATACCTCTTCAAGGGTGCCGACCGCTACGATTTTGCCAGCGTCCACCAGCAACTTGTGCCAACGGGTCACGTTTGCCGTGATTACCGGTAGGCCATTGTTGAAGCCGGGATCCGGCACGCCGTCGGGGTCTAGTGAGATAAGCAGTGCTCCTTGCGCAGCAGAGCCGCACGCAAGGATCTTTTCATGGGTGGCAACGAGATCAAGGTATTGATGATCCTGGGTTCGGTACTCGCCGCTGATCGCGAAGGTTGTATCTACCGCACCTTCCGAGGTGTAACGGTGGACGATTCCCGTCTTGATACCCCTGACATGGACGCTGTGGCCGTAAGCGAGAATCTTGTCGTCCGCTTGAATGGCGAGGCCTGCTAAAGCCGTGTTCTCGCCCGCCTTAAGGGTGTCGATATAGCCACGGCCACTATTGAAGGCGAGGTCGGTTTGGCCGTCGGCATTTATACGGGCTATCAGAGCTCCCCAGTGTCCGGGTTCGCCTGTGTACAAGTGCAGGGTGATTATCTTCCCGGTACTTTGAAGGGCCGCGTCCACGCCTGGCGCTTGGTTGGGGCCTTGTTCGTAGGTGATTGGCAGATTCAGTACCGATAGGCCGTTTTTACCGAACTGAAGGACGGGTGCTCCGGTTAGTTGGCTTTTAGCTACTGCGGGTACGGGAGTGCTTGAGTTGTGCGTCAGGGCTCCGCACAGCAAGTAGGACTGGTGATCCGCCGTGAGCACTTTCAGGCCATTTGAGGGCCATTGCTGATCCGATGGTTCAAAGAGCCCGGTCACGATTCCATTTTTACCGAAACCTTGATTGGGCTGCCCATCTGCTTGCAGGTTGAAATAGACGAAGTGGCCTTGGGTGTAAGTGTTCATATCCTTCAGAACACTGGCGGAAACCAGTAACTTGTCGTCAATGCTGTTCAATCCATATGCCCTGAAAATCGCTCCATCTTCGATGTTGAGCGGCAAGACTCCGCGTTCACCAAACGACGGATCCAGTTCACCGGTTTTGTGGAGGAGAGTGGTTGACATGGGTTGCCTCGCTGATGGGGTAAGCCTGATTAGTTAGGCGCTTTTTTCTTCGTTGAGGTAACTGTTAGAAATACCTGTTATGCACACTGAGACAGTCCGTTCGTCGCAGAGGACGCGGTAGAAGGCCGATACTGGTCATGGCTATCAATGGCGCGTGCCGGCTTTTTTTCTGACAACCGCATGGGCTATCCTCGACCCTTACCGCGCCATTGCAGCGACAGGTGTTCAGCAGGGACTCACCGAATGATCAACAGCAAGTTACCGAATGTCGGCACCACTATTTTCACCACTATGTCGCAATTGGCTGCCGAAACCGGTGCGCTCAACCTCTCCCAGGGGTTTCCCGACTTCAACGGCCCCCAGGCTTTACTCGATGCCGTGGGCAAACATGTTGCCAGCGGGCATAACCAATACTCCCCGATGACCGGCCTTCCGGCGCTGCGTCAACAGGTGGCGGGCAAGATCGCTCGCAGCTATGGCGCCACGGTCAACCCGGACAGTGAAGTGACCATCACCCCCGGTGCCACGGCTGCGATCTTCTGCGCGATCCAGGCGGTGATCCGCAGTGGCGATGAAGTCATCGTGTTCGATCCCTGCTACGACAGCTATGAGCCCTCGGTCGAACTGGCCGGGGGACGCTGTGTCCATGTGCAACTGAGCCTGCAAGGCTTTGCATTGGACTTTGAGAAGATCAAGGCCGCGCTGTCGCCACGCACGCGCATGATCATCCTCAACACCCCGCACAACCCGACTGGCGCGCTGATCAGCCGCGCCGAGCTGGACCAGTTGGCCGAACTGATCCGCGACCGCGATATCTACCTGGTCAGCGATGAGGTCTACGAACACCTGGTATTCGACGGCGTGCCCCACGTGAGCGTGCTGGCCCATAAAGAGCTGTACCTGCGTGCGTTCGTGGTCAGCTCCTTTGGCAAGACCTACCACGTCACTGGCTGGAAAACCGGCTACGTGGTCGCGCCACCGGCCCTGACGGCTGAATTGCGCAAGGTGCATCAATACGTCAACTTCTGTGGCGTAACCCCGTTGCAGTTCGCCTTGGCCGATTTCATGGCCGAACACCCGGAGCACGTCGACGAACTGCCTGCGTTCTATCAGGCCAAACGCGATCTGTTCTGCGACCTGCTGGCGCCGTCGCGCTTCAGCTTTACCCGGGTGACCGGAACCTACTTCCAATTGGTGGATTACTCACAAATACGCCCGGACCTGGATGACGTCGCCATGTCCCTGTGGATGACCCGTGAACACGGTGTGGCGACTATCCCGGTCTCGGTGTTCTACCAGACCCCACCCCAAGGCCAGCGCCTGGTGCGCCTGTGCTTTGCCAAACGCGAGGAAACGCTGCAGCAGGCAGCTGAAAAACTATGCGTGATCTGAGTGCACTGCCGAATCTGAATATCGCCCTGGTCCAGACCACCCTGGCCTGGCACGACCGCCAGGCCAACCTCGAACATTTCGACGGGCTGCTGGAGCAGGCCCGCGGCGCCGACCTCATCGTGCTCCCGGAGATGTTCACCACCGGTTTCTCCATGGACTCGCAAACCCTCGCCGAGCCGGAAAACGGCCCGACCCATCATTGGCTCCAGGCCCAGGCTGCGAAGTACAACGCGGTGATCACCGGTAGCGTGATCATCCAGGCCGCTGATGGCAGCCACCGCAACCGCCTGTTATGGGCGCGGCCGGATGGCGAGGTGTTGCACTACGACAAGCGTCATTTGTTTCGTATGGCCGGTGAACACAATCACTACACACCCGGCGAGCGCCAGGTGCAGTTCGAGTTGAAAGGTTGGCGTGTTCGGCCGCTGATTTGCTACGACCTGCGCTTTCCGGTGTGGAGTCGGGATCCCCAGGACACTGACTTGCTGCTGTACACCGCCAATTGGCCGGGCGCGCGGCGCCAGCATTGGAACCGGTTGTTGCCGGCGCGGGCTATCGAGAACCTGTGCTACGTAGCGGCGGTCAATCGAGTAGGCACCGACGGCAAGGGCTTTGCCTACACTGGCGATAGCCAAGTGCTGGATTTCCAGGGCGAGAGCCTGCTGAGTGCAGGGGAGGCGGACGGGGTGTTCCAGGTGTGCCTGGACGCGGCTGAACTGGCTGCGTATCGCACGCGGTTTCCGGCTAATCTGGATGCCGATAGCTTTCAGTTTGTCTGACAGACCGCTATCGGGGGGGGCAAGTCTCCTCCCACACTTTGCTTTGTGAATACATTCAAAATGTGGGAGGGGGCTTGCCCCCGATGCGTCCCTGACAGGCAACCTAAATCTGAAACTCAATAAAAAGGCCCCTGGGTTCTCACCCAGGGGCCTTATGTATGACGGCGAAGGTTACGCCGCTTTGGCTTCCTGCTGGCTCAGCGATCGGTTCAGCGCACTGAACAGCGCCTTGAAGCTCGCCGTTGTGATGTTTTCATCAATGCCCACGCCATGCACTGGACGTTCACCGTTCACACGCAGTTCGATATAGGCGGCTGCCTTGGCGTTGGTACCCGCACCGATCGCATGTTCGTTGTAGTCCATGATCTCCACGCCAATCGGCAAACCAGCCACCAGGGCTTCCAGCGCGCCGTTGCCTTTGCCTTTCCAATGCAGGTTGGTTTCGCCCTGGCCCTTGCCCGAGACTTCCACTTCGACAAAACTGTTGCCGTTCTCTTCCTGCAGGCGATGGCTGACCAGCGCGTACGGAGTGTTGGCTTGCAGGTATTCACGCTGCAGCAAGGCGTAGATCTGTGGTGCGGTCATCTCCAGGCCCACGCGGTCGGTTTCGGCCTGGACTACCTGGCTGAATTCGATCTGCATGCGGCGTGGCAAGCTGATGTCGTATTCCTGTTCCAGCAGGTAGGCGATGCCGCCTTTGCCCGACTGGCTATTAACGCGGATCACCGCCTCGTAGCTGCGACCGATGTCAGCCGGGTCGATCGGCAAGTACGGCACTTCCCACAGGGCATCATCTTTCTGTTGGGAGAAGCCTTTGCGGATCGCGTCCTGGTGGGAACCGGAGAACGCGGTGTGCACCAGATCGCCGACGTACGGATGACGGGGGTGTACCTGGATCTGGTTGCACTCCTCGACGACTTTGCGCACACCGTCGATGTCGGAGAAGTCCAGCTGCGGGTCCAGGCCCTGGGTGTACATGTTCAACGCCACGGTGACGAGGTCGACGTTACCGGTACGCTCGCCGTTGCCGAACAGGCAGCCTTCGACACGGTCGGCGCCGGCCATCAGGCCCAGCTCGGTAGCGGCCACGCCGGTACCACGGTCGTTGTGGGTGTGCAGGCTGATGATCACGCTGTCACGGCGGTTGATATGGCGGCCGAACCACTCGATCTGATCGGCATAGATGTTAGGCGTGGCGCACTCCACGGTGGCTGGCAGGTTGAGGATCATCTTGTGCTCAGGCGTCGGGTTCCACACCTCGATCACCGCGTCACACACTTCCTTGGCGAACTCCAGTTCAGTGGCACTGAAGGTCTCTGGGGAATACTCGAAGGTCCACTGGGTTTCCGGCTGCTGGGCAGCGTATTTGACGAACAGCTTGGCCGCATTGACTGCGATGGCCTTGATGCCGTCCTTGTCCTGGTTGAACACGATGCGGCGGAACGACGGCGAGGTGGCGTTGTACAAGTGCACGATGGCTTTCTTGGCGCCGCGCAGGGATTCGAAGGTGCGTGCGATCAAGTCTTCACGGCCCTGGGTCAGCACCTGGATGGTGGTGTCCTCGGGTATGTGATTGTCTTCGATCAGGGTGCGCACGAAGTCGAAGTCGGTTTGCGACGCGGCAGGGAACGATGCCTCGATTTCCTTCACGCCGACGGCTACCAGGGTCTTCCAGAAGCGCAGTTTTTTCACTGCGTCCATCGGCTCGATCAACGACTGGTTGCCATCACGCAGGTCGGAGCTGCACCAGATCGGCGCGGTGGTGATGGTCTTCGATGGCCAAGTGCGGTCCGGGATATCGATGGTCGGAAACGCGCGGTACTTCGAAGACGGGTCTTTGAGCATGCTCATCGGGAAATCCTTTGTTGTAGGGGCCGAGAAAAGGCGGCCTGCCGTGGAACTGTTTTTGGGGATAAAGCGTAGAGACGAGGCAGATCGATTCAGCCTGGCAGTCGTGCGCTGACGAGGCACAGGCTGCGGTGCTGGCGGAGCTGAATGAGGGTGTGAGAGGTTTTCATAAGCTCAACCCTAACCGCCGGGGTGAAAGATGGCAAGCAGTCGAGAAAAATTGAGAGAAGTTCTGCTATTTACGTAGGAGGCGAGATTTTATGCCTGAAAATTCGGTGGTTTCTGAATTTAATTGCGCGCGCTTTGCGGCGCACGCAATCGAGTCATTCAGGGCTGGAACGCGCCGATAAAGATCGCAGGGTCCACCCGCGCATCGTTGAGGCTGACGTTCCAGTGCATATGTGGGCCGGTGGCGCGGCCGGTCGCGCCGACCTTGCCCACCACTGTCCCACGCACCAGTTGCTGGCCGACCTTCACGTCTATCTTCGACATATGACAGAACATGCTGATAAAGCCCTGGCCGTGGTCGACGAATACGGTGTTGCCGTTGAAGAAGTAGTTACCGACCAGAATCACCTTGCCGTTCGCCGGCGTCTTGATCGGCGTACCGGCCGGCACGGCGAAATCCAGGCCCGAATGCGGGTTACGCTCTTCGCCGTTGAAGAAACGGCGCACGCCGAACTTGCTCGACAGGGGCCCGTTTACCGGTTTATCCAGCACCAGGTTACTCGGCAGGTTGGGGCTGAAGCTGCGGTAGGCCTTGAGCTGTACGGCCAGTTCGCCTTCGATGCGCTTCAGTTGAGCCGGGTCGGGGTTGACCTGGCTTTTGTTTTTCAGGGTGATGCGCTGTTCCGGGTATTTCTTATAGCCGACGATAAACGGCAGGCTGCGCCCGCCGCTGCTGATGCGCTCGTTACCCGGCTTGACGCTCAGCGGGATACCGACAATCGCCAGCCAATTGTCCTGTTCCTTGACCACCAGCACCGGCTTGCCTTGATAGGTCGCTTTCGGCGCTGCCGCCGAAGGGCCCAGGTCGACCACGGCCACACCACCCGGCACCGGTTTGTTCAAGGTACGGCTGATATAGCTATCGGCGTGGGCATTAAAGGTAAGGCACAGCAGCATCAACAAACTAAAGAGACGAGGCATCAATCAATCCAATAACGAAAGGGTGACGGGTGTCAGGTGGTTGTCTTCCACGCGCACTTGCAATTGGCCTTCACCGAGACGCGCGGTGAGACGCTGGCCGGTGTGGGTTTGCGCCGCGTTGCGAATGGCATGGCCGCGCTCATCCAGCAGGATGCTGTAACCACGGCCCAGGGTCGCCAGCGGGCTGACCACCTGCAATGTCTGCACCTGGCTTTGCAGTTGCAGGCGACGGGCCTTCAGGCCTTCGCGCATGGCGCGGGGCAAGCGTTCGGCGAGGCTGTTCAGGCGCTGGCGCAATAGCGCCAGTTGACGGCCGGGGTGCTGGCCGGTGAGGCGGGTTTCCAGGCGGATCAGGCGCTCGCGACGGGTATTGAGGCTGCGTTCAAACGCACGGCGCAGGCGCATATCCAGATCATCCAGGCGCTGGGCCTGCTGGCGCAGACGTTCGCCGGGATGGCGCAGGCGACGGGCCATGCCTTCCAGGCGCAGGCGGTCGTGGGTCAGGCGGTTGCGCATCAACATGACCAGGCGGCGATGCAGATTTTCCACCTGACGCACCAGATGGCTGGCGTCCGGTGCCAGCAATTCGGCGGCGGCGGATGGGGTAGGGGCGCGTACGTCCGCCACGAAGTCGCTGATGGACACATCGGTTTCATGTCCGACGGCGCTGACAATGGGGGTCACGCAAGCGTCCACCGCGCGGGCTACGGCTTCTTCGTTGAAGCACCAGAGGTCTTCCAGGGAGCCGCCGCCACGGGCCAGAATCAGTGCGTCAAAGCCTCGCGCATCGGCCAGTTTCAGCGCGCGGACAATCTGCGGGATCGCCTCGCGGCCTTGCACGGCGGTCGGGATCAAGGTCAGCTCGATGTTCGGCGCACGGCGGCGGAACACGCTGATGATGTCGCGGATCACTGCGCCGGTGGGCGAACTGATAATGCCAATGCGTCGAGGATGGGCCGGCAGTGGGACCTTACGCTCGGCACTGAACAAGCCTTCGGCGCTGAGCTTTTCCTTCAAGGCATCGAAGGCCAAACGCAGCGCACCATCACCGGCGGGCTCCACGGTGTCGAGGATCAGTTGGTAGTCGCCACGGCCCTCGAACAGCGAGACCTTGCCGCGCACCTTCACCGCCAGGCCATCTTTCAGCGCCTGGCGCACCCGTGCGGCATTGTTGCGAAACAACGCACAACGTACTTGGGCGCCGCTGTCCTTGAGGGTGAAATACACATGGCCGGAGGCTGGGCGGGCGAGGTTCGAGATCTCGCCTTCGACCCAGATATTGGTGAACACGTCTTCCAGCAACACCCGCGCACGGCCGTTGAGTTGGCTGACAGTCAGGACTTCACGGTCCAGGCCCAGGCGGGCAAAGGGGTCTTTAATCATGGGCGGCAGTTTATAGGCATTCGTGCAAGGTTTGACAGAACTGCTCAACCAACCGGCTCGGCGTCGGTGGGCAGGCCAGAGCCACGGTGCTCAGGCAATCCGGATCGGCCAGCGGTAGAAAGTGCACATTGGCGGGAGCAATGTCCTGCATGGATTTTGGTAATAAGGCAATACCAAAGCCGGCCTGGATCAACTGTAGCTGGGTGGTCTTTCGTGACATGACCCGCGCAGCCTTAGGGAAAAATCCGGCGCGCATGCAGAGCTCGGCCGCCAGATAACTCAGGCCGCCACGCTGTGGGTGGGGGATCGAGATAAACGCTTCATCTTTGAGCTGTTCCAGGTCGACGGGCTCGTTGCTACGTGCCAAACGGTGATTCGGCGGCACAGCAAGCAGCAATTGTTCTTTATATAAGGGCTCCACACGTACCCCTTCACGCTGGCGCAACACCGGCAACCGTAGCAGTCCGATATCCAGCCTACCGTCGGCGATTTCCTCCAGTTGCGCCTCGGATGACAGTTTGACGATGTCCATTGATACGCCGGGGCAACGCTCCAACCACGTGTTGATGCATTGCAACAAAACGCCGCTCATCGGCACGGTGCTCGAATGGCTCAGCCGCAGGGTGCCGAGCTGGCCGTTACCGACCTGGGTCGCGGTTTCACTGGCCTTGAGTAGCTCGCTCAGCAAATTGCGTGCCCTCGGGTAGAACGCTTCACCGGCGGCGGTCAGGCGTGGCTGACGCGCGGTGCGTTCGAACAATGGCGTTTGCAGCTGTTTTTCCAGCTCCTTGATCTGTCGGCTTAGAGCCGATTGCGCCACAAACAGACGTTCGGCGGCGGCGCTGAAGCTGCCGCTGTCGGCGATTTCAACGAAGTAGCGCAGTTGGCGAGTGGAAATCACGCGTCATGCCTTTTCGAGATGGGTGGAGGGCTTTGAAGATATTAGTCGCAACCCTCGCCGATGGCTAAAGTGATGGTTATCTCTTTCAAGGAAGACTCCATGAGCCCGCTTGAGCTGATGAACCAGTGGTCGTTTAGCGGTGTGGATTGGCTGGTGATCGGCCTGGGTGTCGTCGTGGCGTACATCGTGTTTGGTATTGCCGGCTTCGGGACGGCGCTGGTGGCGGGGCCTATCCTGATTCTGTTTATGCCGCTGTCGAAGATCATTCCGTTGCTGGTGCTGCTGGATTTTGTCGCGGCCTTTGGCGGCCTGTTGCAAACGCGGCGGGATGTGAATACGTCGGAATTGCTGCGGCTGCTGCCGTGTATGGCCATTGGTTGCACACTGGGCGTGGTGTTTTTGCTCAATCTGCATTCGGACTTGTTGCTGCTGTTGATGGGGCTGTTTATCAGCGCCTATGCCGTCTACACCTTGGCAGTAAAAGCCCGTCCCACGCAGCTCGGCAAAGGCTGGTCGATTCCCATGGGCACCGTCGGCGGCCTGTTTGGCGCGCTGTTCGGCAGTGGCGGCTTTTTATATGCGATCTATCTGAACAGCCGATTATCCAAGGACGCGGCGCGGGCGACTCAAAGTGCGCTGATCAGTTGCAGTACCGTGGTGCGCCTGAGCCTGTTCCTGATCGCCGGGGTGTATGCGGATCTGCCATTGTTGCTGTTGGCGCTGTGCCTACTGCCAGCGATGGGCCTTGGGCTGTGGTTTGGGCGTAGGTTGACGATGCGTATGTCGCGTGAGGCGTTTGTGCGGTTAGTGACGTGGCTGGTGCTGGCCAGTGGCATTGCCTTGATTGGACGGTATCTGAGCACTTGACCGGATTTCTTCAGGGATTAAGCTGCCAGCCTCCCGGGCGTCATCGCGGGCAAGCCCGGCTCCCACAGTTGAGCGCATTCCAATATGGGAGCCGGGCTTGCCCGCGATGACGCCAGAAGCCACACCGCAGGACTCTCATGAACTCCCAAAGCATCCTTGTCCCGAAAATCTCCACCTTGCCCGTCCACGAGCCCCGCGCGCGGGCGATCGTGCGTTGGCTGGTGCGCAAGAACATCATCAAGGAAGAACTCACCACTTGCGGGCGCACCGGCAACCGCATGGCCTACGCCCTGGCCGACGGTGCCCGCGCCGTGGTCCGGCACCCCGAAGCGCTGCCGTTCAACGAGCCGGTCAATGGCCTGGAGATCATCTACAAACGCTGCATCTACACCCCGGCCAAGGGCTTTCTCGAAGAAGCCGGCTGCCCGGAATGTCGCAAGGAGGTCGGCGAGGCGCTGTTTGAAAGCCTGGAAGACTGGATGCCCGGCCACACCGACAACTTCACCTGCCCGCTGTGTGGGCATGAAGATGACATCAATGGGTTTCTGTTCCTGCAGGAATGCGGGTTTTCCAACCTGGGATTCATCTTCAATAACTGGGCAGAGGCGGGGTTCAAGCAAAGCTTCATCGACGAATTCGCCGATTGGCTGGACCAAAAGATCAGTTGGGTTAAGGTCGAACTTTAATCCATCTATCAGTATTACCAAGTTTGTCAGAGTTTTACATTGAGCCCGACAGGGTGCATGTATATAATGGCGCGCTTCCATTTTCCCGCTCGGGAGCCCCCGCGATGCTGCGTATCAGCCAAGAAGCTCTGACATTCGACGACATTCTCCTAGTGCCCGGTTATTCCGAGGTGCTTCCTAACGAAGTCAGTCTCAAGACCCGCCTAACCCGTGGCATCGAGCTGAATATTCCCCTGGTTTCCGCTGCGATGGACACCGTTACCGAAGCCCGCCTGGCCATTGCCATGGCGCAGGAAGGCGGTATCGGGATCATCCACAAGAACATGACCATCGAGCAGCAAGCTGCCGAAGTGCGCAAGGTCAAGCGTTACGAAGCCGGTGTGGTGAAAGATCCAATCACCATCGAAGCCGACGCCACCGTGCGTGATCTGTTCGACCTCACTCGTCTGCACAACATCTCCGGTGTTCCTGTGCTGCACGATGGCGACCTGGTCGGCATCGTCACTTCCCGTGACGTGCGTTTCGAAAACCGTCTTGAAGTCACCGTCCGCGAAGTGATGACGCCTAAAGAGCGCCTCGTGACTGTCAAGGAAGGCGCCGACAAGAACGACGTGCGCGAACTGCTGCACAAGCACCGCATCGAGCGCGTGCTGATCGTCGACGACAAATTCGCCCTCAAAGGCATGATGACCGTCAACGACATCGAAAAAGCCAAGGCTTACCCGCTGGCCAGCAAGGATGACCAAGGTCGTCTGCGCGTGGGTGCTGCCGTCGGTACCGGCAAAGACACCGGTGACCGCGTTGCAGCCCTGGTAGCCGCGGGTGTGGACGTGGTGGTGGTCGATACCGCTCACGGTCACTCCAAAGGCGTGATCGACCGCGTACGTTGGGTCAAACAGAACTTCCCTGACGTGCAGGTCATCGGCGGCAACATCGCCACCGGCGCAGCGGCCAAGGCCCTGGCCGAAGCCGGCGCTGACGCAGTCAAGGTCGGTATCGGCCCTGGCTCGATCTGCACCACGCGTATCGTCGCTGGTGTGGGCGTGCCGCAAATCAGCGCCATCGCCAACGTTGCCGCTGCCCTTGAAGGCACCGGCGTTCCGTTGATCGCTGACGGCGGCATCCGTTTCTCCGGTGACCTGTCCAAGGCCATCGTAGCCGGTGCCTCCTGCGTGATGATGGGCTCGATGTTCGCCGGTACCGAAGAAGCACCGGGTGAGATCGAACTGTTCCAGGGCCGTTCGTACAAGGCTTACCGTGGCATGGGTTCGCTGGGCGCCATGTCCCAGGCTCAAGGCTCGTCCGACCGTTACTTCCAGGACTCCTCGGCAGGCGCCGAGAAGCTCGTTCCGGAAGGCATCGAAGGCCGTGTTCCTTACAAAGGCACCCTGAGCGCCATCATCCATCAACTGATGGGCGGCCTGCGTTCTTCGATGGGCTACACCGGCAGCGCCGACATCGAAGAAATGCGCACCAAGCCAGAGTTCGTACGGATCACCGGCGCCGGCATGGCTGAATCCCATGTCCACGACGTGCAGATCACCAAGGAAGCGCCAAACTACCGCGTAGGTTGAGGCTTCCAGCAAAATGTTAAGTAACCGGGGCTGTTCTTCAGCCCCGAGTTGTTTCTGATTCATTAGACGAGACTGACTTCATGGCCCTCGACATTCACGCCCACCGCATCCTGATCCTCGACTTCGGTTCCCAGTACACCCAACTGATCGCCCGCCGCGTGCGTGAAATCGGCGTGTATTGCGAACTGCACCCGTTCGACATGGATGACGAAGCGATTCGCGAATTCGCACCGAAAGGCGTCATCCTCGCCGGTGGCCCCGAGTCCGTGCACGAAGCCAACAGCCCGCGCTGCCCTCAAGCCGTATTCGACCTGGGCGTGCCGGTCTTCGGTATCTGCTACGGCATGCAGACCATGGCCGAGCAACTGGGCGGCAAGGTTGAAGGTTCCGAGCTGCGTGAATTCGGTTATGCCCGTGTAGATGTGGTCGGCAAAAGCCGCCTGCTGGACGGCATCGAAGACCACGTTGACGCCGATGGCCTGTTCGGCCTCGACGTGTGGATGAGCCACGGTGACAAGGTCACCAAGATGCCGGAAGACTTCCACATCCTGGCCAGCACCCCAAGCTGCCCGATCGCCGGCATGTTCAGCGACGAGCGTCGTTACTACGGCGTGCAGTTCCACCCGGAAGTGACCCACACCAAGCAAGGCGGCCGCATCCTGTCGCGCTTCATCCTCGACATCTGCGAGTGTGAAGCCCTGTGGACCCCGTCGAAAATCGCTGAAGACGCCATCGCCAACGTGCGTGCCCAGGTTGGTACCGACAACGTGCTGCTCGGCCTGTCCGGCGGCGTTGACTCCTCTGTGGTTGCTGCGCTGCTGCACAAAGCCATCGGCGACCAACTGACCTGCGTGTTCGTCGACAACGGCCTGCTGCGCCTGCACGAAGGTGAGCAAGTGATGGCCATGTTCGCCGAGAACATGGGCGTCAAGGTGATCCGCGCCAACGCTGAAGACCAGTTCCTCAACAACCTGGCCGGCGAGTCCGACCCGGAGAAGAAGCGCAAGATCATCGGTCGTACCTTCATCGACGTATTCGATGCCCAGTCCAACAAACTGGACAACATCAAGTACCTCGCCCAAGGCACCATCTACCCTGACGTGATCGAGTCGGCCGGCGCCAAGAGCGGCAAGGCCCACGTGATCAAGTCCCACCACAACGTGGGTGGCCTGCCTGAGGAAATGAACCTCAAGCTGGTAGAACCACTGCGCGAATTGTTCAAGGACGAAGTCCGCCGTCTGGGCCTGGAACTGGGCCTGCCGTACGACATGGTCTACCGCCACCCATTCCCAGGCCCGGGCCTGGGCGTGCGTATCCTTGGTGAAGTGAAGAAGGAATACGCCGACCTGCTGCGTCGTGCCGACCACATCTTCATCGAAGAACTGCGCAAGGCCGACTGGTACCACAAGGTCAGTCAGGCGTTCGTAGTGTTCCAGCCGGTGAAATCGGTTGGCGTTGTCGGCGATGGCCGTCGTTACGCCTGGGTCGTTGCCCTGCGTGCCGTAGAAACCATCGACTTCATGACCGCCCGCTGGGCCCACCTGCCGTACGAACTGCTGGAGACTGTCAGCGGCCGTATCATCAATGAGATCGAAGGCATCTCGCGCGTGACGTATGACGTGTCGAGCAAGCCGCCGGCGACGATTGAGTGGGAATGATGGGACGCCCGGCATTGTCCGGCACGATCTAGCAAGAAATACCCTGGAGCCCGCGTAATTGCGGGCTTTTGGTTTTTTGGTGCTGGCAAGTTCTGGCCGCTTTGTGCATCGCTAAGACAGTTACTTCATCAACGATACTAACGCTGTATCACAGTCTTCCAGTGGGGGGCTAAGCCAGTAGATGCAGGGCATTTTCTGCTCCGCCAAATCAAGGATGGAACATTTATGAAAATACGGATTTGGCTCAAAAGCTTCGCGTTGCTAATGCTGGTGGGCCTGGTGTTGAGTACAACGCTTCACTTCGCGCTTTACCTGCCGTTCATTGTGAAATACGTGGGGGTGGGTAGTTCACTCGGCCAGAAGATGCTGATATTCACTGCCATGGACATCCTTGCTTACCTAGTCTGGGTCTTGCCGGCAGGGTTGTTGTTGATATTCAACTTACGAAAGTCCGCCTACGGTGTAATGCTCATCGTAATTCTGACCTCCCTGAAATTCCCAGAGGCTCTTGCGCTGGCGCAATTGCTGATGTGGCTGTGGGCTGTGTGTCTGGTGCTGAGGACTGTGTTGCTGGCGGTGTGGCTAAGCGGGTGCAAACTTCGCGACCTTTATAACTATCACCGTTCCAAATGATTGCGACCCCAGCAGGGCTTCAAGCGAGTTAGAAGAATTCATCCAGCAAGCAGTAAAACCTCATGCGCTGCTCATCAGGCTCAATACCGTAACGCTCGAAAAATGGCTTTACCCATTCCGGCCCAAGGTTACGCCCGATGCTGCGTGCCGCGAGCGCCAAGTCTTGGTATCGGTCGCTGATACCCAGGCGCCCGCAGTCGATGAACCCACTGAAACGGCCGCCTTGCGCCATGAAATTTGGCAGGCAGGCGTCACCATGGGCCACTACCAGATCATGGGTGTTTGGCTGAGTCGACAAGAGTTCGGCCAGCACATCTTCCGCGCTGCGTCCGAGTCGTTCGTCGTCGAAGTCTGTCTCATCGACCAGCCCGGCACGAACGCGCTCCCGCGCGAGCCCGATGCGTTGCTTTAGAGGGTGATCGAAGGGGCATTGCGCGAGGGGTATCTGGTGCAAGGTACGCAGGGCCGTTGCCAGTATGTCGATGGTTTGCGTGGCAGACAGCGTGTTGGCGCTGGCCAGGTCCTGTCCCGGAAGGGCGGTCATCAGCACCCAGTGGTGATGGTTTTCTGTCAGCTGAGCCAGCACGATGGGCGCCGGCAAATTAACCTGCTGGAGCCACCGAAGGCGCTCGACTTCATCCGCAAGCTCACCGAACGCTGCCTGGGGCTCGGCCTTCAGGAACAGGTCTGCACCACAGCCCTGGCTCAGGCGAAACACGTCAGCCCGCGATTCACCGATGGCCTGTTGCTCAATCAGGGCCTGCGGGAACTGTTCACGCCACGCGTTCGGAATATTCACTGTGCTTTCCGTTCTCGGCTCAGCGCCGCGCAATATCCGAAAAGTAAAACTTATCCAACGTATGCCGCGACTCGGTGTACTCGAACTGCCGCCCATCCTGCAAAAACGTCTGGTTGCTCACTACGATCACGTGGCTTTGGCCGTCGAGGTCTAGGTGTGTCTGGTCGTCTTTACTGCGGGGCAGGGCTTCGATGGTGCGTTGGGCGTAGCTGATCTGCAGCTGCAAGGTCTGCTCGATAAACGCGTAGATCGACTGCTCGGCAATTGCTTGGTCCAGGCCAGGGATCAGGTCGGCGACAAAGTGGTTGATGTCGAGAATCACCCGTTTACCACCGATACGCCGCACGCGTTTGATGCGGGTGATCAGGCTGCCGGGTTCGGCTTCGATGTGTTGCTGCAATGAGCCTTCCAGCGGGAACTGCGTGAACTCGACCACTTCGGTGTGTACGTCATCGCCCAGGTCGGCGTGGGTTTCGTGGAAGCTGACGATGCCACCCAGTTGAAATTCGATCGGGTTGGGCGACAGGACGAAGGTGCCTTTGCCATGGATTTTTTGCGCAAAGCCGCGTTCCTGCAGCTGCTCGATGGCGCGACGCACGGTGCCACGGCTGGCCTGGTAGCTGTCCATCAATTCGGTTTCGGAAGGAAGGCGCGTACCGCGTTGCAGGCGTTCAGTGGTGATGCTGGCAAGCAGATCCGTATAGATCTGGTTGTATTTGCTCATGTGATGGCTGCTCTGTGCCCGGCTTTCTGTAGGTGAACGGTGCGTTCAAGGCAGGAACCTTAGTGGCAGCGGTGGGGTTTGTCCATTGGGCCTTGGAAAGCGGTAAGCCAATATTTTTAAACTCGTCTGTACGAGTTGTTGCTTTAACTCGTACAGACGAGTACTTTTGGCTTCGGCGTGCTGCCAATGACTGCCCTCAAATAAAAAAATCAAAGTGGAAACCAAGCATGAGCCACGACTATTCAACGATCGCCCGCGAGATTCTCGACAACCTCGGGGGGCGCGAAAACCTTGAGCAAGCTGCCCACTGCGTGACCCGCCTGCGCCTGGCGCTCAAGGACCCAAGCCTGGTCAATAACAGCGCGCTGAACCAGGTCGATCTGGTCAAAGGCTCGTTCTTCACCGGTGGTCTGTTCCAAGTGGTCATCGGCCCCGGCGAAGTGGAAAAGGTCTACGCCGCCCTGCGCGAACAGACCGGCCTCGCCGCTGCCACCATCGCCGACGTAAAGAAGAAGGGCGCCGACAAGACCAACGCCATGCAGCGTCTGGTGCGGGTGTTTTCCGATGTGTTCATGCCGATCCTGCCGGCGCTGATCATCGCCGGCCTGCTGATGGGTGTGAACAACCTGATGGGCGCCAAGGGTATGTTCATCGAGGGCAAGACGTTGCTGGAGGCGTATCCGAACCTGGATGGCCTCTGGAGCCTGATCAACCTGATGGCCAACACCTCGTTCGTGTTCCTGCCGGCGCTGGTGGGCTGGTCGGCGGCGAAGCGGTTTGGCGGCAGTGAAATCCTCGGCATCGTGCTCGGGCTGATGCTGGTGCACCCGGACCTGCTCAACGCCTGGAATTACGGCAAGGCGGTGGCGGGGCTCGACGGCCAGAGCCTGCCGTATTTCGATATTTTCGGCTGGTTCAAGATCGAAAAAGTCGGCTACCAGGGGCAGATCCTGCCGATCCTGATGGCGGCGTATGTGATGAGCGTCATCGAGAAATGGCTGCGTGCTCGCGTGCCCAATGCCATTCAACTGCTGGTCGTGCCGATCACCACCATCGTCGTTACCGGCGTGCTGGCGTTGGCGATCATCGGCCCGGTGACCCGTCACCTCGGCATCCTGATCACCGAAGGCGTGGTCACCCTGTTTGACCTGGCGCCCATGCTCGGCGGGGCGATTTTCGGCCTGCTGTATGCACCGTTGGTGATCACCGGCATGCACCACATGTTCCTCGCCGTGGACCTGCAACTGATTTCCACCCAAGGCGGCACCTTTATCTGGCCGATGATCGTGATGTCCAACCTGGCCCAGGGCAGCGCCGCGCTCGCGGTGTTCTACATGACCCGTAATGCGCGGGACAAAAGCATGGCCTCGACCTCGGCGATTTCCGCGTACTTCGGTATCACTGAGCCGGCGATGTTCGGGGTGAACCTGCGCTTCAAGTTTCCGTTCTATGCGGCATTGCTCGGCTCGGCGCTGGGCAGCATTTTCCTGTCGATGAACAAGGTGCAGGCGTCGGCCATCGGGGTGGGTGGCTTGCCTGGGTTTATTTCGATCGTGCCGAGTGCCATTCCGATGTTTGTGATTGGGATGGTGGTCGCGATGGTGGTGCCGTTTGTTCTGACCTGTGCGTTGAGCATGAAGATTGTTCGGCCGGGTTATCGCGTCGCCTGATCGACCGCTATCGGGGGCAAGCCCCCTCCCACATTTGACCGCGCTCCCCTGTGCCGGCGATAGGGCCCAAGAGGCCGGCACACAATTCAACTGAAGGAACCCAGCATGCAAACCTGGCAACACTCGGTGATCTACCAGATCTACCCCAAAAGCTTCCACAGCCACGCGGGTAACGCCACCGGTGACCTGCTGGGCATCGTGGACAAACTCGATTACCTCCAATGGCTGGGCGTGGATTGCCTGTGGATCACGCCGTTCCTGCGCTCGCCGCAACGGGACAACGGCTACGACATCAGCGACTACTACGCCATCGACCCCAGCTACGGGACCATGGCCGACTGCGACCTGCTCATCAGCGAAGCGGCCAAGCGCGGAATCAAGTTGATGCTCGACATCGTGGTCAACCACACCTCCATCGAGCACGAGTGGTTCCAACAAGCGCGCAGCAGCCTCGACAACCCGTACCGCGACTTCTACATCTGGCGTGACCAGCCGAACAACTGGGAATCCAAGTTCGGCGGCTCGGCCTGGGAATACGAAGCGCAGACCGGCCAGTACTTCCTGCACCTGTTTGACCACACCCAGGCCGACCTCAACTGGGACAACCCCAAGGTCCGTGCCGAAGTGTTCAAGCTGATGCGCTTCTGGCGCGACAAAGGCGTAGGCGGTTTCCGGCTGGACGTGATCAACCTGATCTCCAAGCCTGCCGACTTCCCCGAAGACACCAGCGACGGCCGCCGCTTCTACACCGACGGCCCCAACGTGCACGAATACCTGCAAGAGATGCACCGCGAAGTCTTCGAAGGCCATGACCTGATCAACGTCGGCGAAATGTCGTCCACCAGCCTGGAACACTGCATTCGTTACTCTCGGCCTGAGTCGAAAGAACTGTCGATGACCTTCAACTTTCATCACCTGAAAGTGGATTACCCCAACCTGCAGAAGTGGGTAAAGGCCGACTTCGATTTCCTGCAACTCAAGCGGATCTTGTCTGACTGGCAACTGGGCATGCAGGCCGGTGGCGGTTGGAATGCATTGTTCTGGTGTAACCACGACCAGCCGCGAGTGGTCTCGCGCTTTGGGGATGACGGTGAACACCGCGTGGTCTCGGCGAAGATGCTCGCCACGGCGCTGCACTTCCTCCAGGGCACACCGTTCGTTTACCAGGGCGAAGAGTTGGGCATGACCAATCCGGGTTTCGACGCGATCGAACAGTACCGCGATGTGGAGACCCTCAATATCTATCGCCTCAAACGCGATGCCGGTGAATCCGAGGCGTCGAGCATGGCGGCGATCATGCAGAAATCCCGCGATAACGGACGCACACCGATGCACTGGAACACGCAGGCCAACGCCGGTTTCAGCAGTGGCGAGCCGTGGATCGGCGTTGCGGCCAATGCGGCGCAGATCAACGTCGACAGCCAGCGTGATGACCCGGACTCGGTGCTGCATCACTACCGTGCGCTGATCGCCTTGCGTCGTCACGAACCGCTGATTCAAGAGGGCGTTTACTGCGAACTGCTGCAAGACCATCCCCAAGTCTGGGCTTACCTGCGCGAGGGCCACGGCGAACGCCTACTGGTGCTGAACAATTTCTACGGGCAGCCCTGTGACATCCAACTGCCCGAGAGCGTGATCAGTGCGGCGAGCGAGCAGCGTCTGTTGATCAGCAATTACCCCGACTGTCCGCGGCGTACGTCTTCGGTGGTGCTGCGCCCTTACGAATCCTTCGTGCTGCACCTCAAGGACTAAGACCCGTTGTAACCCCCGTATGGGAGTGCGGGGGCGCTGCAAAAAAACATAATAAAAATATCGGAGTGCTTCATGAAAACAACAATAAAGTTGGGCCTCGTTGCATCCTGCCTGAGCCTGCCTCTCGGCGCTCAAGCCCTCGAATTCGCCGGCTATTTGCGTAGTGGCGCGGGGACGTCAACCGGCAGTGGCCCGCAGCAATGTTTCCAACTGCCGGGCGCGCAATCCAAATATCGTTTGGGTAATGAATGCGAGCAATACGGCGAACTGGAACTGCGCCAGGACCTGCTGACCTTTGACGATGGCTCGGTGCTTAGCGTCGATGCCATGGCTTCCCTCTACAACAAGTACGACCGCGAGCTGAAATTCCAGGGCGAGAATAACGGCTCGGCGCGCATGCCGCAGATGTATGCGCAATGGTCGAACCTGCCCGCCCTCAACGGCGGTTCGGTGTGGGCCGGTCGGCGTTACTACAAACGTAACGACATCCATATCTCCGATTTCTACTACTGGAACCAGAGCGCCACCGGCGGCGGCATCGAGGACGTGCTGATCGGCGACCTTAAATACAGCTACGCCATTTCGCGCAAGGACAACCTGTACCAGAAGGAATACGCCACCCGTCACGACTTCAACGTCGCGGGCTTCAGGACCAACCCCGGCGGCGAGCTGGAGCTGGGCTTGAGCTATATCGAGAAAGCCGGCGGTCGCGATACCAACAGCGGCTGGGCACTGACAGCGCAGCACGTGCAAAAACCTTTCCTCGGCGGCAAGAACAAATTCGCCCTGCAATACGGCGAAGGCCCCGGCACTGGCCTGGGCTACACCGGCAATACCTTCCTGGATAAAAGCAGCAAAAGTTATCGCGCCGTGGAGTTCTTCGACTGGCAAGTGACCCCGCGCTTTGGTGGGCAGATCGAGGCGGTGTACCAGAAGGATATTCGCCCCGGCAGCCAGGACCAGACCTGGATGTCCATCGGCGTGCGCCCGGCCTATGCCCTCAGCGACCAATTCAAACTGGTCACCGAGTTGGGCCATGATCAAGTCGATGCCAGCGGCGGTACGCGCAAGTTGAGCAAATTCACCTTCGCCCCGACATGGTCGCCCAAAGGTCCGGATTTCTGGGCACGGCCCGAAGTGCGCTTGTACTACACCTATGCCACCTGGAACGAAGCTGCCAAGCGTGCGGCGAATGAACTGGCGGCTGGTTCGGCGTTATCCGACACCGGGTCCTACGGCACCGCGCGGCATGGATCGAACTTTGGTGTGCAGGTCGAGTATTGGTGGAAGTGATCCCTCTTCTGCCCAATGATTTTTACAGAACCAAACAGCAGGTGACGTCATGACCGCAACTCAACCCCTGGAATTGCTGGCGCCTTTATCCGGCGTGCTGCTGGCGCTGGATCAGGTGCCGGACCCGGTGTTCGCCAGCCGCATGATCGGCGACGGCCTGTGCATCGATCCCACCTCGCAGACCTTGTGCGCACCGTTGACCGGGGTGGTCAGCAATATTCAGAACACGGGGCACGCGGTGAGTATCACCGACGACAACGGCGTGCAGGTGCTGATGCATATCGGCCTGGATACCGTGAACCTGGCGGGCAAGGGTTTTACCCGATTGGTCGAAGAAGGCCAGCGGGTGGAGGCCGGCGAGCCGCTGATCGAATTTGACGCTGACTACGTGGCGCTCAATGCCCGCAGTTTGCTGACCCTGATGCTCGTGGTCAGCGGCGAACCGTTCACCCTGCTGGCAAACGGTGCTGTCGACCTCGGCCAGCCGCTGTTGCAGGTATCCCCAGGCGAGCCGATTGAAGCTGCAAGCGAGGAGGAGGGTGATGCGCTGTTCTCCAAACCGCTGAGCCTGCCCAACGCCAATGGCCTGCACGCGCGCCCGGCGGCGGTATTTGCCCAGGCGGCGAAGGGGTTCAATGCGAGCATCTATCTGCACAAGCAAACCCAAAGCGCCAACGCGAAATCCCTGGTGGCGATCATGGCGCTGCAAACCGTGCAGGGCGATATCTTGCAGGTGAGTGCGGCGGGAGAAGAGGCTGAGGCGGCCATCAAGGCGTTGGTGGAATTGCTGGCGCAAGGGTGCGGCGAGCCGGTCGCGGCAACGGTGGCGGTGGTTGAGTCGGTGGTGTCTGCGACTGTGCTGCGAGGTGTTTGCGCATCGCCGGGTTCGGCGTGTGGTCATGTGGTGCAGGTGGCTGAGCCTGAACTGAATATCCCTGAAAAGGGCGCGGGCGAAGCGGTCGAGCGTGCCGCGCTGGCGCGTGCGCTGCGGGCTGCTACGGAAGCGCTGCAAACCTTGCAAGCCAAGGCGGTCGGCAGTGCCCAGGCGGAGATTTTCCGTGCTCATCAGGAATTGCTCGAAGACCCGACCCTGCTGGAACACGCCCATGGCCTGCTCGCCGCTGGCAAAAGCGCAGCATTTTCTTGGCACAGCGCCACGGCGGCCACGGTCAAGTTGTTCCAGGGGCTGGGCAATGCGCTGATCGCTGAGCGTGCAGCGGACCTGGCCGATGTGGGCCAGCGCGTACTCAAACTGATCCTGGAAATTGAGGACCGCACCTGGGATCTGCCCGAGCGCGCCATCTTGATCGCCGAGCAACTGACCCCGTCACAAACCGCCAGCCTCGACACCGGCAAGGTGTTGGGGTTTGTCACGGTCGGCGGCGGTGCGACCAGCCATGTGGCGATCCTCGCCCGTGCTTTGGGTTTGCCAGCGATCTGTGGTGTGCCCGTGCAAGTACTGGCGCTGGCCAACGGCAAACACGTCCTGCTGGATGCCGATAAGGGTGAGCTGCACTTGGAGCCGAACCAGGCTGAGATCGAACAGTTGAAAGCCGCACGTCAACAACAGGCACAGCGACAGCAGCGCGACGTTGCACAGGCTGCGTTGCCCGCCATCACGCGCGACGGCCATCACGTTGAGGTCACGGCCAACGTCGCCTCATTGCAGGAGGTGGAGCAGTCGCTGACTCTCGGCGGTGAAGGGGTCGGCTTGCTGCGTTCGGAGTTTCTGTACCTCGACCGCAACCGCGCGCCGAGCCCGGAGGAGCAGGCCAGCACCTACACGGCCATCGCCCGCGCCCTGGGCGCTGAGCGCAACCTGGTTGTGCGCACGCTGGACGTGGGCGGCGACAAACCGCTGGCCTACGTGCCGATGGAGGCCGAGACCAACCCGTTCCTGGGCTTGCGCGGCATTCGCCTGTGCCTGGAGCGCCCGGAACTGTTGCGCGAACAGTTCCGCGCGATCCTCGCCAGCGCCGGCCTGGCGCGGCTGCATATCATGTTGCCGATGGTCAGCCTGCTGTCGGAACTGCACCTGGCCCGCAGGATTCTCGAAGAGGAAGCGCTGGCGCTGGGGGTGGCCGAGTTGCCGAAGCTGGGGATCATGATCGAAGTGCCCTCTGCGGCGTTGATGGCTGACGTGTTTGCGCCCCATGTGGATTTCTTCTCCATCGGCACCAACGACCTGACCCAATACACCCTGGCCATGGATCGCGACCACCCACGCCTGGCCAGCCAGGCGGACAGCTTTCACCCGGCGGTATTGCGCTTGATCGCCACCACCGTCAAGGCCGCCCATGCCCATGGCAAGTGGGTTGGCGTATGCGGCGCGTTGGCGTCCGAAGCGCTGGCGGTGCCGGTGCTGATCGGGCTGGGGGTGGATGAGTTATCGGTCAGCGTGCCGTTGATCCCGACCATCAAAGCCACCGTGCGCGAGCTGGACCTGGTCGACTGCCAGAGCATTGCCCGTCAGGTGCTGGGCCTGGAAGAGGCCGCCCAAGTGCGCGAGGCCTTGCGTGGCTTTCACGCGGCGACCGTCGAAACCTCATCTGTGCTGGAGAACTGAGCATGTTGGATAAATTGAAGCAGGCGTTCTGGAAAGCCCTGACCCCGGATTTGATTGCCGAAACGGTCGAGGCGCCGACGCAGAGTCTAGTGTCGGCCGACGTGCTGAATGCGTTGGGTGGCGCGGATAACCTCACGTCGCAACAGCGTGTGGCGCTGACGCGGGTTAGGGTGCAATTGCAGGATGTGGGGCGGTTGGATGAGTCGGCGTTGAAAGCGGCAGGTGTGCCGGGTGTGATGGTGTTGGCGGGAGGAGTGGTGCACCTGATCACTGGCCTACAAGACGACGGTGATCGAATGTGAGCCGTTTGAATGGGGTGGAATTGACTTGCTTGTGGTGAGCGGGCTTGTCCCGCGCTGGTTGGTGGCGTTTAGAGCTTAGGGTTGTCTTCCGCAGGCTTGGTCTTGTCCACACCTGGCACATGCAGGTTGCCTTCGACCACCTGGTTGCCTTCCAGCTGCGGCTGCGTCACCCACGTCAGAATGTCGTAGTAGCGCCGGATGTTCGCCACAAAGTGCACCGGCTCACCGCCCCGGGCGTAGCCGTAGCGGGTCTTGCTGTACCACTGCTTCTGCGACAGGCGCGGCAGCATTTTCTTCACATCCAACCACTTGTTCGGGTTCAGGCCTTCTTTCTTCGCCAGGGTGCGCGCGTCGTCCAGATGGCCGGTGCCGACGTTATAGGCGGCGAGGGCAAACCAGGTGCGGTCCGGCTCGGCGATGCTGTCGTCCAACTCATCCTTGATTTTGGCCAGGTACTTGGCGCCGCCCATGATGCTCTGCTTGGGATCCAGGCGATTGGACACGCCCATGGCCTGTGCGGTGTTCTGTGTCAGCATCATCAGGCCGCGCACGCCGGTCTTGGAGGTGACCGCCGGTTGCCACAGTGATTCCTGGTAGCCGATGGCCGCTAACAGGCGCCAGTCGACCTTTTCTTCCTTGGCATAGGCCCGGAAGTGTTTCTCGTATTTGGGTAGGCGCTGCTGCAGATGCTGGGCGAAGGTGTAGGCGCCGACATAACCGAGCACATCGACGTGCCCGTAATAGCGGTCTTTGAGACGTTGCAGGGTGCCGTTCTTTTCCACCTTGTCCAGGTAGCTGTTGATCTCGTTGAGCAGGCTGTTGTCTTCGCCGGCGGCCACGGCCCAGCTCTGGTTGCTGGCGTTGCCCAGGTCGAAGGCCACGCGTACGTTGGGGAAGTACACCTGGTTCATCGCGACTTCGTTGGAGTCCACCAGGGTCAGGTCGATTTGCCCCTCGTCCACCATGCGCAGCAGGTCGACCACCTCAACCGCGTCGGATTCTTCGTACTCGATTGCAGGGTTTTGCTTTTTCAGCTCGGCCAATTGCTCGGCGTGGGTACTGCCCTTGAGCACCATGATCTTCTTGCCCACTAAGTCCGCCGCGTTCGTCGGCCGTGACTGGCCGTTGCGGTAGATGACCTGCGGAGTGACTTCAAGGTAAGGATGGGAGAAACGCACCTGTTGCTGGCGCTGCTCGCTGCTGACCAGGCCGGCGGCGGCGAGCACCGGGCCATTGGTCTTGCCCAGTTGGCCGAACAGGTCGTCGAGGTTGTCGGCGGTCTCGATCTCCAGCTTCACGCCCAGGTCGTCGGCAAAGCGCTTGACCAGTTCATATTCGAAACCGGTTTCACCGTTGCGGTCCTGGAAATACGTGGCCGGGCTGTTCCGGGTAATGACCCGCAATACGCCATCCTCCTTGATTCGCTCAAGCGTGCTGGGTTTATCAACACAGGCGCTGAGCATCAGGAAGAGTCCGGTGGCGATGAGCCATTTGGCGCATCGCGGGCGCAAAGCAGTTGGTGAGAACATCTGCGCAGTATACGCAAACGGCCCACGGCGCCATATCTCGACAGCGGGGGACTTGTCTGCTAGCGCCGCCAAAACTGTGCTGCAGCCCGCAGAAACGTGGCTTGGCGGGCAAATGTGACGGTTAAAATAACTACGCGCAATGCCTTGGATAACGCCCCGATAGTGTGCAAACCGTGCCAACTGACGTCCGGCAGCAGCCAGCGATGCCGTTTCGGGTGCCGTTGGCGATGGTTTACGCTAGAATGCACGGCCTCAAAGCACACCCCTTCCCGAGGCTGTCCCGAAGATGTTGATCCTGCGCGGCGCTCCTGCCCTTTCTGCCTTTCGCCACAGCAAACTCCTTGAACAACTGAGCCAGAAGGTTCCAGCGGTTACAGGCCTGTATGCTGAATTTGCTCACTTCGCCGACGTTACCGGCGTATTGACCGCCGACGAACAGCAAGTGCTCGCACGCCTTCTGAAGTACGGCCCAAGCGTTCCCGTTCAAGAGCCGACCGGCCGCTTGTTCCTGGTTCTGCCACGGTTCGGCACCATCTCGCCCTGGTCGAGCAAGGCCAGCGACATCGCCCGCAACTGCGGCCTGGAAAAAATCCAGCGCCTGGAGCGCGGTATCGCCTTCTACGTCGCCGGCCAGTTCAGCGATGCCGAGGCCGAGCTGATCGCCAGCAGCCTGCACGACCGCATGACCCAGATCATCGTCAGCCAGCTCGAACAGGCTGCCGGTCTGTTCAGCCACGCCGAGCCCAAGCCGCTGACCGCGATTGACGTGCTTGGCGGTGGCCGCGCCGCCCTGGAGAAGGCCAACACCGAACTGGGCCTGGCCCTGGCCGAAGACGAGATCGACTACCTGGTCAACGCCTTCAACGGCTTGAAGCGCAACCCGCACGACATCGAACTGATGATGTTCGCCCAGGCCAACTCCGAGCATTGCCGTCACAAGATTTTCAACGCCAGTTGGGACATCGACGGCCAGAGCCAGGAAAAAAGCCTGTTCGGCATGATCAAGAACACCTACGTGATGCACAGCGAAGGCGTTCTGTCGGCGTATAAGGACAACGCCTCGGTGATCGTCGGCTCCGTCGCCGGCCGTTTCTTCCCGGATCCAGAGACCCGCCAGTACGGCGCGGTTCAGGAACCGGTGCACATCCTGATGAAAGTCGAAACCCACAACCACCCGACCGCGATTGCCCCGTTCCCTGGCGCAGCCACCGGTTCCGGCGGTGAAATCCGTGACGAAGGTGCTACCGGACGTGGCGCCAAGCCAAAGGCCGGCCTGACCGGTTTCACCGTGTCCAACCTGCAGATCCCTGGCTTTGAACAGCCGTGGGAATTGCCGTACGGCAAGCCTGAGCGCATCGTTACCGCCCTCGACATCATGATCGAAGGCCCGCTCGGCGGCGCCGCGTTCAACAACGAGTTCGGTCGCCCGGCTCTGACTGGCTACTTCCGTACCTTCGAACAGTCCATCACCACGCCCCATGGTGATGAAGTGCGCGGTTACCACAAGCCGATCATGTTGGCCGGCGGCATGGGCAACATCCGTGAAGAACACGTCAAGAAAGGCGAGATTCTGGTCGGCTCCAAGCTGATCGTGCTGGGTGGCCCGGCGATGCTGATTGGCCTGGGCGGCGGTGCTGCTTCCTCTATGGCAACCGGCACCAGCTCGGCTGATCTGGATTTTGCTTCCGTACAGCGTGAAAACCCGGAAATGGAGCGTCGCTGCCAGGAAGTCATCGACCGTTGCTGGCAGTTGGGTGACAAGAACCCGATCAGCTTCATCCATGACGTCGGTGCTGGTGGTTTGTCCAACGCCTTCCCGGAACTGGTCAACGATGGCGACCGTGGTGGCCGTTTCGAACTGCGCAACATTCCAAACGACGAGCCGGGCATGGCCCCGCACGAAATCTGGAGCAACGAATCCCAAGAGCGTTACGTGCTGGCCGTCGGCCCTGAAGACTTCGCGCGCTTCCAGGCCATCTGCGAACGCGAGCGCTGCCCGTTTGCCGTGGTCGGCGAAGCCACTGCCGAGCCGCAACTGACGGTCACTGACAGCCACTTCGGCAACAGCCCGGTGGACATGCCCCTCGAAGTGCTGCTGGGCAAAGCCCCGCGCATGCACCGTTCAGCGGTGCGTGAAGCCGAGCTGGGCGATGATTTCGACCCAAGCACACTCGAACTGGCCGACAGCATCGAACGCGTGCTGCATCACCCGGCCGTGGCGAGCAAAAGCTTCCTGATCACCATCGGCGACCGCAGCATCACCGGCCTCGTAGCCCGTGACCAAATGGTCGGCCCATGGCAGGTGCCGGTGGCCGACGTTGCCGTCACCGCCACCAGCTTCGACGTCTACACCGGTGAAGCCATGGCCATGGGCGAGCGTACGCCGCTGGCCCTGCTGGACGCCCCGGCGTCGGGCCGCATGGCCATTGGTGAAACCCTCACCAACATCGCTGCGTCGCGTATCGGCAAACTGTCTGATATCAAACTGTCGGCCAACTGGATGTCCGCTGCCGGTCACCCGGGTGAAGATGCGCGTCTGTATGACACCGTAAAAGCGGTCGGCATGGAGCTGTGCCCGGAACTGGGCATCACCATTCCAGTGGGCAAGGACTCGATGTCCATGGCCACCCGTTGGAACGAAGACGGCACCGACAAGAGCGTGACCTCGCCGCTGTCGTTGATCGTGACCGGCTTTGCACCGGTTACCGATGTTCGCCAGACCCTGACCCCGCAACTGCGCATGGACAAAGGCACCACCGATCTGATCCTGATCGACCTGGGCCGTGGCCAGAACCGCATGGGCGCCTCGATCCTCGCGCAAACCCACGGCAAGCTCGGCAAAGTGGCGCCGGATGTTGACGACGCTGAAGACCTCAAAGCCTTCTTCGCCGTGATCCAGGGCCTGAACGCCGACGGCCATCTGCTGGCTTACCACGACCGTTCCGACGGCGGCCTGCTGACCAGCGTTGTCGAGATGGCGTTTGCCGGTCACTGCGGCCTGAACATCGTGCTCGACAGCGTTGCCGAGGATGCATCTGAGATCAACGGCATCCTGTTCAACGAAGAGTTGGGCGCCGTGATCCAGGTTCGCCAGGACGCAACCCCGGACGTACTCGCTCAATTCAGCGCCGCTGGCCTGGACGACTGCGTGGCGGTGATTGGCCAGCCGATCAACAACGGTGAAATCAATATCTCGTTCAATGGCGATACAGTGTTTGCCGGTCAACGCCGTCTGCTGCAACGCCAGTGGTCCGAGACCAGCTACCAGATCCAACGCCTGCGTGACAACGCCGATTGCGCCGAGCAGGAATTCGACGTGATCCTGGAAGAAGACAACCCGGGCCTGAGCACCAAGCTCAGCTTCGACGTCAACCAGGACATCACCGCGCCTTACATCAAGAAAGGCATTCGCCCACAAGTTGCTGTGCTGCGTGAGCAGGGCGTCAACGGCCAGGTGGAAATGGCGGCGGCGTTCGACCGTGCCGGCTTCAATGCGATTGACGTGCACATGAGCGATATCCTCGCCGGTCGCGTTGACCTCAACGAGTTCAAAGGCCTGGTCGCTTGCGGCGGTTTCTCCTACGGCGACGTGCTGGGTGCCGGTGAAGGCTGGGCCAAGTCGGCCCTGTTCAACAGCCGTGCCCGCGATGCGTTCCAAGGCTTCTTCGAGCGCAACGACAGCTTCACCCTGGGTGTGTGCAACGGTTGCCAGATGATGTCCAACCTCAGCGAACTGATCCCGGGCAGCGAGTTCTGGCCGCACTTTGTGCGTAACCGTTCCGAGCAGTTCGAAGCCCGTGTGGCCATGGTGCAGGTGCAGGAATCCAACTCGATCTTCCTGCAAGGCATGGCCGGTTCGCGCATGCCGATCGCCATCGCCCACGGCGAAGGCCATGCGGAGTTCGCGAGCGAAGAAGCCTTGCTCGAAGCCGACCTGTCCGGTTGTGTGGCCATGCGCTTCGTCGACAACCACGGCAAAGTCACCGAAAACTACCCTGCCAACCCGAACGGCTCGCCGCGCGGGATCACCGGCCTCACCAGCCGCGACGGCCGTGTGACCATCATGATGCCGCACCCGGAGCGTGTATTCCGCGCTGTGCAGAACTCGTGGCGCCCGGAAGAGTGGAACGAAGACGGTGCGTGGCTGCGCATGTTCCGTAACGCTCGCGTTTGGGTGAACTAAGGTCGTGTACAAGCTTGCCTTCTTTGTGCCCGACAGCCATGTGGAGACGGTGAAAACCGCCGTCTTTGCAGCCGGCGGCGGGCGCATTGGCGACTACGACAACTGCGCCTGGCAAGTGCTGGGCCAGGGCCAATTCCGCGCGTTGGACGGCAGTCAGCCGTTTATCGGCCAGGTTGGCCAGGTCGAAGTCGTCGAAGAATGGAAGGTCGAGTTGGTAGTGGCGGATGCGCTGATCGTGGCTGTTGTGGCTGCGTTGAAGCTGAGCCACCCCTACGAGACACCGGCGTACGAGGTATGGCTGTTGGCGGATTTTTGATTCGTTGACGGCATAAACAAGAAACCCGCTGGGCCAGTTTGGTCAGCGGGTTTTTTGTTGCCTGGATTACGGCGCGGGCGTCAGTTGTACCTGGGCGCGTACGGCGTCGATCAAGGTGGTTTGGTAGAGGAAGCGCTGCTGCGCCATGCCCCAGCGATCGATGTAGAACAGGCCCTGGTCATCGACCTGGATCGGGGTCGAGACGATTTCGCCGCTGCGGGATTTGTGCAGCAGGTTGCTTTCGGCCATTGACGGGTGTTCGACCAGGAAGTGGCCGGACACTTTCAGCCGGGTGCGGTCCAGCGGTACGAATGCGGCAGGCTCACGCATGCCAGCCACGCCGACCTTTAGCGTGAAGTCGCTGCGCAGTGCCGTCCAGCGGGTTTCCAGACCTGTCTCCCAGCGGCCGGGGTGGATGGGGGACGCCAGGCTGGGCGCAGCGTCGCGGATATGCAGGCTGGCGGCGCCTTGCAGCTCGGCCAGGCCGGGCACTTGCAAGTGGGTGTTGGTGTGGGCGCTGCCGATGAACGCCACCCATTTGTGTGGGCCGTGCGCCGCCTGGTCAGCGTCGATCACCCGTGACGCGAAGTAGCTGAACATCTGGTTGCGCGCCTCTGTGTTGGCGCCCTTGACGTGGTAACTGGCGGTGCAGTCGAGTGCGCGTACACGCAACCCATATTTGTTGGCTTGCTGGATCACTTCGAAGTAGGTGTTGGCGCCACTGTAGAGCGGCATGTGCCCGGCATCCTGGCGTTTGAGGTAGTCCTTGAGCGCGGGCGAAAGGCGTTTGGATTGGCGGAAGGCATCCAGCTCGGCCTGGTGCAGGTCGGTGAGCAAATGTTCGACGTACAGCGTGTCGAACTTGAGCGCCTTGAGTTGCTTCATGTGTTTGATCAGGAACGCCTTGCTCGTCTGCGCGCTGTGGGCCTCGCCGATGACCAGCCCCGCCAGCCGGCTTTCGCTGACAGCGCGCAGAAACGGTTCCGGCTGCGTCTGCCCGCTGAGTCGCGACAGTTCCGGGCGAGCCGGCAGGGTGTGCTGGCTGAAGTACTGCTGTGCATCTTGGGTCAGACGCTCCCGCGTTTTCTTGAACACCGAAAACGCCTTGCGGTGCTCGGGGGCCGGCAGGAAATGACTGTCCAGGCCGTGGGACTGGTATGACTGGGTCTGGATGCTTTCGCGCAGGTCGGCAGCGATATCGTAGTCGCTGTAATGCGTGACCGTTGCCGCACCACTCGACGGGGCAGGGGATTCTACGGTTCGTTCAGGCCCGCGCACGGCCAGGGTGTAATCGGCGGAAGCGTCGCTGGCGTCGATGCGCAAACCCACGGCGTGGTCAGCGCCGACATTCTCCACGCGCACAGCAACCGCCTTGTGCAGATCGGCCAGGCCCGGGACTTGATCGGCCGCGCGCATGCGCGCGGGGTCCAATAGGGCAACCCAGCGCTCATCGGGCAGGGCGTCGCTGTCGCCTTGCAGGACTTTGTGCGAGTAGAAGTTGCGCAACGCGGTGCTGCGCGTTGTGGTGGGTGGGGTGTCGCCTAGGTTGAGGGCATCATCCAGGTCGTAGCAGGTCGAGGCGTCCAGTGCCTTGATCTTGATGCCTTTGGCCGAAGCCTTGCGTACCAGCGCCACATAGGAGAATTCGGCGTTGTCGGCAAAGCCCATTGCCTTGTCGACGAGCTTCAGATGCCGCTCGATGTGCTTCCAGGATTTGCCGCTGTTGAGCTTGTCCAGTTTCAGGCGAAACACATCACCGGGCAGGTATTCGATGTACAGGCGCTTGAAGCCTTTGTTGAGCAGCGCGTCGATGTTCTCGATAAGCACCTGCTGGCCGACACCGCTGCCGGGGATGGCGCCAATGATCAGGTTCGGTGCGCGGCTAAATGCGGGGTTATCGGTGAGCGTGGCCAACGATGTCTCCCGCGTTACGGTAGGTACCTCGGCACGGGGCGCGACGGGCGGCTGCTGGCGGAAAAAGTCCTCGGCGTCGCGGGTCAATTGGCTGACTTGTTGCTGATACACATCGCGCACCGGCTGCAATTCCCGGGACGCCGCAGCGACGGTGACGTGCGGGTTTTGGTACACCCAGTCACCCTGTTGGCGCAGTTGCGCCGTGAGGTCGGGGTTGAGCACCTGCTCCAGTTTGTCCGCGTACTGGGCGGGCATCTCGTAGTGCTTGAGCGCATCGGGGGCCTGCGGGACTTTTTGATACTTCGGCGCGCCGCCAGTCACACCGGTACGGCGCCATACACCTTGGGCATCCGGTGCGGCGAGGCGGGTGGTGGAGACCAGCTTGCCGGTGACCGGGTCGAGGCGATAGAGCAAATAGCGTCCGATCGGGTCCGGAGTCTGATGAGCCCAGAGATATTCGTCATTGAACAGCACCGATTGCATCCCCGCAGGCTTGAGTGGCGCCGGTTCCACGGCGCTGATCAACTGCAGTGTCGGGCTCTGTACGAGGCGCCTTGGGGCCTGGCGCACGGCGAACTGTTGCAAGGTGCCGAGGGCCGGGCGCAGGTCGGTGAACAGCCCGCCGGCGCTGTTGAGCAGGTAACCCATCAAGTGTTCCAGGGCCTGGGCGTTGTCGCCCTGGTGGTAAGCGTGCAGAGCCAGCATGGCGTCCTTGAACGCCAGCGCCAGACCGATGCTCAGGCTCAGCACTGGAAAAGGCGCGGTAGCGATGGCGGCAACCCATTCCACACAGGTCCAGGCGATGCCGCTGATCATCTGAGTGCGGTTGACGGTAGTCGCGTGAACATCATCAATGGTGCGTTGCAGCTTGAGGTCATACACCTCGCGCCGCAGGTCCTGGATCTGGGTTTGCGCGCGTATCGGGTCATAGCGCGGCGGGCTGATGCTGGTTTTATCCAGCCCTTCAGGCAACTGGTGCCGGGCGTCCTCCAGGAATGTGCGCACTCGTCCCTGGGACTGCACCGCGACGCGTTGCACCAGGTAACCGAGCATGCCGGGCAGTTTTTTCAGCAGGTAGTTGAACTGCCTGGCTTCGCGCACGCTGACGCCGTCCGGGGCATTGGGGGTGTAGAGCAGCGTTGGGTCATCGGCATGGGTGAACAGATAGCAGCCGATCACCCAGTCGCCGTCGATGACCAGGCGGTGGATCCCATGGTCGCGGCGGATGGCCGGTGCCGTCTCGCCCATCTTCGCAATACTGCGCTCCAGCCATTCCCGGTCGATGGACGCGATATCCCCCTGCAAGTGAGATTCCAGAGCGGCACTGCGCAATTGCCATTGAGTAATGGCCAGTGTGGTATCGCGGCGCAGCTTGTAGTCCGGGCTGCCGACGTTCAGTAGGCGTGTCTTGATCTCATCGATGTAGCGCTGGCCGATCCAGACGCCGGTGACCGAGCGTGCGACTTTTTCGGCGGTCAATGGGCTCAGATCGATGCCTTCGGGGCCTTTGAAGTGTGCCGAGCGCGAGAACTTTTCGTCGAGAAAACCGATGCCGTCGGCATAGCCGTCGCGATACAGCTGGGTGTAGTTGATGGGCGCAGCCTTAGCCGACCCCGGTGAGTAGGCCCAAACAGTGTCGGGGTCGACATCGTTGCGTGGGCGTCCCAGCAGCTCATTCAGACGGGCGCGCGCCTGCTCATGCAGGTAAGCGCTGAAGCCCGGCACTTGCGTCTCGGACAACGAATAATCGTTGTAGGCGCGCAGACCGCCTTTGGTGTCGTCCGCCAGTTTCATCAGGGTTCGCCGTGTGGTCAGCGGCGCCGCGCGGAACCAGGTGGGCGTGCTGAACTCATCGTCATCCAGGCGCGTGGCCAACACATGGGTGGCCATGGCCTTGAGGCAATCGGCATGGCTGCCGGCGTGTCCGAAGCTGATTTCGCGGTGTTCCTGGGCGTGAAACTTGTAGCTCAGGCCGCTGAGCACCTGTTTCATCTTGGCCCGAAAGCGCAGGGCGACGCGGCTGATCAGGTAATCGGTGAGGGTGCCTGGCGGCGATTTGAGGCCATTGTCCAAAGTCCAGCCGAGGATGTGGTTCTGGCAGGCAATTTCACTGTCGAACGCCTGGAACTGTTGCTCGCGCGGAGCCTGCGGCGTACATAGCAACACGCGGTCGACGGCGCCGCTGGCGTCGCGCCGGAGCAGCACCCACAGGTCTTGCAGTTGGGCCTCGTGCAGCGCCAGGGTCGTGGCGCTCAGCAATGGATCGCTGCCTTGGCGCACGCGTTGGATCAGTTCGAAATCGTCAGCAGTGAGATGCCCCTGCAGCATTGCGGTGCAGGCCAGCGCGTTGATTCTGTGGTCGAGCATGGCTTCGATGGCCTGGCACAGCTCGGTCTTGGCATGCAGCTGCTTTTGTAGGTCCCTGAAGTCGATACGCGGTTGCAACGTGCCCATTTGTTGCGCGAGCCAGGCCGGCGTCAGCGCGGCGTAGGTGTCGGGCAGTGGCGCGCCGTCGTAGCTGAGGCTGGTCTTTTCGAGGAAATCGGAACCGGCGTTTTCATCGTCGGGATGCAGGCCACGCAAGGCCAATTCGACCAGGTCGCGTTTGTGGCTGTATTCACCGATCGGTGTGACGGCGCGGCGGGTGGTCACCAGCAAGCGTTGTGGTTCCAGGTTGTGGATATCCAGGTCATCGCTCAGGCGCTCCAGCCATTGGTGGCGTGCCAGGGTGTACGGCGTGGCCAGGGCGCCGAACAGTTGTTCCAGGCGCTGCCGGGACTGGTCGTAATGCTGCACGTGTTCGGCGAGTCGTGCGCGTTGGGTGTCTGAGGCGCTGCGGTACCAGTCTGGCGCGCTGTGCCGTAACCATCGGTCGAGCAGCAATTGGGCGCGCCATTGCAGTCGCGCGCCGAGGTCGGGCACGGCGTCGACGATGGCCTGCTCCAGCGCATTGATCAGTGCCTGCGCGTCAGTGTGCGGGTTGTCCACCAGGCTCAGGGCGCGGTCGATGTCGGCGCTGCGCTTGGCGATCAGTTGGTTGTCGAGGTGCTCGAACAGTGGCCGTTCGCTGATCGGGGTCAATGCCAGCGGCCAGATGGCTTGCGGCGTCAGTGTGCGGTAGTCGGTTGCCAGCATGCCCATGAAGTGAGCGCGCTCGGCGGCGGTGTCCAGGCGTTGGAACAGATCGCTGTCGAGGTCGGCCAGTGAGGCGAAAAACTCAATCCCGCGCGAGGGAGTGAACAGTGCCACGCGGCCAACCGGCGTGCTCGATTGAAGCTCGCTTACCACCGGGCTTGAATGTTCGGTCAGCACAAACGCACCGGCCAGTTCGATGGTTTGCCCCTGGTATTCAAAGGTCAGTGCATACAGGCCGGGGCGTTGCGTGACGCCCAGTGGTACGCGGTCCAGGATCGCCTGCTCTTGAGGGTGGAACAGGCGATCGGCGACCGCGAGTGCGGTTTCGTGGGTCAGTGCGATGTAGCCGGCTTCAAAGGTCATGAAGGATTTGCGCGCTTTGCCGTCGATCTGCTCGCGGCTATCCATGTCCAGCAATTGCGTGTTGAGCGTGGCCTTGAGCGTGGTCAGCAGGGCCTGACCTTCAGTACTGCGCAGATCGCTGTTGGCCAGGTTCTGGTACAGCACGCGGCTGTTTGTCAGGAACTGCTGGCGGTAGTTTTCCAGATGGGTATTCAGGCGCTCAAGGTACGCGAGTGGAGGCGACGCCGGCTGCGTCGGCAGCAGCGGTGCATCGAGGTCGAGCAGGTGATGGCCGATCAAGTTGAGTGAGCCTTTGATCTCGTCAAAGGTCAGGGGTGGGGTGGAAGTGCTCACGGGCACAGGCTCCATGCTGAGGATTGGAGCCCTCAGCATGGGCACGACCGCCCTGAACAGGGCGGTAGATAGGTAGGTCAGGCGCCGGCGCGGACTGGCTGGCGAGAGGTCAAGGCCTTGAGTGCGGCGCTTAAGCCTTGGGCCTGCTCGCCGACCAGCAGGTGCCACACACCGGCGTCGATCCGGCTGACACCCTGGCAACCGAGTGCGGTGAGCTGCGCCTGCGACAGCGCGTTTTCGTCGGCCAGGTGCAGGCGCAGGCGGGTCATGGCCACGCATTCCAACTGCACGACATTGGCCTGACCGCCCAGCGCATCCAGCCATTGCTGCGCCACGGTCGAGGCAACGTTGCTGGCTTGAGTCAGCGCAGTGGCGCTGGCAGGTGATGTGCTGACGGAGGTCGGCATCGCCAGACGAATCTCATCGGCAATGCTGTCTGCCAGCGGCCCGACCACTACCTGCAAACTGCCGCCGTTGCCCGGCCGCACGATAGCCATCGCCCCCAGGGCTTTGAGCTCGGCATCCACGGCCTTGTTGCGGTCAACCATGTCCAGGCGCAGGCGAGTGGTGCAGGCGCCGACGCTCAGCAGATTGTCCGCGCCGCCCAAGGCGCGGATGTACGCCGTGGCGCGCTGGTTGTCGCTCATTGCTTCGGCCGGTGCCACTTGGCCGTCTTCACGGCCCGGGGTTTTCAGGTTGAAGCGGCGAATGCAGTAGCTGAACACCGTGTAGTAGATCGCTGCGTACGCCAGCCCCACCGGCACCACCAGCCAGCCATTGGTGGACTTGCCCCAGCCCAGCACCATGTCGATAAACCCGCCGGAGAAGGTAAAGCCCAGGTGGATATTCAGCATATTGGTCACGGCCATCGACAGACCGGTGAGCAGCGCATGGATCAGGTACAGGAACGGCGCGAGAAACATGAATGCGAATTCAATCGGCTCGGTCACGCCGGTGAGAAACGAGGTCAGCGCCATCGACAGGAAGATCCCGCCCATCACCTTGCGCCGTTCCGGCAGGGCGTTGCGGTACATCGCCAGGCACGCGGCGGGCAGGCCGAACAGCATCACCGGGAACATGCCGGTCATGAATTGGCCACCTTTGGGGTCACCGGCAAAATAGCGGGTCAAGTCGCCGGTCACTACGGCGCCGGTGGCCGGGTCGGTGAAGCTGCCGAACACAAACCAGGCCATGTTGTTGAGGATGTGGTGCAAGCCGGTGACGATCAGCAGGCGGTTGAACACGCCGAACACGAACGCGCCGATGCTGCCGCTTTCCATCAGCAGCACGCCGAAACTGTTGATGCCGTGCTGGATCGGCGGCCAGATCAGGCCAAAGATCACCCCCAGCCCAACCGCTGAGAACCCGGTGACAATCGGCACGAACCGTCGCCCGCCGAAGAAGGCCAGGTACTCAGGCAGCTTGATGTCCTTGAAACGGTTATACAGCGCACCGGCCATCAGGCCGCTGGCGATCCCGGCGAGCATGCCCATGTTGATGCTGGTGTCCATCACCTTGAGGGTAGAGATCATCACCAGGTAGCCAATCGCACCGGCCAGCCCGGCTGTGCCGTTATTGTCGCGGGCAAAGCCCACGGCGATACCGATGGCGAAGATCAGCGCCAGGTTGGCGAAGATCGCCTGGCCGGCATCGTGCATCACTGCGATGTTGAGCAGGTCGGTATCGCCCAGGCGCAACAGCAGGCCGGCAATCGGCAGGATGGCGATAGGCAGCATCAGCGCGCGGCCCAGGCGTTGCAGGCCTTCGATGAACAGTTGGTACATGGCGGGTCTCCTTTTTCTTGTTGTTGTTGTCAGCTCAGCGGCCAGTGGTGTTGACAGGCTTGGCGTACGGCTTTGGCGCTGCTCAGGTCGAGCAGGCTAAGGCTCAGTTGCCGGCATTGCGCCGCATCCAGGTGGCGGACGCGGTCCTTGATTTCTGCGATTTGCGGCGGGCTCACCGACAGCTCGCTGACCCCCAGGCCGATCAGTGCGGGGGTGGCCAGCGGGTCGGACGCCAGCGCGCCGCAGACGCCAACCCAGCGCCCATGCTTGGCTGCGCCGTCGCAGGTTTGTGCGATCAGCCGCAGCAGCGCCGGGTGCAGCGCGTCGACCCGCGCGGCGAGTCCGGCGTGGTCGCGGTCCATGGCCAGGGTGTACTGGGACAGGTCATTGGTGCCGATGGACAGGAAGTCCGCATGTTCGGCCAGTTGTTCGGCCATCAGCGCGGCGGCGGGAACTTCGATCATCACCCCCAGTTCAGGGCGCTGGGTCAGCTTCAGCTGCGCACACAGTTCATCCAGGCGCTGGCGGATCTCCAGCAGTTCGTCGACTTCGCTGACCATCGGCAACAGGATGCGGCAGCGCGCCAACGGTGTGAGTTGCAGCAGCGCGCGCAGTTGCTGGTCGAGCAGTTCGGGACGCACCTGGGCCATGCGGATACCGCGCAGGCCCAAGACCGGGTTGGCTTCGACGGGCAGGGGCAGGTAGTCGAGTTGTTTGTCGCCGCCCACATCGATGGTGCGGATGATCACCGACTTGTCGCCCATGGCGTCCAGCACGGCTTGATAGGCCTGGCGTTGCTCCTGTTCATCCGGCGCGGTGCGGCGGTCGACAAAGAGGAATTCGGTACGCAGCAGGCCGACACCATCGGCGCCGTTTTCAAACGCTGTTTGGGCGTCGGCGCTGGAGGCAACATTGGCGGCCACTTCAATGCCTACGCCGTCACTGGTGCGTGCCGGCTGGTGAGCCTGGGCCTGTTGCTGTTGGCGGCGCAGTTTTTGCGCGTCGCGAATCTGGTGCACTTGAGCGTGACGGGCTTCGCTGGGCGCCAGTTCCAGGCGACCGTTGGCGGCGTCCAGCACCACCCGCTGGCCTTGCGGTACGTCGAGGACTTCGCTGCCCAGCGCGACCACGCAGGGCAGCCCTTTGCCGCGCGCCAGAATCGCCACATGGGAGGTCGCGCCGCCTTCGGCCATGCACAGGCCGACGGCCTGCTGCGCGCTCAGTTGCAGCAAATCCGAGGGCGTCAGTTCATGGGCGCTGACGATGGCGCCAGCGGGTAACTCGAAGTGCCAGGCTTCACCCAGCAATGTGCGCAGCACGCGTTGTTGTAGGTCGCGCAGGTCGTTGGCGCGCTCGGCGAACAATGGCTTGCCCAATGCCAGCAGCACTGCGCACTGGGCCTGGATCGCATCGCGCCAGGCATGGGTGGCGGCGCTGCCTTGCTCGATGGCACCCGTGGCGGCTTCCAGCAGGGTCGGGTCTTCCAGCAGGGCCAGGTGGGCGGCGAAGATGTCTTCTTCCTCGACGTTTTTACGCTGGCGGGCGTGCTCCAGGGTGTTGCGGATTTCACCGCGCACCTGCTCCAGCGCCGTGTCCAGACGTTGCAGTTGTTCGTCGGCCGAATGCTGGCCCGTGTCTGCGGGCAGCTCGATACCGCTCAGGCGAAACAGCGGCCCGCAGACCAGGCCGGGCGCCGCGCAGACGCCTTGCAATACACCGGCTTCGGTATTGGCTCGGCGTGGCGTAACGGCGGCAGGCGCGTGATGTTCTTCTTTCATCGGTGCAGACAGCGCGGCAACCAAGGCCTGCAACGCCGCCTCGCAGTCCTTGCCCCGGCAAGTGACGCGCACTTCGTCGCCTTCGCCGATGCCGAGCCCCATCAAACCGATCAAGCTGTCGCAGGCGGCCGACTTGTCAGCGTAGTGCAAGCGCGCCTGGCTGCTGAAGCCCTGGGCCGTCTTGCGGATCAGCGCTGCGGGCCGAGCATGCAAGCCGCCTCGATGGGTGATGTGCACACGGGCGCTGGCTTCTTCGATGGAGTTATCCACAGCCGTCTGAGCGGGCGCTGTCGACCGCGCGATGACCTGCATCAGTGGCTCGCCGACGTTGACGGTTTGCGACGCCAGAGGCAGCACGTCGAAGTGCTCGCCATTGGTTAGGATGATCAGGCTGATAAGGCTTTTGCACTGGCGCGCAATGCAATCCAGGTCAAACCGTACCAGCGCCTGGCCCAGGCTCACCCGCGCGCCCTGTTTGACCAGCAGCGCAAAACCTTCGCCCTTCAGCTCGACGGTGTCGATGCCCAAATGCATCAGCAGCTCGGCGCCATTGTCGGCGCGGATTGTCAGCGCGTGGCCGGTACGCGCGACGTGAATGATCTCGCCGTCGCAGGGCGCATGCAGGCAGTTATTAAGCGGGTCGATCGCAAGGCCGTCGCCCATGGCACCGCTGGCGAATACTTCGTCGGGGACGTTGCCCAGGGTCAGCACCGGCCCACTGAGGGGGGCGCTGAGGGTCACTGCATTATTGTTGTTAGACATGGGCACGGTACTCATCAGGAAAACACGGCACACCACTCAGTGAGTGCGGGTGACTTTGCTCAGGTGGCGCGGTTGGTCCGGGTCCATGCCGCGGGCGACCGCCAGACCGGCGGCCATGACGTAGAAACTCTGGATCGCCAGCACCGGGTCCAGGCTCGGGTGTTCGGCGCGGCTCAGGGTCAGGTCGCGTTCGGCGATATCGTCCGGCGCGGCTAACAGCACGCGGGCACCGCGCTGGCGCATGTCGGCGGCCAGGCTCAACAGGCCTGCCTGCTCGGCGCCGCGCGGGGCAAACACCAACAGTGGATAGTTGTCGCCGATCAAGGCCATCGGCCCATGGCGCACCTCGGCGCTGCTGAAGGCTTCGGCCTGGATCGCCGAGGTTTCCTTGAGCTTGAGTGCGGCTTCTTGGGCAATGGCAAAACCGGCGCCACGGCCGATCACCATCAGGCGCTGACTGTCGCGCAGGGCGTCGATGGCGCGGCTCCAATCCTGGCGGGCCGCTTCACGCAAGCCATCGGGCAACGCCTGGCAGGCTTGCAGCAGGTCGGCTTCCTGATTCCAGTGGCCGACCAACAGCGCGCTGGCGCTGAGGGTGGCGATAAAGCTTTTGGTCGCGGCCACGCTGAGTTCCGGCCCGGCGCACAGCGGCACGTGGAATTCACAGGCGGCTTCCAGCGGCGAGTCTTCGGCGTTGACCAACGAGATGCTCAAAGCCCCGCGCTTACGCAGCAGGCGCAGGCTGTTGACTAGGTCCGGGCTTTGGCCGGACTGCGAGAAACCGAACGCCACCTGGCCGCTGACCTTCAACGGCGCTTGCAGCAAGGTCACCACCGACATCGGCAACGACGCCACCGGAATGCCCACATGCTGCATGGCCAGGTAGGCGAAATAGCTGGCGGCGTGGTCCGAGCTGCCACGGGCGATGGTCATCGCCACTTGCGGCGGCTGGCGGCGCAGGCGGCCGGCGATTTCTTCCAGTGCCGGGTTCAGGCGTTGCAGTTGCGCCGCGACGGCGTCACAGGAGGCCAAGGCCTCTTCAAGCATTTTTGAAGACAATGGTTTCTCCTTCGACCATGACGTCGGTGAGTTGCAGGGAGCGGTCCAGGCGCACGCAGTCGGCAAAGCTGCCGGGTTGCAGGCGGCCGCGTTCTTCCAGGCCCAGGTAATCCGCAGGAAATTGCGACAGGCGTTGCGAGGCTTCGCTGATAGGCAGGCCGATCTTCACCAGATTGCGCAGCGCCTGGTCCATGGTCAGCGTGCTGCCGGCCAGGGTGCCGTCGGCCAGGCGTACGCCGCCCAGGCATTTGGTCACGGTGTGGCTGCCCAGCTTGTATTCGCCATCGGGCATGCCGGCGGCGGCGGTGGAGTCGGTAACGCAATACAGGCAAGGGATCGACCGTAGCGCCACGCGTATCGCGCCGGGGTGCACATGCAGCAGGTCCGGAATCAACTCGGCGTACTTGGCGTGGGCCAGCGCGGCGCCGACGATCCCCGGCTCGCGGTGATGCAACGGGCTCATCGCGTTGTACAGATGGGTAAAACTGGTGGCGCCCGCGGCGAGGGCGGCGACGCCTTCTTCATAGCTGCCCAAGGTGTGGCCGATTTGCATGCGTACGCCGCGCTCGCTGAGGGCGCGGATCAGGGCGTCGTGGCCGGCGATTTCCGGGGCGATGGTGATCACTCGGATGGGCGCCAGGCGCAGGTACGCCTCGACTTCTTCCATCAGCGCGGTGTGGGCGAAGTTGGGTTGGGCGCCAAGTTTGCCTGGGTTGATGTAAGGCCCTTCCAGGTGTACGCCGAGTACTCGGGCGCTGCCGGCAGGGCGCTGCTCGCAAAAGCCGCCGAGTTGACCGAGCACGCTGGAGATTTCATCCACCGGCGCGGTCATGGTGGTGGCCAGCAGCGAGGTGGTGCCAAAGCGCACGTGGGTGCGGGTGATGGTCTCGAAGGCGTCGATGCCTTCCATGATGTCCTTGCCACCGCCGCCGTGCACATGCAGGTCGATAAAGCCCGGCAGCAGGTAGGGCAAATCGTTTTGCGTCGGGTCGCAAGGCACGCCTTCAATGGCGGTCACCTTGCCGTGTTCATGCACCAGGCGGCCGCGAATCCAGCCGTGGGGCGTGAGGATATTATCTTCGGACATGGGCAGTTCTCTAAGGCCGCTACTCGGCGGCAAAGTCATATCGACGCAGCTCTGCGACAAAGTCGTAGTAGTCGTTGCGGCAGTAGGTGTCGGTGATTTCAATCGGCGTGTTGTCGGCGGTGTAGCCCACGCGGGTCATGAGCAGCATGGCGGTGCCGGGGGCGATGCCCACCAGGGCGGCGAACTCGTCCGAGGCGTTGACCGCCTGGATATGCTGCAGGGCACGGACGATGGGCTTGCCGATACTTTCCAGGTACTCGTACAGCGAGCTGCCGATGGCTTGCGGTTGCGGCAGCACCGAGGCAGGCATGGTGGTCATCTCAATGGCCATGACGGTGTCGTCGGCCTTACGCAAACGCTTGAGGCGCGCCACTTTGTCGGTGGGCGACAGGGCCAGGCGGATCAGCTCTTCATGGGTCGGCGGGGTGATGTCACGCTCCAGCCATTGGGAGCTGGGCACAAAGCCCTTGAGGCGTAACATCTCGCTGAAACCCGACAGGCGCGAGAGCGGCTGTTCCAGGCGAGGCGTGATAAAGGTACCGGAGCCCTGGCTGCGGCGGATCAGGCCTTGGGCAAACAACACTTCCAGCGCCTTGCGGGCGGTGACTCGCGAGATGCTCAGTTGCTCGCTAAGGACGCGTTCAGACGGCAATGCCTGTTCGGATTTCCACTCGCCGGCATGGATGGCCGCTTCCAGCTTGCGGGCCAATTGCAGGTAAAGCGGCGTGGATTGTTTGTCGTCAGGGCGCAGGGCCAGGATGGGATTCATCTGTCAGGTTTCCGATGCGTTATTGGAGTGTTGTCGCCCGGTATTGGCCGGAAATTAATACCACTTAAATACCATGTCAATGCAGCGAAAACGGTGCAAATCCGGTTTTTATGGCCCTATAACGGGGCTTGGTCTTAAGTGGTATTAGAGAGGTCTTTATGGCGCGCAGAACGGCGCAGCCCGCGCGGTGAACTGGTATTCACCGGCGGGCGCTGTTGAAGGCGGGAAAAATTTTCGAATTATTTTACGAACGGTCGACGATTACGGCCGAATCTCGATCAGGGTGCCGTCTTTGACCAGGGTCCAGACTTCACGCATATCGACGTTGCGCATGGCGATGCAGCCGTCGGTCCAGTCCAGGGTGTGGAACCACTGTTCGGGGTAGTCTTCGGTGTCAGGCGTGCCGTGGATCATGATCATGCTGCCGGGCTTCACGCCTTCGCGGCGCGCGCGGGCGGCGTCGCTGATATTGGGGTAGGAGATGTGCATGGCCAGGTTGAAGCGGTCGCTGGTCTTGCGCCAGTCGATCCAGTACAGGCCTTCCGGGGTGCGGCGGTCGCCCTCTATCAGCTTGTGGCCCTTGGGGTTTTTGCCCAGGGAAATGCGGTAAGTCTTGATCGGCTTGCCGTCGTTGATCAGTTGCAATTGGTGGGCGGACTTGAGCACCAGGACTTTTTCGACGGTTTTGCCGCCCAGGGTCTCCACGGTAGAAGCCGGCGAAAGGGTAGTGAACGACAGGCAGAGCAGAGCAAGCAACCAACGCATTAAAACGATTTCCCTTGATGCCGGATTATTATTGGGCGGGCTTGCCCATCGGCGGCACAGCCTCGCTGCGCACCGGGTAGGACTCAAGTCTGCGGTCAGCGAAAAAGCATTCTAAGGTACGTCCCACCGTGCGGAAAGCCAGCTCGGACCAAGGGATGTCGGCTTCGTCAAACAGCTGCACTTCAAGGCTTTCGGGGCCTGCGGCGAAGTCCAGGTCGACCAGTTCGGCGCGGTAGAAGATATGCACCTGATTGATGTGCGGCACATCGATCAGGGTGTAAATCGCCAGGTTGCGCACGCGTGCGCAGGCTTCTTCCTGGGTTTCGCGCGTGGCGGCCTGCTCGACGGTCTCGCCGTTTTCCATAAAGCCCGCGGGCAGGGTCCAGTAGCCCAGGCGCGGTTCGATGGCGCGTCGGCACAGCAGCACTTTATCGCCCCACACCGGCACGGTCCCGGCGACGATATTGGGGTTCTGATAGTGAATGGTCGAGCAGTGATCACACACAAAACGCAGGCGCCCGTCGCCTTCTGGAATGCGTTGGGTGACCGGTTTACCGCACTGGCTGCAGAATTTCATGCTGGGGTTCCTGGAAAGTGCGCCTATCTTGGCGTGGCGGGCAGGGGCCTGCAAGTTGTCGTTTAGCGACACCCGCCGGGTTTTGGGGTTGGGCGCCCGCACGCTTTGGTGCATGATGCATGGTAGCCAACAGACCGAGATGACTCATGCTGGACGAGCTACTTCGCCGGGTAAGCAATCACACCCCCCACACGCTGGAAACCGACGGGCGTTTCCCCGAGGCTGCGGTGCTGGTGCCGATTACCCGCAGTGATGAACCCGAGCTGATCCTGACCCTACGCGCCAGCGGCCTGTCGACCCACGGTGGCGAAGTGGCGTTTCCCGGCGGTCGTCGCGACCCCGAAGACCCGGACCTGATTTTCACCGCCCTGCGTGAGGCCGAAGAGGAAATCGGCCTGCCGCCTGGCTTGGTCGAAGTGATCGGCCCGTTGAGCCCCCTGATCTCCCTGCATGGTATTCGCGTCACACCGTATGTCGGCGTGGTCCCTGATTACGTCGAATACCTGGCCAATGATGCAGAGATTGCCGCCGTTTTCAGCGTACCCCTGGACTTTTTCCGACAGGATCCGCGCGAACATACCCACAGAATCGATTACCAGGGCCGCAGTTGGTATGTGCCCAGCTATCGGTTTGGCGAATACAAGATTTGGGGGCTGACGGCGATCATGATCGTCGAGTTGATCAACCTGCTCTATGACGACGCCCAGATCAGCCTGCACCAGCCGCCCAAGAGCTTCATCAATATCTAAGCCATCGTTTGAATGGCAAGCCGTGAGGACACACCATGAAATACCGCCTGGGCGACGCCCGCGTCGAGACGCATCCCAACAGCTGGGTGGCGCCGAACGCCACGCTGGTGGGCAAGGTCAAGCTGGAAGAGGGCGCCAACGTCTGGTTCAACGCGGTATTGCGTGGCGACAACGAACTGATCCTGATCGGCAAGAACAGTAATGTGCAGGACGGCAGCGTGATGCACACCGATATGGGCTATCCGCTGACTCTGGGCACGGGCGTGACCATCGGCCATAACGCCATGCTGCACGGCTGCACCGTGGACGATTACAGTCTGATCGGCATCAATGCAGTGATCCTCAACGGCGCGAAAATCGGCAAGCACTGCATCATTGGCGCTAACTCGCTGATTGGCGAAGGCAAGGAAATTCCCGATGGCTCGCTGGTAATGGGCTCGCCGGGCAAAGTGGTGCGTGAGTTGACCGACGCCCAGAAGCGCATGCTCGAAGCCAGCGCCGCCCACTATGTGCATAACTCACAGCGCTATGCCCGCGACCTGGCTGAGCAGCAAGAATGAACCCGATTGAACGCCCCGTTGGCTCGCCGTGCGTGAGCATTTGCGCGCTGGATGATGACGACATCTGCACCGGCTGCCAGCGCACCGTGGATGAAATCACGCGCTGGAGCCGCATGGACAACGCCGAACGCCGGGTGGTGTTGGGCTTGTGCCACGAGCGAGCGGTGGCGGCTGGGCTGGTGTTTATGGCTTCTGGTAAATCCGGCGCCTGATAGATCGCCATCGGGGGCAAGCCCCCTCCCACACTTAATCGCGTTTAATCTGTAGGAATACGGTCAAAATGTGGGAGGGGGCTTGCCCCCGATGAGGCCCTCTCAGACGACATATTTCAAAATGTGAAGTACCCTGTGCCCCTTGTTCACAGGTCTCTCGCCCCATGCTCTTCCTGATCGCCTACATCAGCAGCGTCGTGCTGATCAACTTCGCTTTCTCCACCGCCCCGCACCTTGACGTGATCTGGTCCGCCTGGGGTGGCCTGGTATTTATTCTGCGCGACATGGTGCAAACCCGCTTCGGCCACGGTGCGATCATCGCCATGTTGGCGGCGCTGGTACTGTCCTATGTCACTTCCGACCCTGCCATTGCCCTGGCCAGTGCCACGGCATTCGCGGTGTCCGAATGCATTGACTGGCTGGTGTTCAGCATTACCAAGCGCCCGCTCCACGATCGCCTGTGGATAAGTTCGGCGCTGAGCATTCCCCTCGACACGTTTATCTTCTTCGGCCTGATCGGCGCGCTGACGCCGGCGGTGGTGGGTACGGCCTTGGCATCGAAATTCGCCGGGGTCACGGTGGTGTGGCTGATCATGGCCTGGCGTATCCGCAAGCGGGCCGTCGCCAACTGAGGCCAATTTTTACAGTTCATGTAAAATGCCGGCCTTTCTCCCCATGATCCGCTCCCCTGAGGACCTGAGATGACCCGAATCGGAACTCCATTGTCGCCAACCGCGACCCGCGTTTTGCTGTGTGGCTGCGGTGAGCTGGGCAAGGAAGTGGTGATCGAACTGCAACGCCTGGGCGTTGAAGTGATTGCCGTGGATCGCTACGCCAATGCGCCGGCCATGCAGGTTGCCCACCGTAGCCATGTGATCAACATGCTCGACGGCGCCGCCCTGCGTGCGGTGATCGAAGCGGAAAAACCGCACTTCATCGTGCCGGAAATCGAAGCCATCGCCACCGCTACCCTGGTGGAGCTGGAAGCCGAAGGCTTCACCGTGATCCCAACCGCACGCGCCACGTCGCTGACCATGAACCGCGAAGGTATCCGTCGCCTGGCCGCCGAAGAGCTGGACCTGCCGACCTCGCCGTACCATTTTGCCGACACCTTTGAAGACTACAGCAAGGCCGTCCAGGATCTGGGCTTTCCGTGCGTGGTCAAGCCAGTGATGAGTTCGTCGGGCAAAGGCCAGAGCTTGCTGCGCAGCGCTGACGATGTGCAGAAGGCCTGGGATTACGCCCAGGAAGGCGGGCGGGCTGGTAAAGGCCGCGTGATCATCGAAGGTTTTATCGACTTCGACTACGAAATCACCTTGCTGACCGTGCGCCATATCGGCGGCACCACCTTCTGCGCGCCAGTCGGCCACCGTCAGGAGAAGGGCGACTATCAGGAATCCTGGCAGCCACAGGCCATGAGCCCGGTTGCCCTGGCGGAATCCGAGCGCGTTGCCAAAGCCGTGACCGAAGCCTTGGGTGGCCGTGGTCTGTTTGGCGTGGAGCTGTTCATTAAGGGCGATCAGGTGTGGTTCAGCGAAGTGTCGCCGCGCCCGCACGACACGGGTCTGGTGACCTTGATTTCCCAGGATCTATCGCAGTTTGCCCTGCACGCGCGCGCCATTCTGGGCTTGCCAATCCCGTTGATTCGCCAGTTCGGGCCTTCGGCCTCGGCGGTGATTCTGGTGGAAGGGCAGTCGACCCAGACCGCATTCGCCAACCTCGGCGCTGCACTGAGCGAGCCGGACACCGCGTTGCGTCTGTTTGGTAAGCCAGAAGTGAATGGCCAGCGCCGCATGGGCGTGGCGTTGGCGCGGGATGAGTCGATTGAAGCGGCTCGGGCCAAGGCGACCCGTGCTTCCCAGGCGGTTGTGGTAGAGCTCTAAAAGCATCGGGGGCAAATCGAATCTTCGCACCGCCCCTCCCACACTTGACCGCGTTTAATCTGTAGAAATGCGCTCAAAATGTGGGAGGGGCGGTGCGACGATTCGACTTGCCGCCGATAGCGGTTTATCAGGCAACCTTGTTCAAATCATTATCCCGCGTCTCTTTCAGGCACAGCACAGCAATCAAGCTGAGCAACGCTGCCGCCGACACATATCCGCCGACATAACTGAGCCCGCCCATCGCCACCAGCTTGGTTGCGAAAAACGGTGCCGCCGAAGCGCCCACAATTCCACCCAAGTTATACGCCGCCGAAGCGCCGGTATAACGCACGCGGGTTGGGAATAGCTCTGGCAGCAGGGCGCCCATCGGTGCGAAGGTCACACCCATCAGGAACAGCTCCAGCGCCAGGAACAGTGCTACGGCCCAGGTCGAACCGTGAGTCAGCAGTGGCTCCATGGTGAAGCCGGACAGGATCGCCAGGACTGCGCCGACGATCAGCACCGGCTTGCGCCCGTACCGATCACTGGCCAAGGCAGCCAACGGTGTGGCCAAACCCATGAACAGCACCGCGAAGCACAGCAGGCCAAGGAATGTCTCGCGGCTGTAGCCCAAGGTCGACACGCCGTAGCTCAGGGAGAACGCCGTGGTGATATAGAACAGCGCATAGCACACCACCATCGATGCGGCGCCCAGCAGCACCGGCAGCCAATGCTGGCTGAACAATTCCACCAGCGGCACCTTTACCGGTTTTTCCTTGGCCACGGCGTTGGCGAACACCGGGGTTTCATGCAATTTCAACCGCGCGTACAGGCCGACCATCACCAGTGCTGCGCTGAGGATGAACGGGATGCGCCAGCCCCAGCTACGGAATTGCTCGTCGTTGAGGCTCATGGCCAGGATCAGGAACAAGCCGTTTGCGGCCAGGAAGCCGATCGATGGGCCAAGCTGCGGGAACATGCCGAACCAGGCGCGTTTGCCCTTTGGCGCATTCTCGGTAGCCAGCAGCGCCGCGCCGCCCCATTCCCCGCCCAGGCCAAGGCCCTGGCCGAAACGCAGCACGCACAACAGGATCGGCGCCCAGGCCCCGATACTGTCATAGCCGGGCAGCAAACCGATCAACGTGGTGCACACGCCCATCAGCAGCAGTGAAGCCACCAGCGTCGACTTGCGGCCGATACGGTCGCCAAAGTGGCCGAACAGCGCTGAACCCAGTGGGCGGGCGATAAAGGCGATACCGAAGGTCAGGAATGACGCCAGCATCTGCGCGGTGCCGGAGGTTTGCGGGAAGAATACCGGGCCGATCACCAGGGCAGCGGCGGTGGCGTAGATATAGAAGTCGTAGAACTCGATGGCGGTACCGACGATGCTCGCGGTGGCGACTCGTGCAGTCGAGTTGGTCGGGGCGGCGGTCGCAGCCTCGTTATAGGTGGTGCTCATTGAATTATCCCTGACAGTCATTGCGCGTTTGGACGCGGATTATTATTGGTCGAACACCCCTGGATCAGGGTTGTGCGCGGGGCGGCTCGGGATGGGAGCGTACACCGGTCAGACAGGATGCTGCGGTGCCTGGACGCGCTCAGTGCGGATAGCACACGGTCGGGCGGGGCTTGGGTAAGCCGACCCGATTATAGGAAGGGGGTTGCGCATCGAACAAGCGGATTAAACGGACACCGGCACTCGACTGGTGTGCCAGATCAGTACCTTGCTCACCCGGTTGTCCTCGGTTTCGAGGATTTCCAGGCGGTAGCGGCCGATCTTCAGGCACACCGCGCAATCCGGAATGGTCTCCAGGGCTTCGGTCACCAGGCCGTTGAGCGTCTTGGGGCCGTCGCTTGGCAGGTGCCATCCCAGGCTCTTGTTCAGTTCGCGGATCGAAGCGGCGCCATCAATGATGTAGCGGCCATCGGGCTGCGCTTCGATATGCGGGTTGTCCGTACCCTGTTCACTTTCGAACTCTCCGACGATTTCTTCGAGGATGTCTTCCAGAGTAACGATGCCCAGCACTTCGCCATATTCATCCACCACCATGCCCAAGCGCCGCTGCTGTTTGTGGAAGTTCAGCAGTTGCAGCTGGAGGGGCGTGCTTTCCGGAACGAAGTAGGGTTCGTAGGAGGCTTCGAGCAAGGCTTCCTTGGTCAGGCTGGCGTCCGGCAGCAGATGCTGGATCAGTCGGGTGTTCAGTACGGCTTCGACCTGATTGATGTCACTGTGGAACACCGGCAGGCGAGTGCGCGGGGAGGTGCGCAGTTGCTCGATGATTTCTTCGACCGAGTCATCCAGGTTGATACCGTCCACTTCGCTGCGGGGTACCAGGATGTCATTGACGGTGATGTTGTCCAAGGCGTGGATGCCCGGCATGCGAGGGGTGCGGCTGTCGTCGGCCTCGGGCTGCGGCTCATCGTCGTGGTCGGGCTGTGGCTCGTCGCTGTTTTTCACCACGCCGGGCTTTCGGGCAAACGGGCGTAGCAGCAACAGGCTGATGCCATTGAGCAGCCAGGCGGCGGGATAGAGGATTTTCAATGGCACGCCCAGCAGCGTGTTGCCGAAGCCCAGCACCGCTTGCGGATGGCGGGTTGCCAGGGCGCGTGGCAGGTAGTCGGCCAGGATCAGTAGAACAGCGCAGGAGATCAGCCAGCCGAGCCACGGGCCGTTCTGTGCCCAGGCATAAATCGCCAGCAGGGTGCAGAGGATTACCACGGCCGCACGGCACAGGCTGTTGCACAGGATCAGGCTGTGGCGCGGGAAACTCAGGCGGGCGGCAGCCTTGTCGCCCTGACGTGTACCGGGGCGCAGGGCCAGCAGGTGTTGTTGTGCGGCTTCGATGGCGGTAAACAGCGCCGCCCATAACACCAGCAAGGCGATTACCGCGAGCATCGGCCCAAGGGGCAAGTTGTCCATGATTGCTGCCCGTCAAATATGCAGGATGTATTCGCGAACCAGCTTGCTGCCGAAATAGGCCAGCATCAGCAGGCAGAAACCGGCCAGGGTCCAGCGGATCGCCTTGTGCCCGCGCCAGCCGAGGCGATTGCGGCCCCACAGCAACACGCTGAACACCACCCAGGCCAGGCACGCCAGCAGGGTCTTGTGCACCAGGTGCTGGGCAAACAGGTTCTCGACGAACAACCAGCCGGAGATGAGCGACAGCGAGAGCAGCGTCCAGCCGGCCCATAGGAAACCGAATAGCAGGCTTTCCATGGTTTGCAGCGGAGGGAAGTTCTTGATCAGGCCGGAGGGGTGCTTGTGCTTGAGCTGGTGATCCTGCAGGAGCAGGAGCAGGGCCTGGAACACCGCGATGGTGAACATGCCGTAGGCCAGGATCGACAGCAGGATATGGGCGAGGATACCGGGTTCTTCGTCAATCACCTGCACCGTGCCGGTGGGCGCGAACTGCGCCAGTAGCACCGTCAGTACGCCCAGGGGGAAGAGCAGGACCAGTAGGTTCTCAACGGGGATCCGGTAGCAGGCCAGCAGCGTCAGCGCGATGACCGCTGCAGCGATCAGGCTGGCGGCACTGAAAAAGTCCAGGCCCAGGCCGACCGGCGTCATCAGGTGGGTGAACAGGCTCGCGGCATGAGCCAGCAGGGCGAGTACGCCCAGGCCGACCAGCAGGCGTTTGTCCGCCTTGGTGCCTTGGGCAAGACGAGTGCCCTGATAGAAGGTCGCAGCGGCATATAAGAGGGCGGCGGCGAGACTGGGTAGCAAACTGGGTGACAAGGGGACCATAAATCCTGATAGACAAGCCCGAAAGGCGCTGAGTTTGGCATACACCTGCGTTCCACGAAAGACTCCCGGACCAGACAGCGGGTGTGCATGGGCGCAGTCTTCGCTATAATCCGCGACCTGCCCACGCCGCAGGCTCGCTGAGCGCTGTTTTTAATAGCGATTTACCACAGCCTGGGCCGCCATTACCTCGGTCTACAATGCATTTCGATGAATAGGGCCTGAAAGGATCGCGCATGTTTGAAAACCTGACTGACCGTCTCTCGCAGACGCTGCGCCACGTAACCGGCAAGGCCAAGCTGACCGAGGACAATATTAAAGACACCCTGCGTGAAGTACGCATGGCGTTGCTGGAAGCCGACGTGGCCTTGCCTGTGGTCAAGGACTTCGTCAACTCGGTCAAGGAGCGTGCGGTCGGCACTGAAGTGTCCCGCAGCCTGACCCCGGGCCAGGCCTTTGTGAAGATCGTCCAGGCCGAACTCGAAAGCCTGATGGGCGCCGCCAACGAAGATTTGAACCTCAGCGCCGTGCCACCGGCCGTCGTGCTGATGGCCGGTCTGCAAGGTGCGGGTAAAACCACCACCGCCGGCAAGCTGGCGCGCTTCCTTAAAGAGCGCAAGAAGAAGTCGGTAATGGTTGTGTCGGCCGACGTGTACCGTCCTGCGGCCATCAAACAGTTGGAAATGCTGGCGGGCGAAGTGGGCGTAACCTTCTTCCCGTCCGATCTGAGCCAGAAGCCAGTCGACATTGCCAACGCAGCTATTAAAGAGGCCAAGCTCAAGTTCATTGATGTCGTAATCGTCGATACCGCCGGTCGCCTGCACATTGATGAAGAGATGATGGGCGAGATCAAGGCGCTGCATGCCGCGATCAATCCGGTCGAGACACTGTTCGTGGTCGACGCCATGACCGGCCAGGATGCGGCTAACACCGCCAAGGCTTTCGGTGATGCGCTGCCGCTGACCGGCGTGATCCTGACCAAGGTCGATGGCGACGCCCGTGGCGGTGCTGCGCTGTCGGTACGCGCCATTACCGGCAAGCCGATCAAGTTCATCGGTATGGGTGAGAAGAGCGAAGCGCTCGAACCGTTCCACCCTGAGCGTATCGCCTCGCGTATCCTCGGCATGGGCGATGTGCTCAGCCTGATCGAACAGGCCGAAGCCACCCTCGACAAGGACAAGGCCGATAAACTGGCCAAGAAGCTGAAGAAGGGCAAGGGCTTCGACCTCGAAGACTTCCGCGACCAGCTGCAACAAATGAAGAACATGGGCGGCCTCGGCGGCCTGATGGACAAGCTGCCGAACATCGGCGGTGTGAACCTGGCGCAAATGGGCAATGCCCAAGGCGCGGCAGAGAAGCAGTTCAAGCAGATGGAAGCCATCATCAACTCCATGACCCCGGCCGAGCGCCGCGACCCTGAGCTGATCAGCGGTTCGCGCAAGCGTCGGATCGCCATGGGTTCCGGCACCCAGGTGCAGGACATCGGTCGCTTGATCAAGCAGCACAAGCAGATGCAGAAGATGATGAAGAAATTCTCCGCCAAAGGCGGAATGGCCAAGATGATGCGCGGCATGGGCGGTATGTTGCCCGGCGGCGGCATGCCGAAAATGTAAAGAATTCGAGCGCAAGTTCGCTTGCGCTCCGACCCACAGGGATGTGGGATCTCCAGCAAACCCGCCGTTGGCGGGGGCTGACCTGCCGTTTTAAACGACGGCTCCATAGCAGATCTGAATGGCACGCTGATAGGCGCCAGAAAAAGACATTTGCAAAAGTCCGGATATTCCTTAGAATATGCGGCCTTTCGGGCACCTATGCCCGCTGTGCATTTAGATTTGCAGCACCGACTACAGGAACGATCTTCACATGCTAACAATCCGTCTTGCCCTCGGCGGCTCCAAAAAGCGCCCGTTTTACCACTTGACCGTAACCGACAGCCGCAACCCGCGCGACGGTTCGCACAAAGAACAGGTTGGTTTCTTCAACCCTGTTGCTCGTGGTCAAGAAGTTCGTCTGTCCGTGAACCAAGAGCGCGTAGCCTACTGGCTGAGCGTTGGCGCACAGCCATCCGAGCGCGTTGCAAAACTGTTGAAGGACTCGGCTAAGGCCGCAGCCTGAGCAATATGAACGCGACGCCAACTGTTGCTGATGATTTGATCGTTATCGGCAAGATTTATTCTGTTCATGGCGTTCGCGGCGAAGTGAAGGTGTATTCCTTTACTGATCCGACAGAAAACCTGTTGCAGTACAAAACCTGGACGCTCAAGCGCGAAGGTAGTGTGAAACAGGTCGAGCTGGTCAGTGGGCGTGGGAGCGATAAGTTCCTGGTCGCGAAGCTCAAGGGTCTTGATGATCGTGAAGAAGCTCGTCTTCTGGCTGGTTATGAGATCTGCGTGCCGCGCAACCTGTTCCCTGAATTGACCGACGGCGAGTACTACTGGTACCAGCTGGAAGGTCTGAAGGTTATTGATCAACTCGGGCAATTGTTCGGGAAAATCGATCATCTTCTGGAAACCGGCGCCAATGATGTAATGGTGGTCAAGCCTTGTGCTGGCAGCCTGGATGATCGCGAACGCTTGTTGCCCTATACGGAGCAATGCGTGTTGGCTGTTGACCTGGCAGCGGGCGAGATGAAGGTGGAATGGGACGCGGACTTCTAAGCGTGGCTAATTTGCGCATTGAAGTGATCAGTTTGTTTCCCGAGATGTTCTCCGCCATCAGCGAGTACGGCATCACCAGTCGGGCGGTGAAACAGGGGCTGTTGCAGCTCACCTGTTGGAATCCGCGAGACTACACGACGGATCGACATCACACTGTGGACGATCGCCCATTTGGCGGTGGCCCGGGCATGGTGATGAAGATCAAGCCCCTGGAAGACGCGTTGGTTCAGGCCAAGGCAGCTGCTGGGGAGAAGGCGAAGGTAATTTACCTGTCCCCTCAAGGCCGTCAGCTGAAACAGGCGGCGGTACGCGAACTGGCGAATGAGGAAGCATTAATCCTGATTGCCGGTCGCTATGAAGGCATTGACGAGCGCTTTATTGAGGCTCATGTCGATGAAGAGTGGTCGATTGGGGACTATGTCCTGTCTGGCGGCGAGCTGCCGGCGATGGTCCTGATAGATGCGGTTACACGACTGCTGCCTGGAGCTTTAGGGCATGCGGACTCCGCGGAGGAAGATTCCTTCACGGATGGTTTGCTGGATTGCCCGCACTACACCCGTCCGGAGGTGTATGCGGATCAGCGTGTTCCCGACGTATTGCTAAGTGGCAATCACGCACACATCCGGCGTTGGCGTTTACAGCAGTCCCTTGGTCGGACCTATGAACGACGCGCCGATCTTCTGGAAAGCCGCTCGCTTTCTGGAGAAGAGAAGAAGCTGCTCGAGGAATACATCCTCGCGCGGGACGATAGTTAACAACGTATCGATGGTAGGTCCATTGACTTACCTTAGGAGCACAGCATGACTAACAAAATCATCCTTGCACTCGAAGCAGAGCAGATGACCAAAGAGATCCCTACCTTTGCCCCGGGCGACACTATTGTCGTTCAGGTGAAAGTGAAGGAAGGCGACCGTTCGCGTCTGCAAGCGTTCGAAGGCGTGGTAATCGCCAAGCGTAACCGTGGTGTGAACAGTGCTTTCACTGTTCGTAAAATCTCCAACGGTGTTGGCGTAGAGCGTACTTTCCAGACCTACAGCCCGCAAATCGACAGCATGGCCGTTAAGCGTCGCGGTGACGTACGTAAAGCCAAGCTGTACTACCTGCGTGACCTGTCCGGTAAAGCAGCTCGCATCAAGGAAAAACTGGCTTAAGTCCAGCTTTCCGATGCAGAAAAAAGCAGCCTACGGGCTGCTTTTTTGTGCCTGAAATTTGTCCATTTTCCGGTATTTGCCCATGACTACTCGCCTCGAAGAAATTCAGCGCCGTACTGACCTCTCTGTCACCCATGTGACCAAGGCTGTATTCCCGCCGACGACCAACCACCACAACACCTTGTTCGGCGGCACTGCACTGGCCTGGATGGATGAAGTATCGTTCATCACCGCCACGCGTTTTTGCCGTTTGCCGTTGGTGACGGTTTCTACCGACCGCATCGACTTCAATCATGCGATTCCGGCGGGTTCCATCGTTGAGCTGATCGGCCGTGTAATCAAGGTCGGCAACACCAGTCTCAAGGTTGAGGTTGAAGTGTTCGTCGAGAGCATGAGTGCCGATGGACGTGAAAAGGCGATCCAGGGCGTGTTCAGCTTTGTCGCGATTGATGCGGACAAGCGCCCAGTACCTGTGCTGCCGGGATTTGCAAACTGAAACATCCTTTTGTAGGAGCCGGCAAGCCGACTTCTACATGCGGTAGCATCCCCCTATTCTTTTCTGCTTCGAGCCCTCATGCCTGCTATCGACCACCCCCTGATCGACCGCTTCCTCGACGCCCTCTGGCTGGAAAAAGGCCTTTCGGACAACACTCGCCAGGCTTACCGCAGTGACCTGGCGCTGTTCAACGGCTGGCTGCAGGAGAATAACCTTGAGCTGGTCAGCGCTGGCCGTGAGCTGATCCTCGATCACTTGGCCTGGCGCCTGGATCAGAATTACAAGCCGCGCTCCACTGCACGGTTTCTATCTGGTGTACGTGGCTTTTATCGCTATCTGCTGCGGGAAAAGCTGATTGCCCTGGACCCGACCTTGCAAGTCGACATGCCGCAACTGGGCAGGCCATTGCCCAAATCCCTATCGGAAGCCGACGTCGACGCCTTGCTCGCCGCCCCTGACCTGAGCGAAGCCATCGGCCAGCGTGACCGCGCTATGCTCGAAGTGTTGTACGCATGCGGGCTACGGGTTACCGAGCTGATCAGCCTGACCCTGGAGCAGGTTAACCTGCGTCAGGGCGTGCTGCGTGTGATGGGCAAGGGCAGTAAGGAGCGGCTGGTGCCGATGGGAGAGGAGGCGATTGTGTGGGTCGAGCGTTATATGCGCGATGCCCGTGGCGAATTGCTCGGTGGGCGCCCCAGCGATGTGCTGTTTCCCAGCCTGCGCGGTGAGCAAATGACCCGCCAGACTTTCTGGCATCGCATCAAGCACCAGGCCAAGGTCGCCGGAATTGGCAAGAGCCTGTCTCCCCACACGCTACGCCATGCATTTGCCACCCATTTGCTCAACCACGGTGCGGATTTACGCGTGGTGCAAATGCTGCTCGGGCACAGCGACTTATCCACCACCCAGATCTACACCCATGTGGCGCGTGCGCGATTGCAGGATATGCACGCCAAGCACCACCCGCGAGGCTGAAAACCGCCAATTTATCCCGCCGCGGGCTGCCCTGCGGCCCAACTGTGGTAGGCTTTGCCGGTTAGCAAAGGTGACGGTCCCGACCCGTGTCTACAGAGACAGCGGTGTTCCTTCCCGTCCCTGCATCTGCCTTCAGGAGTTCCCATGCGCTTGACCCAGATTATTGCCGCCGCAGCCATTGCGTTGGTTTCCACCTTTGCCGTCGCCGATGATGCTGCCGAGCAGACCATCCGCAAGAGCCTGGCCAACCTGCAACTTGATACCCCGATCGAAAGCATCAGCGCCAGCCCGATGGCCGGCCTGTATGAAGTCAAGCTCAAGGGTAGCCGCGTGTTGTACGCCAGTGCCGATGGCCAGTACATCGTCCAGGGTTACCTGTTCCAGTTGAAAGACGGCAAGCCGGTCAACCTGACTGAGAAAGCCGAGCGTCTGGGCGTGTCCAAATTGATCAATGGCATTCCGGTGGCCGAGACTGTGGTGTACCCGGCCATCGGCGAGACCAAGACTCACATTACCGTGTTTACGGACACCACCTGCCCGTACTGCCATAAGCTGCACGCCGAAGTGCCTGCGTTGAACAAGCTGGGTGTGGAAGTGCGCTACGTAGCGTTTCCGCGTCAGGGCCTGGGTTCGCCGGGTGACGAACAATTGCAGGCGGTCTGGTGCTCGGCCGATAAGAAAGCGGCCATGGACAAGATGGTCGACGGCAAGGAAATCAAGGCCGCCAAGTGCGCCAATCCGGTCTCCAAGCAGTTCGCATTGGGCCAGTCCATTGGCGTGAACGGTACACCGGCTATCGTTTTGGCTGATGGCCAGGTTATTCCGGGCTACCAGCCGGCGCCACAAGTTGCCAAACTGGCGCTGAGTGCCAAATAAACCAGCATCGTCGAACCTTTGACGATCATGGCTCGTTGATCAGTCGACGGGTCATTAATTGAAAGCCGCAGTTGTGCGGCTGTTTTCCACGGCCGACCTAGCGTCGGCCGTTTCATGGGGAGTTCTTCAGTGAAACCGGTCAAAGTAGGCATCTGTGGTTTAGGGACCGTCGGTGGCGGCACCTTCAACGTACTTCAGCGTAATGCTGAAGAAATTTCCCGCCGTGCAGGGCGCGGGATTGAAGTGGCGCAAATTGCCACGCGTTCGCCAAAGCCTCAGTTCGAAACGACCGGTATTGCGATTACCAACGATGTCTTCGCCGTGGCCACCAATCCGGAGATCGATATCGTCATCGAGCTGGTAGGCGGCTATACCGTTGCCCGTGAGCTGGTGCTCAAAGCCATCGAGAACGGCAAGCACGTGGTCACTGCCAACAAGGCGCTGATCGCCGTGCACGGCAACGAGATCTTCGCCAAGGCGCGTGAGAAGGGCGTGATCGTAGCGTTCGAAGCCGCAGTAGCCGGTGGTATCCCGGTGATCAAGGCGATACGTGAAGGCTTGTCCGCCAACCGTATCAACTGGGTGGCCGGCATCATCAACGGCACCGGTAACTTCATTCTCACCGAAATGCGTGAGAAGGGCCGTACCTTCGAAGACGTGCTGGCAGAAGCCCAGGCTCTGGGTTACGCCGAAGCCGACCCGACTTTCGACGTGGAAGGGATCGACGCGGCCCACAAGCTGACCATCCTGGCGTCCATCGCCTTTGGTATCCCGCTGCAGTTCGACAAGGCCTACACCGAAGGCATCACCAAGCTGACCACGGCCGACGTGAACTACGCCGAAGCCCTGGGCTACCGCATCAAGCATCTTGGCGTAGCGCGCAGCACCCCGGCTGGTATCGAGCTGCGTGTGCACCCGACGCTGATCCCCGCCGATCGCCTGATCGCCAACGTCAACGGCGTGATGAACGCAGTGATGGTCAACGGTGACGCTGCGGGTTCCACGCTGTTCTACGGCGCCGGCGCTGGTATGGAGCCGACCGCTTCCTCGGTGATCGCCGACTTGGTAGACGTGGTTCGCGCCATGACCAGCGACCCGGAAAACCGCGTCCCGCACCTGGCCTTCCAGCCTGATTCACTGTCGGCCCACCCGATCCTGCCTATCGAAGCGTGCGAAAGTGCCTACTACCTGCGCATCCAGGCCAAGGATCATCCGGGCGTGTTGGCCCAGGTCGCCAGCATCCTGTCGGAGCGCGGTATCAACATCGAGTCGATCATGCAGAAGGAAGTCGAGGAGCAAAATGGCCAGGTGCCGATGATCCTGCTGACCCACCGGGTGCTTGAGCAGCACATCAACGACGCCATCACCGCGCTGGAAGCCTTGCAAGGCGTTGTCGGCCCGGTCGTTCGTATTCGTGTTGAACACCTGAACTAACCGATTGTTCCAGGGGCCCCGCGCGTTCGGCGGCCTCTGTTCGAGAATGTTTTAGAGGAGCCAGTCATGCGTTACATCAGCACCCGCGGCCAGGCACCGGCCCTGAATTTCGAAGACGTTTTGCTGGCAGGCCTTGCCACTGACGGCGGCCTGTACGTGCCGGAAAACCTGCCACGCTTCACTCAGGAAGAAATCGCCTCCTGGGCCGGGCTGCCGTACCACGAACTGGCGTTCCGAGTGATGCGTCCATTCGTCACCGGCAGCATTCCAGATGCGGACTTCAAGAAGATTCTGGAAGAAACATACGGCGTGTTTTCCCACAGCGCCATCGCGCCGTTGCGCCAACTGAATGGCAATGAGTGGGTGCTGGAACTGTTCCACGGCCCGACTCTGGCGTTCAAGGACTTTGCCCTGCAACTGCTCGGTCGCCTGTTGGATTATGTGTTGGAGAAGCGCGGCGAGCGCGTTGTGATCATCGGCGCTACCTCCGGTGATACCGGTTCGGCCGCCATCGAAGGTTGCAAGCACTGCGAAAACGTCGACATCTTCATCCTGCACCCGCACAAGCGTGTGTCGGAAGTGCAGCGCCGTCAGATGACCACCATCTTTGGCGAGAACATCCACAACATCGCCATCGAAGGCAACTTCGATGACTGCCAGGAAATGGTCAAGAACAGCTTCGCTGACCAGAGCTTCCTCAAGGGCACCCGCCTGGTCGCGGTGAACTCGATCAACTGGGCGCGGATCATGGCCCAGATCGTTTACTACTTCCACGCATCCCTACAGTTGGGCGGCCCGGCGCGTTCGGTGTCGTTCTCGGTGCCGACCGGCAACTTCGGCGATATCTTCGCCGGTTACCTGGCGCGTAACATGGGCCTGCCGATCAATCAGTTGATCGTCGCCACCAACCGCAACGACATCCTGCACCGCTTCATGAGCGGCAATCAGTACGTCAAGGAAACCCTGCACGCTACCCTGTCGCCTTCCATGGACATCATGGTCTCGTCGAACTTCGAACGCCTGCTGTTCGACATGCACGGTCGCAACGGTTCGGCGATTGCCGGCTTGATGGACACCTTCAAGAGCGGCGGCGGTTTCAGCGTTGATGAGGAGCGCTGGACCGAAACCCGCAAGCTCTTTGACTCCCTGGCCGTGGACGATGCACAGACCTGCGAGACCATCGCCGAAGTCTATGCCCAGACCGGCGAACTGCTCGACCCGCACACCGCCATCGGTGTGAAGGCCGCCCGCGAATGCCGTCGCAGCCTGGATATTCCAATGGTGATCCTCGGTACCGCGCACCCGGTCAAATTCCCGGAAGCGGTGGAGAAAGCCGGTGTCGGCAAGGCGTTGGAGCTGCCGGTGCACTTGACCGACCTGTTCGAGCGCGAAGAGCGTTGCACGGTGTTGGCCAATGACTTGAAAGCAGTGCAGGCGTTTGTCAGCCAGCACGGCAATCGTGGTAAGCCGTTGTAAGGCAGACCGCGTACACAAAAACGCCGCTCTCCCTTGCTTGGGTCAGCGGCGTTTTTTGTTTTTTGGCAGCGCTCATTAAGTAAAGGGGCGACCTGCGATAGCGCCCGGCCAAACCCCAAATCACCGCCCATTGCGCAAGCATTTATGTGTCGCCGTTTTTTGCTTGTCATATTGCAAGCGCATGCTGGAAACCTCATCCCCCGGTAACCCCCGTAAATACGAAAAAGCGAACTTTCCTACGTCATAGCCAGTCACTTAGGATAGATGCAGTTCCCGTTGAAACGATTGTTCCCGAACTATTGAGTGGTGATCGAGATGGAAAGTATCAGCCTATTGCTCGAAGAAGCACTGACCCCTTATCAGGTTACGCTGACCACTGCGGGTGTTCAGGACGAGTGCTTGGTGACAGTAAAGAATCCTACTGGCGCTATTGTGGTCGAGCGTGAAGTTGACCGTGCCCAATTGATGGATAAACGCGTGCTGGTGGACGTAGTGGACTGCCTGCTGCGTGACATCAAAATTGCAGAAGGCCGATTGGAACCCTCGGTCATCGCCGCCTTACGCAATGCCGCCCAGACCCGTGGCATTGCCCGCGCATGAAGAATTGTTCATCGATGGAAACTTCCTACGGCATGGCCGGTCAGATTTTGTAACAGCAAGAGCAAACATTGTGCTCCGGTGTTTGTGGCTTGCTGTACTGGTCTTTGTTGGCCACGTTTAACCCTGAAGTGTCTCCCCACGCTTCGGGGTTTCTTTTTGCCCGCGATTTGTCAGGGCGTAGGCGCGTCTTGGTAAAACTGGAGATGGTCGGTCAGGTATTGCGTGCGCAGCGCAGGGTCGAGCCAGGCGGCATAGGCGTGCAGTAGTTGAGCCTGGGGCAGCTCGTTCAACACTTGGTTGATGTGTTCAATTGCCTGGTGGCCCTCAGGCGTATCGGAGCAGCCGATATGCACACGTTGGTAGGGCATGACGCCAGCAATCGGATAGAACGCCAAGGTCAGCGGATCAATCCCCTGGCGCAGGGCGTGATAGCGAATTTCAGTCCAGTAGCCCAGCACGGCTTCCAGGCGACCCAATCGCTGCATTTGCAGCAGGCTGCCCAGGGCGTCGTTTCCGTAGTGCAGCACGCGTGTATGCGCATCCGTTTGGTCCAGCATTTCATCGATGAGCGTCCCGTAGCTGCGCTCGGCCACCACGCCCAGGCGTGCGCGCTTATCCAGCTGGAGCGCCGCGAGGTCCACCCTTTGCTGTGCGACAAGCGGCGCGAGCACGTCACGGCGGTCCTGACGTACCACCACCCCATTACTGACCATGGAAAAAGCCGGGCGCGAATACACCACCCACTTGGCCCGTTCTGCGGTCCATAGCATGGTGGGGTCGCAGGTCAGTGCGGGGGTCTGAAGTATCTGCAGGCCGCGTGCACGGTTAACGTGCAAAATCTTGTGTTGGTACTCGGGCAGGCGCTCCATCAGCATCGGCAGCAATTCGTCGATGACGCCCTGGCCCTTTTGCGGGCCGTCGAGGATGGTCATCGGGGGCAGGTCGCGGATTAACCAGGTCAAGGTGTCCGCTGCCTTGGCAGACAGCGGCAGAAGCCCGAGCAACGGTGCACAAACACCCAGGAGCCAACGCCGCGCCATTATTGCGAGTGCGCCATCAGATCGCGCCTTGTTCACGTAGCCGGGTGATCGCGGCCGCGTCGTAACCCAGCTCGTTAAGCAGCACGTTGGTGTGCTCGCCCAACTGCGGCCCGACCCACTCGCAGCTCCCGGGCGTGTCCGACAGCTTGGGCACGATGCCCGGCATCTTGAAGTCCTTGCCGCCTGGCAGTTGCGCCTTGAGGAACATCTCCCGCGCCAGGAATTGCGGATCGCCAAGCATGTCCTCGGCGCTGTAGATCCGGCTGGCGGGTACCTCGGCCTTGTTCAGTTGCTCCACCACCTGCTCCAGTGACAGCGAATTGACCCAACGATCAATCACGCCATACAGCTCATCACGACGGGTATCGCGCCCGTCATTGCTCGCCAACTGCGCATCATTCGCCAGGTCTTCACGGCCAATGGCACTCATAAACCGTTTGAAGATTGCATCCCCATTTGCGCCGATCTGCACATGCTTGCCGTCCGCGCTGGTATGGATCGACGACGGTGTAATGCCGGGCATGATGTTGCCGGTGCGCTCACGGATGAATCCGAACACGTCAAACTCAGGAATCATGCTTTCCATCATGGCGAAGATAGCTTCATACAGCGCCACATCCACCACTTGGCCTACGCCGCCATTCACTTCGCGATGACGCAGCGCCATCAGTGCACCGATTACTGCCCACAACGCAGCGATGGAGTCGCCAATGGAAATCCCTGTGCGCACCGGCGGGCGGTCCTCGAAACCGGTGATGTAACGCAGCCCGCCCATGGATTCACCGACTGCACCGAACCCCGGCTGGTCTTTCATCGGTCCGGTCTGGCCAAAGCCCGAGAGGCGCACCATCACCAGTTTCGGGTTCAGCGCGTGCAGGGTTTCCCAGCTCAGGCCGAGTTTCTCCAGTACGCCGGGGCGAAAGTTCTCGATGAGGATGTCGGCGTCCGTCAGGAGTTTCTTGAGAATCTCCAGACCGTCCGGGTGCTTTAGGTTCAGCGTCAGGGATTTTTTGTTGCGTGCCTGCACGAACCACCACAGCGAGGTGCCCTCGTACAGCTTGCGCCATTTGCGCAGCGGATCGCCGCCATTCGGGGATTCGACCTTGATCACTTCTGCACCAAATTCAGCGCAGATACGCGAAGCGAACGGGCCGGCGATCAGGGTGCCGAGTTCGATGACTTTCAGGCCGGCAAGCGGTTTGGCATTAAACGACATGGGGATCCTTGTCTGCGCGGAGCGGGTGTGTGATGCCTTTTAACATAGGCGAGCGGCCAGGGATAAGCGTGAAACAGCGCAGGATTCGTTGAATGGCACCACCATCAGTTAGACTGGCCGCCTTTCCCTGTCTCTAGAAGCCCGTTCATGGCCCAGCCGTCCACGACCTACAAATTCGAACTCAACCTCACCGACCTTGACCGTTCGGTGTACGAGAGCGTCAAACAGACCATCGCCCGCCACCCTTCGGAAACCGAAGAACGCATGACCGTGCGCCTGCTGGCCTACGCCCTTTTTTACAATGAGCAATTGGCATTCGGTCGTGGCCTTTCAGATGTAGACGAACCGGCCCTGTGGGAAAAAAGCCTGGATGATCGGGTTTTGCACTGGATCGAAGTCGGCCAGCCCGATGCCGACCGCCTGACCTGGTGCTCGCGCCGTACTGAACGTACCAGCCTGCTGGCTTATGGCAGCCTGCGTGTATGGGAAGGCAAAGTGGTGCCGGTGGCGAATAATCTGAAAAACGTACACATCGCTGCGGTGCCCCAGGAGATTCTGGAGGTTCTGGCCAAGGACATGCCCCGCGTAATCAAGTGGGACGTGATGATCAGCGAAGGCACGATCTTCGTCACTGATGACCGTGGCCAGCATGAAGTGCAACTGCAATGGCTGGTCGGCGAGCGCGGTTGAACACTGCAGGGAGGGCTTGCCCCTTCCACATGTGCTCCGTGTTGCCTTCAGCGTTGTCGTTTAACCGTCGTATCAAAGAGAAGCGCCCATCACCCCATGCGTATTGATCCTCGTCCGTTGCCCGCTGTCCTGCCATTTCTCGGTGAACTGCCACCGCTGTTGACCCGTCTTTATGCCGCACGCGGGGTGCAGTCCGAGGCCGAGCTGGATAAAAGCCTGGCAAGGTTGATTCCCTATCAACAGCTCAAGGGCATCGACGCCGCCGTAGACCTTTTGGTGACGGCCCTGGAGCAACGCCAACGCATCCTCATCGTTGGTGACTTCGACGCCGATGGCGCCACCGCCAGCACTGTAGGCACCCTGGGCCTGCGTTTGCTCGGTGCCGCCCATGTCGATTACCTGGTGCCCAATCGCTTCGAATACGGCTACGGCCTGACGCCGGAGATTGTTGCCGTGGCCCTGCAGCGCGAGCCGCAGTTGCTGATTACCGTGGACAACGGCATCTCCAGTGTCGAAGGCGTGGCGGCGGCGAAGGCGGCGGGGTTGCAGGTGTTGGTCACCGATCACCACTTGCCCGGTGACGAGTTACCTGCGGCAGACGCCATCGTCAATCCTAACCAGCCGGGCTGTGAGTTTCCGAGCAAGGCGTTGGCCGGTGTTGGCGTGATTTTCTACGTGCTGATGGCGCTGCGCGCGCGCTTGCGTGAGCTGGGCTGGTACGCGAACAAGCCGCAGCCGAATATCGGCGATCTGCTCGACTTGGTCGCCCTGGGCAGTGTCGCCGACGTGGTGCCGCTGGACGCCAACAATCGCATCCTGGTGCACCAAGGCCTGGAGCGTATCCGCGCAGGTCGCGCACGGCCGGGGATCAAGGCAATCCTTGAAGTGGCCAAGCGCGATGCGGCGCGCATCACCTCCACCGACCTGGGCTTTATTCTCGGGCCGCGGCTCAACGCCGCCGGGCGGCTGGACGACATGAGCCTGGGTATCGAATGCCTGCTCACCACGGATTTCGCGGCGGCGCGGGAAATGGCGGCGCAACTGGACGGCATGAACCAGGACCGTAAATCCATCGAGCAAGGTATGCAGCGCGAGGCCCTGGCCCAGCTCAAGGACTTGCCGGTGGAATCAATGCCCTTTGGCCTGTGCCTGTTCGACCCTGAATGGCACCAAGGCGTGATCGGCATTCTGGCGTCGCGCATGAAAGAGCGTTATTTCCGCCCGACCATCGCCTTCGCCGATGCGGGTGATGGCCTGCTTAAGGGCTCTGGGCGCTCTGTGCCGGGTTTTCACATCCGTGATGCGCTGGCGGTGGTTGCTAGCCAGCATCCCACTCTGATCGCCAAGTACGGCGGCCATGCCATGGCGGCGGGTCTGACATTGCCAGAGGCGAATTTCCCTCTGTTTGCCGAAGCTTTTGATGCCGAAGTGCGTCGTCAACTGCGTGAAGAAGACCTCACCGGTCGCCTGTTGTCCGACGGCACACTGGCGGTTGAGGAGTTTCACCTGGAGCTGGCCCGCGCCCTGCGGCACGCCGGTCCTTGGGGGCAGCACTTCCCCGAGCCGCTGTTTCACGGGGTGTTTCAGTTGGTGGAGCAACGTGTGGTAGGGGAGCGGCACCTGAAAGTGGTGCTCAAGAGCGAATGCGGGTCAGTGAAGCTCGATGGCATCGCCTTTGGCGTGGACCGTGAGGTCTGGCCGAATCCGACCGTGCGATGGGTGGAGTTGGCCTACAAGCTGGACGTGAACGAGTTTCGTGGGAATGAAACCGTACAGCTGATGATTGCCCACATCGAGCCGCGTTAGATTTTACTAACACCGCAAAACAACTGTGGGAGGGGGCTCGCCCCCGATAGCTGAGTGTCAGTCAGCAATGCTGTGACTGACCTACCGCTATCGGGGGCAAGCCCCCTCCCACATTTTGATTTGTGTAAGGCCTGGGGTTATTCGCTTTTGGCCTGGTGCTTGACGATGATATCCACCAACCGCTTGGCCAGCGCCGGGTAGTTCTCATCGAAGTGATGCCCGCCGGGCAGCTTCACAGCCTCGCCCACGGCGGTCTTGTCGGTGCAGCCACTCTCGTCGACTTCTTCGGCGCCGTAGATGCACACCACTTTCTCAGGCGGCAGCTTGGCCATTTCCGGGCCGGTCGCGGCTTCTTTGCCGGCGTTGCCCAGCCAGCCTTCCACTTCGATCTCAAAGCTACCGGTGCGGGCGAAGGCCAGCAGGATGATCGCATCGACGCGCTGTTGCTCGTTCTCCGGCATGCGGTTATAGATCGCTGGCAACACGTCGGCGCCGAACGAATAGCCGGTCAGCACAAAGCGCTTGGTGCCCCACTTTTGCCGGTAGTGCTGCATCAGCTCGGTCAGGTCTTTGGCGCTTTGTTCCGGCGTCTTGTGCTGCCAGTAGTAGCGCAGGGTATCGATGCCGACCACTGGGTAGCCGATCTTGGCCATTTCACCGGCCACGTCGCGGTCCAGGTCCCGCCAGCCGCCGTCCCCGGAGAGGAACAGGGTCACGGTGTCCTTAGCCTGGCCTGCCGGGACTTCCACCACGGGAATCGCCAGGCCACCGTTATCCGAACCCACCAGTTGCTTGCGCAGTTCGTTGTTCAGTACTTGCGGGTAGTGAATGTCGTAGTCACTGATGCTGGTTGTGGCGCGTGGTGTATCGCGTACGAAACTGGCGCTTTCGTCGTCAGGGTTGTCATTCCACGCCACCAGCCAGTTGCCGTGCTCTGCAGTTTTCGGCAGTGGATCTTTGCAGCCTTCCTGCGCCAGAGCGAAGCCGACAGAGATGGCATTGGCCTTGTCGTCGTTCTGAGTGGCCAGCCAGCGAAAGGCAAGCGCCGCGCCAGGGCCGATGCCGCTGACCAGCGTCGCAGGGCCCTTGAGCTGGCTCAAGGCGCTTTGCAGCGCTTGTTCCTGCAGCTTGCAGTCATCTTTTGGCAAGACCACCTGGACGATCTGCGCTTTGCCACCCTGGCTCAGGGTTAACAACTGGCTATCGGTCAGGGTTTCGTCGGCCATCACCGCCACGGCCACACGGGCTTTCGGGTTGCCGGCTGGGGTCACGCGGGTCATTACCGAGCCATCGGCCTGGGGCAGTTGCTCCAGGGTCGGCTGCGGGGCAGGGCGTTTCAAATACCAAAAGCCGCCACCCAGAACCAGGGCCAGCAGCACTACAAAGGCCAATACATACCGCCAGGAGCGTCGAATCATCAGCGTTTCACCAATCCAGTCAAGCCACCCGCGATCAGGGCGGCGGTATCGGCCAGTGCCACCAGCGGATCAAGTCCTGCGGGCACGGCCATGTAACGGGGTTCCCAGTCTGGCTGGAACTTATCTTTGAAGCGGCGCAAACCTTGGAAGTTATACAGTTGCTCGCCACGACGGAACACCATCGAACCCAAACGCTGGGTCAGTGGCGCGCCGCGTCGCGGTTGCAGGCCCGACAACGGCACCATGCCGAGGCTGAAACGGGCGTAGCCGTGACTCTTATAGTGTTGAATCAGACCGACCATCATGAATTCCATGGTCAACTTGGGCGCATCCGGATGGGCGCGCATCAGGTCGAGGCTGGCCAGGTCGTGATTGTAAGTCTCAAGCAAGTTGGCGAAGGCTACCGGGCGTCCTTCGAAGCGAATGATCGCAATCCGAAAATGCTTGAGGTAGTCGTCACTGAAGCGTCCCAGGGAAAACCCTTTTTCGCGCACATTCTTACCGGTAAGCCATGCGTCCGAGATGACTTTTAATTCATCCATCGGCGCCGTACCCGGTTCATGGATCTCCAGGGACAGACCGTCCCGGGTGCCACGGTTCCAGGTGTAGCGCAGATCCTTCATCTCTTTGCCTTTGGCTTCCAGGTCAAAGCGTTTCAGGTCGACGCGCGCCTCTTCGCCCAGCTTGATCGCGGTTAGGCCGATGTCCATGTAGTAGGGCAGGTTCTCCGCCCGTACCTGATAGAACACCGGACGCGCGTGGTGGATGTCGCACAGGTCGCGGAACTGCCAAATCATCTCGGCCCTTGGCTGGGTCGGTCCAATTGGGTCGTACAAGGCCACCAGGCTGCGGCCGCGACGGGCATACATCAGGAAGGCTTCGTCGTTGGGGTGGAACAGCAGCGCCTTGTCACCGGTCAGCGCAAGGCCACCGTCGGGTTGGGACGAAGCCATCAGGATCTTCGAGGCGCGCTCCAGCTCATCCGGGGTCGGCAGGTGGATCACCGGGCGGGCGGTGCGCAGCAGCCAGGTCAGCGATACGATCACCAGCAGCACGGCGGCTCCCAGCAATGAGCGCAGGCCGCGTGGGGCGTTGGCATCGAGGGTGAACTGCCACCACAGTTGATGGCTGTACGGCACATCTTGATAGGCAAACAGCAGCAGCCAGATCGAGGCACCCAGCACGCAGACGCTGGACACCAGGTACAGCGGTGAGAACGGCAGTTCTGTCAGGCGGCTGGCGCGGTAGAACGAGCGGCGAAAGATCGCCAGCAGCACCGCCGTCATGGTCATCAGGCTGGCTTCTTCCCAGTCGAAGCCTTTGAGCAGCGAGAGCAGGGCGCCCACCAGCAGCAGCACCATGGTCAGCATCCAGGCCGCCGACAAACGTCGACGCAGGCCCTGGGCCAGCAACAGGCACAGTACGCCTATCAGGCTGGCACCAAAATGCGAGGCATCAATCAGGCGGTGGGGAATCAGGAACCCGATGTTTTCCAGGCGTGAATCGATCTCTGGCGTGGCGCCTGAAAACAGCAGGACCACGCCGGACAAAAAAACCAGTACGGCCAGCACTGGCGCCGCCAGACCTGAGGCCACGCGCAGGCTCTGCTGGGTCTGGAATAGTCGTTGCGCCTCGTTGATCAGCAGGAACACGCACGCGATCAGGAGCGGCAACACTACGTAGATCATCCGATACAGCAGCAGGGCAGCGGCCAGTGGTGCGGCGCCGAGCTTGTCTGCAAACGCGGCGAGCAGGATCGCTTCGAACACCCCGACTCCGCCCGGTACGTGGCTGAGCACGCCAGCGGCGAGAGCCAGCAGGTAAACTAGCAGGAATGGCCCGAAGGGCGGCGCTTCTGGCAGCAATAGATAGAGGACAGTGGCGGCGGCGGCGACATCCAGGGCAGTGATGACCAATTGCAGGAGCGTCAGGCGCCGGCCGGGCAGGCGCAGGGTGCGACGGCCGACTTTGACCAGCAGGTTGTCCGGGTAAGGTTGCTCCGGCAAGCGGCGGCGGTAAATGCCGATACACAGCGCGGCCGACAACAGCAGCACGGCACCGGCAATCGCGCCGAGCAGGCCTTGCGACAGATGCAAGTAGGTCGACGCTGCAGGCAGGTTGCTCAGTGTCGCGAGTGCGGCCAGCGGGGGCAGGGCGCAGCCCAGGGCCAGGCTGGCGAACACAGTCATATGGGCGACTTCCGAGGCCCCGATGCCATGGCGTGCATATAAACGGTAGCGCACCGAGCCGCCGGAGAGCATCGACAGGCCAATCGCATTGCCAATGGCAAAGGCGGTGAAGCCGCCATGGGCCAGTGTCTTGGCGGGCAGCTTCACGCCGGCATAGCGTGCGCCGGAGAACTCATAGCCGAGAAGAATGACAAACCCTGCGACGCCCGCGGCAAATGCTCCCAGCAGTGCAGGTTTGGGCACTTCCAGGATCGAGTCGTGAAGTGCGTACAGGTCGAGTTCCAGCAGAAGGTGGCGGCAAGCGATCAAGGCGATGGCGAACAGCAACAGGGTGACCGCCAGCCCGAGGGGTTGCCGGTACTTGCTGATCAGATCCAGCCAACGCAATCGGGTAGGCGTGATCGGTTGTTCTGCTGTGACGGTGTCTTGTGGTTCAGACGAGTTGGCGCGCATCAATCACCTCGTGGATTGTGCGCGACAGGATGGGGGTATCCAGCCAAGTTACCAATCCCTATGGACAAAATAATTACAAATATTAACGCGTATCACCGGGGGCGGCGACAGCGGCCCTTGGTCGTAGAGGAGTAAGCATAGCGTGCGATGAGATGGACTCTACAAACCGTGTACGGTTTCATGAAAGATGCCATCCCATTGTTTCAGAAGAACTTTTTCACCGGATACAAAAAAGGCCACTCTTTCGAGTAGCCTTTTTTGATGTTTGGTTGCGGGAGCCGGATTTGAACCGACGACCTTCGGGTTATGAGCCCGACGAGCTACCAGACTGCTCCATCCCGCGTCTGTGGGCGGCATTCTACAGCCAAGCGGCGAGGTGTCAACCGTTAATCAACCGATGGTGCAAATAAGTGTGAATTAACCGCCCCATGCAACCTAAGTTCTCGATTGAGAAGGCTTTTTGTGGTGAGCAGGCTTGCTCCGCGTTGGGCGCGAAGCGTTCGTAATGAAGTGCACGCGATCCAGGTTTGAAAAACACACGCGCACAAAAAAGGCCACTCTTTCGAGTAGCCTTTTTTGATGTTTGGTTGCGGGAGCCGGATTTGAACCGACGACCTTCGGGTTATGAGCCCGACGAGCTACCAGACTGCTCCATCCCGCGTCTGTGTGTCGGCATTCTACAGAGGATCACGAGTGTGTCAACCTGTGAGTTGAAGAAAAGCGCTTGTGCTTCAATCGGTTAGCTCTCCAGAAAGCCTTGTAGGGGCCGCGCGAGCCAGGCGGGCCAAGGGTTTCGGCTCTATCGGGATGCTGTTTTCGATTGAAAAAATAAATCCATGTGTGAAATTTCCTACCGCTTAGGCAGAAGATTCAAACTACTGGTGCTATATACAGGTGTGAGTGCGATACTGCCCACCCGTAGGATTTCACCCCTCTATATATGACGCAGCGCAAAATCATCCACGTCGACTGTGATTGCTTCTACGCCGCTATCGAGATGCGCGATAACCCGAGCCTGGCGCAAAAGCCTCTGGCTGTGGGTGGCTCGGCGGACCGAAGGGGCGTGATCGCTACGTGCAATTACGAAGCGCGGGCGTACGGGGTGCGCTCAGCCATGTCGTCGCGCCATGCCTTGAAGCTTTGCCCGGACCTGACCATCGTCAAGCCGCGCATGGATGCTTATAAAGAAGCGTCGAAGGAAATTCAGACGATCTTTCGCGACTACACCGACTTGATTGAGCCATTGTCCTTGGATGAAGCCTACTTGGACGTCTCGGACAGCCCGCATTTTGGCGGCAGTGCCACGCGTATTGCCCAAGACATTCGTCGGCGGGTCTCCAACCAATTGCACATCACCGTATCCGCCGGCGTGGCCCCGAATAAATTCCTGGCCAAGATCGCCAGCGACTGGAAAAAGCCCAACGGCCTGTTTGTGATCACCCCGGACCAGGTCGAAGACTTTGTCTCGCAGTTACGCGTGAGCAAGTTGCACGGCGTCGGCAAGGTCACGGCCGACAAGCTGGCTCGTTTGGGTATTGAAGACTGCCTGCAACTGCGCGAGTGGAGCAAACTGGCGTTGGTACGGGAATTCGGTAGTTTTGGCGAGCGACTCTGGAACCTGGCTCGTGGGATCGATGAACGCGCAGTGCAGAACGACAATCGTCGGCAATCGATCAGTGTGGAAAATACCTACGACGTGGACCTGCCGGATCTCTCAAGCTGCCTGGAAAAACTCCCTGAACTGATGGAGACCCTGGCCGGGCGCATGGCGCGCATCGACAGCAGTTACCGTGCGGGCAAACCGTTCGTTAAGGTGAAGTTTCACGACTTTACCCAGACCACCTTGGAGCAGGCGGGGGCAGGGCGGGATCTGGAGAGTTATCAACAGCTGATGACCCAGGCGTTTAATCGTGGTGATAAACCGGTGCGATTGTTGGGTATTGGCGTGCGGTTGCTGGACCTAAGCGGCGGCCACGAACAGTTAGAGTTCTCTTGGTAGAAACCGGAAACAAAATGTGGGAGGGGGCTTGCTCCCGATAGCGGTGGGTCAGCTACGTATAAGCTGACTGATGCACCGCAATCGGGAGCAAGCCCCCTCCCACATTTGGATCTACAGTGTTTTCGAAGTCTCAGCGTGCTCCGGGATCTGCGACTAACCGCCCCGCGTCCTTGGTCAGCGCCTGCAGGAATTCCTGCTGTAGCTCCGGATCATTGCGGGTCAGCTCAATCAGGCTTTGTTCCAGTTCACTGGCTTCTTCTTCCAAGCCCAGCTCCGACAGACGCTTGACCCGGTGCACCCATTGGCTGACTTCGTCGTCTTCCAGGTCGTCGTAGATCAGGCCGTGGGCTTCCAGCAACTTGCCGCGCAAGGTACTGCTGATTGCCAGGGTCGAGTCCGAATGTACGTCGTCCTGGCCATCTTCCACGCTGATCTTCAGCGTCGTGATGCGATTCAGGTCTTGCTCGGCAAACGGGCTGTCCAACAGGTTCAGGCGCAGGACGCCGTTGCGGTCGGTGGTCAGCTCGTGGATCTTTTTGCCGGCGGTGACCTGCACCGGTCGTTCGCTCCAGGGCAGGCTTGAATACTCCACGCGCTTGTCACGCTGGACTTCATCGATACCTGCCAGATTCTGTTGCGCCCGGCCGTGGGATTGCACGTTCATGAACGGGTTGAGACCGTCCACGCCGTAAGTCAGCCAGTCGTGGGTCATGCTGGTAGGCAGGTTGCCGAGGGCGAAGATATTCGCCACGTTGGCTCCCGCGCCAGCCACCAATGCCACCGCACCCAGGGGCAACTCATAGAGTTTGCGCCAGGGCTGGTAAGGCGTGTAGCGGTCGTAGCGACGGGTGACTTCGAATTCGGTGACCTCGAAAGTCTTCTGCTCGTGAATGCGAACCCGGCGTTGCGGCAGTTCCAGCACTTTGGGATCGCCTACATCGATCTGCAGACTGTGGTCGAGCAACTTACGCTCGACCCGCTCCTCGTGCTCACTGCGTTGCGACATCTGGTTGGCGCAGCCGCTGACCAGCAGGGCGCCGCACAAGGCGGCGCCCCCCAGGGCTCTGGTGTTTCGCTTGAACATGACTTCTCTTGATCTGGTTTTCAGCGACGAATACGCGCCTGAAGGAAAGACAGCACGTCAGCCACCGGCAACGGTTGGGCTTCGGCTTCGGTCCGGCTCTTGTATTCCAGATTGCCATCGGCCAGGCCGCGGTCACTGACCACGATCCGGTGCGGGATGCCAATCAATTCCATGTCGGCGAACTTGATGCCCGGGCTGGTTTTCTTGTCCCGGTCATCGAGCAGCACTTCAAAACCGGCGGCCGTCAGTTCGGCATACAGTTTGTCGGTGGCTTCGCGTACTTGCTCGGTTTCGTAACGCAGCGGTACCAGGGCGATCTGGAACGGCGCCAGTGTGTCGCTCCAGATGATGCCTTTCTCATCGTTGTTCTGCTCGATAGCAGCAGCAACCACGCGGGATACGCCAATGCCGTAGCACCCCATGTCCAGGGTGATCGGCTTGCCGTTCTCGCCCAGCACTTCGCACTTCATCGCCTTGCTGTACTTGTTGCCCAGCTGGAAGATGTGCCCGACTTCGATGCCGCGCTTGATTTCCAGGGTGCCCTTGCCATCCGGGCTTGGGTCGCCGGCGACGACGTTGCGCAGGTCCGCTACGGTCGGAACTGGCAGGTCGCGTTCCCAGTTCACGCCGAAATAGTGCTTATCGTCGATGTTCGCGCCGATACCGAAGTCGCTCATCAACTCTACCGAACGGTCGATGATGATCGGCAGTGGCAGGTTCAGCGGGCCGAGGGAACCGGCGCCGGCGCCAATGGCGTCGCGCAGTTCGGCATCGGTGGCCATGACCAGCGGGCTGGCCACGCCAGGCTGCTGGGCAGCCTTGATTTCGTTGAGTTCGTGGTCGCCACGGATCACCAGGGCGATCAGTTTGCCTTCTTCCTCGGCGCGCACGATCAGGGTCTTGATGGTCTTTTCAATCGGCAGATTGAATTTTTCCACCAGGGCCGCGATGGTCTTGGTTTCTGGCGTGTCCACCAAGCGCAGTTCTTCAGCCGGCGCTGGGCGCGAGGTTTCGCGCGGTACGGCTTCGGCTTTCTCGATGTTGGCCGCGTAGTCGGAACCGTTGCTGAACGCGATATCGTCTTCGCCGGATTCAGCCAGTACGTGGAACTCGTGGGAACCGGCACCGCCGATGGAGCCATTGTCCGCTTCAACTGCCCGGAACTTCAGGCCCAAGCGCGTGAACACATTGCAGTAAGCCTGGTGCATACGATCGTAGGTGACCTGAAGCGATGCCTGGTCAGCGTGGAACGAATAGGCGTCCTTCATGATGAATTCGCGGCCGCGCATCAAACCGAAGCGTGGGCGGATTTCATCACGGAATTTGGTCTGGATCTGATACAGGTTCAGCGGCAGCTGCTTATAGCTGCTCAGCTCGTTGCGCATCAGGTCGGTGATCACTTCTTCGTGGGTCGGGCCAGCGCAGAAGTCGCGGCCATGACGGTCTTTGAAGCGCAGCAACTCAGGGCCGTACTCTTCCCAGCGCCCTGATTCCTGCCACAACTCAGCCGGTTGGGTGCTCGGCATCAACACTTCGAGAGAGCCGGCGGCGTTCATTTCTTCACGAACGATGGCTTCGACCTTGCGCATCACCTTCAAGCCCATGGGCAGCCAGGTGTACAGGCCGGAGGCCAGTTTGCGGATCATGCCGGCGCGCAGCATCAGCTGATGGCTGATCACGACCGCGTCGGAAGGCGTTTCTTTCTGTGTGGCGAGCAAATATTGACTGGTACGCATGGTAGGCCGTTGTCGGTTGCTTGGACTTGAAATGACTTGGGATTGTACGGGCGCAAACTGCCGCCGTACAGGCATCAGAATATAGGGCTGTTTGAAGGAGCGAGGGGGACGCCTAGTTCTTGCTCGCGATGGTGGCGCCGCAGTCTGGCTTTTAAAGGGCCCCCAAAATCAGTCTTCTGCCGGCGGATTCAACCGAATCCGCCGATTCTCCTGAAACCAGTGCAACGCAATCAGCAGCAGCGTCGGCACCCCCAGCATGCAGGTGATCAGGAAGAAGTTGTGATATCCGAACTTCTCCACCATCACCCCCGAATACCCACCGATCAGGCGCGGCAGCAGGAGCATGATCGAACTGAGCAAGGCATATTGAGTGGCGGAAAACTTGAGGTTGGTAAGGCTCGACAGGTAAGCCACAAATGCCGAGGTGGCCAGGCCGGAGCTGAAGTTGTCCAGGGAGATGGTGAAGATCAGCATCTGCAGGTCGGGGCCCATGTCTGCGAGCATCACGAATAGCAGGTTGGTGCCGGCCGACAGGACACCGCCGATAAACAGGATCGGCAGGATGCCGAACCGCACAATCAGCAAACCACCCATGCCGGCGCCGAGCAGGGTCATGATCAGGCCGAAGATCTTGCTGACCCCGGCGATCTGATCCTTGGTAAAGCCCTGGTCGATGTAGAACACGTTGGCCATCACGCCCATCACGGTGTCGGACATGCGATAGGTGGCGATTAGCCCGAGCAGCAGCAGTGCCTGCCAGCGGTAGCGCAGAATAAAGTCGTTGACCGGTGTCAGCACCGGCGCCAGGCCGCGACGGCCCATGGTCGAGAGGCACAGGGCGGTGAGGATGATATAGAGAATGGCGCGCAGGAACGCGCGGTCCTCCATCAGCAGGTCCCACACGCTGGTGTCGTGGAACACCACGCTTCCGAAGTCGGTGTTGTACAACTGGGTAAACATGGCGGGCACTGACACCAGCAGAACGATCAGCACAAACACCGACATCAGTTGGTGCATGAAACTGTAGCGCCCAGCCTGCAACTGGGTGCGCAATGGCACATTGGGTTCGCGCATGAACAGGGTGGTCAGCAGCGCTGGGATCATCAGCACGCCGAACAGCACATAGGTGCCGGTCCACGCCGAGTGTTTATAGTTGAAGCCGGTGGAGCCAAAGCCTTCGGCAAAGAACAGTGCACCCGCCGTGGCCAGCAGGGCGGCTATGCGGTAGCCGGACATATAGCTGGCGGCCAGCGCGGCCTGGCGGCTGTCGTCGGCGATTTCCAGGCGGTAGGCGTCGACTGCGATGTCTTGGGTGGCGGACGCGAAGGCGACGACGACGGCAATAGCGATCAGCCAGGACAAATGTTTCTGCGGGTCGCAGAAACCCATGCCGATCAATCCAAGGATCACCAGCGACTGGGCCAATACCAGCCAGGAACGACGCCGTCCAAGTTTGCCGAGCAGCGGCAGGCGCCATTGGTCGAGCAGTGGTGACCAGACCCATTTGAAGGCGTACGCCAGACCGATCAGGCTCGCATAGCCGATGGTCTCGCGGGCCACACCGGCCTCGCGCAGCCACACCGAAAGCGTCGAGAACACCAACATGTAAGGCATGCCGGCGGCAAAGCCGAGCAACAACAGCACTAACGTCGAGGGGCTGGCATAGGCGGCGAGCGCGGCGCGCCAGGTTTTACGGGGCATGGGCTGGAGTCTGCCTCAGGTTTGCGGAAACAAAGCGCGCACTCTAACCGCTGTGCTCTACCGGGCGCCAGCCATGGCGCTGAATATCCACGCGATTATTACGGACAGTGACGCCTTCATCGCGCAAACGCGCACGCTGCTCGTCGCCCGAGGCGCTGCCCACCGGCAGGCTTATCCGACCGCCGGCACCCAGCACGCGATGCCAGGGCAATGTGGTGCCTTCTGGGAGTTGGCTCAAGGTGCGCCCCACCCAGCGTGCAGCGCGGCCCAGCCCGGCCAGTTGCGCCAGCTCGCCGTAACTCACCACGCAGCCGGCGGGGACTTGCGCCAATGTCAGGTACAACGCGGTACGGCGCATCTCGGCCGCGTTTTGCGGGGTGTCGGCAGATTGATTCACTGAGGTGCTATCCGTTGAAAATGTCGGCATATCTGTAAGAAATATGCTGTAAGCAGGGTGTTGAGAATTGAACTCAATACAGATCCTTGAGTCAGTCCTTGCTAACACGTCATCTAAGACGATAATGCCCTCTTTTCGCCAAAACCGAGCCTCGAATCCGCATATGTTGTCCAGAACCCTGCTGTGCCTTGCTGTTTTCAGCGCCTCAACACCTTTGCTCGCCGATACCGTCTGGTTGAAGAACGGTGACCGCCTGACCGGCAAGATCAAGGTATTTGACGGTGGCAAGCTGCTGATCCAGACCGACTACGCGGGTGCAATCCCGGTGGACTGGAAGCAGGTTAAAACCCTGGAGAGCGACCAGGAGTTGTTGGTCAAGCAGGACGCCTACACTGGCGAGAAGGCTAAATCCCTCAAAGCTGCGGATGATGGCAAAGTGGTGCTGGCCAATGGCGAAGCGCCCAAGACTGTAGAACTGGCCAGCATCCAGCAGATCATCAAGCCCAAGCCTGTGATCGAAGACCTGGTGTGGAAGGGCAACGTCGACATGGCGCTGGACTACAAACGCGCCGAGAACGACACCAACGACTACGATATCGACTTCAAAACCACTGCCCGCCATGGCCAGTGGCGGCATACCGGTCAAGGTGAGTACAACCGCGAATTCCAGGACGACGTGACCACCACCGACAACTGGGCTTTGGAATACGACCTGGACCGGTTCATCACCGAGCATTGGTTCTGGCAAGGGCGTTTGACCTACAAGCGCGACAAAGTGGAAGACCTTGCGCGTCAACGCACGGTCGGTACCGGTCCGGGCTACCAGTTCTGGGACGACGAATTGGGTGCGTTCTCCCTGGGGTCGCTGGTCAACCGCACCGATTATGAATATGCCGATGGCGGTAAGGACAACTTCTATTCCCTGGCTATGAAGTGGAACTACAACCGCTATCTGGTGGGCAAGACCGTCGAGTTCTTCACCACTGGCGAACTGGGCAAGCCTATCGATGCGCCCGCGGATTACTCTCTGGATGCGGAAGTCGGCCTGCGCTACAAGGTCACCGAGTGGGCTTCCCTCAATCTCAAGGCCGAGCGCGACGTTATCAGTGGCGACTCGGAAAGCAGTTTGAGCAAGACCCGCTACACCGCAGGCTTCGGCGTGGCCTGGTAATAAGGCTGCATAAAACCTGCTTGGCAACCTGCGCGGATATTGATTACCTTGTGTTGCGATCCATTCCCATATGGGTTGGGCGGCTGAATACCCTAGGAGTCACACGTTGAGCGCGCACGTTGCCAAGAACGCCCGAGAGCTATTGCTCAAGGAATACCGTGGGGCTCTCGCCACACAGTCAAAAGCCATGCCGGGTTTTCCCTTTGGCTCGGTCGTGCCGTACTGCCTGGACGAACAGGGTCGCCCGCTGATCCTGATCAGCCGTATCGCCCAGCACACCCACAACCTGCAAAAAGACCCCAAGTGCTCGCTGCTGGTGGGCGAACGTGAGGCCGATGATGTGCAGGCCGTTGGGCGTCTGACCTACCTGGGTGAAGCCGAGAAGTTGGAGGAGGGCGCCGCCATCGAGGCTGCCGCCGAGCGCTATTACCGCTACTTCCCCGATTCCGCCAACTACCATAAAGCTCACGATTTCGACTTTTGGGTGCTCAAGCCGGTGCGCCACCGTTACATCGGCGGCTTTGGCGCGATTCACTGGGTCGACCAGTTGACCCTCGCCAACCCGTTCGCGGGCAAGGCTGAGCGCAGCATGATCGAGCACATGAACAGCGATCACACCAAGGCCATCGCCCATTACGTCCAGCTTGCCGGCCTGCCTGCCGTGGAGCCCGCGCAATTGGCCGGCATCGACAGCGAAGGCATGCACCTGCGTATCGGCCAAGCCCTGTACTGGCTGCCGTTTGCCGAGCCTTGCAACACGCCGACACAAGTACGCGAAGCCCTGGTTTCATTGGCCCACGCCCAAGTCTGGCCGAAAAAAGCCGCGGCTGACGCTTGAATTCACGAAACGGCGACGTCATCTAAGGTGGACTGGCAAGGCATTCTTGCGTTGAGGAACCATTTGATGCGCCCTTTTTTATTGCTCTTTCTGCTGTTCCCGGTGTTGGAGCTGTTCGTATTCGTCCAAGTCAGCAGTGCGATCGGGTTTTTCCCGGCCCTGTTGCTGATCATTCTCGGCTCGATGCTTGGCGTTCTGGTGCTGCGCGTCGCCGGCCTGGCAACGGCACTGCGTGCCCGTGAAAGCCTGAACCGTGGCGAACTACCGGCCCAGACCATGCTTGAAGGTCTGATGATGGCCCTGGCGGGTGGCCTGTTGATCCTGCCGGGTTTCGTCAGCGATGTTGTCGGGCTGTTCCTGCTGCTGCCGTTCACTCGCAAACTTCTGGCGGGCAAGATGCGCCAGCGCGCCGAAGAGGCGGCGATTCGCCAGCGTGCGTTCGCAGACGACCTGCAACCCCGTGGTGGCCCGGCTCCGCGCCAGCCTTTGGGGCGTGAAGGCGATGTGATCGAAGGTGAGTTCGAACACCGCGACAGCAAATAACCGCTTTATTGACACGGCACCTGAGGGTGCCGTGTTGCTTTTATCGCTCGGCAACTGCAAAAAAATTCCGCCGATCGCCCTTGTAATAAGCTTATGCGCCCTTATGTAACGGTCACCGCAAGGTTTCTGGTGGCGACACCAGACAGACTTCCGCGTCTTGCTTGGCGAGGCGCGACCGGCACAGCCGGATAACAACCTGCCGGTACTGACACCGGCCGATGAAAAACACAATTAGGAGAGATCGACAATGAGCAAGCTTCGTCCTCTGCACGACCGCGTCGTAATCCGTCGCAGCGAAGAAGAAAAGAAAACCGCTGGCGGTATCGTTCTGCCAGGTTCGGCTGCTGAAAAAGCCAACCACGGTGTGATCGTCGCTGCAGGCCCAGGCAAGACTCTGGAAAACGGTGACGTACGTGCGCTGGCCGTTAAAGTCGGTGACAAGGTTGTATTTGGCCCTTACTCCGGCAGCAACACTGTGAAAGTCGACGGCGAAGACCTGCTGGTTATGGCTGAGAACGAGATTCTCGCTGTTCTGGAAGACTGATTTCCCCGCTCATTTTCCCGTTACTACAAAGTATTTAAGGAATATCGATCATGGCTGCTAAAGAAGTTAAATTCGGCGATTCCGCCCGTAAAAAAATGCTCACCGGTGTCAACATCCTGGCTGACGCAGTAAAAGCTACCCTGGGCCCGAAAGGTCGTAACGTGATCATCGAGAAGAGCTTCGGCGCTCCGACCATCACCAAGGACGGCGTTTCTGTAGCTAAAGAAATCGAACTGGAAGACCGTTTCGAAAACATGGGCGCGCAGCTGGTCAAAGACGTTGCCTCCCGTGCCAACGATGACGCAGGCGACGGTACTACCACCGCCACCGTTCTGGCTCAGTCGATCGTCAACGAGGGCCTGAAAGCCGTCGCTGCCGGCATGAACCCGATGGACCTCAAGCGCGGTATCGACAAGGCCACCATCGCCGTTGTTGCCGAGCTGAAAAACCTGTCCAAGCCATGCGCTGACACCAAGGCTATCGCTCAGGTAGGTACCATCTCCGCCAACTCCGACAGCTCCATCGGCGACATCATTGCCGAAGCCATGGAAAAAGTCGGTAAAGAAGGCGTGATCACCGTTGAAGAAGGCACTGGCCTGGAAAACGAACTGTCGGTTGTAGAAGGCATGCAGTTCGACCGTGGCTACCTGTCCCCGTACTTCGTCAACAAGCCAGAAACCATGGTTGCCGAGCTGGAAAGCCCGCTGATCCTGCTGGTCGACAAAAAGATCTCCAACATCCGCGAAATGCTGCCAGTGCTGGAAGCCGTTGCCAAAGCCGGCCGCCCACTGCTGATCGTTTCCGAAGACGTTGAAGGCGAAGCCCTGGCGACTCTGGTTGTGAACAACATGCGTGGCATCGTCAAGGTTGCAGCCGTTAAGGCTCCAGGCTTCGGCGACCGTCGCAAGGCCATGCTGCAGGACATCGCTGTTCTGACCGGCGGTACCGTAATCTCCGAAGAGATCGGCCTGAGCCTGGAAAGCGCCACCCTGGAAAACCTGGGTAGTGCCAAGCGCGTGACCATCTCCAAAGAAAACACCATCATCGTTGACGGTGCTGGCGTCGATGGCGACATCCAGTCCCGCATCAACCAGATCCGCGCCCAGGTTGCCGAGACTTCCTCGGACTACGACCGTGAAAAACTGCAAGAGCGTCTGGCCAAGCTGTCCGGCGGCGTTGCAGTGATCAAGGTTGGCGCCGGTTCCGAAGTCGAAATGAAAGAGAAGAAAGCCCGCGTTGAAGACGCCCTGCACGCAACCCGTGCAGCCGTTGAAGAAGGCGTGGTACCTGGCGGTGGCGTTGCGCTGATCCGTGCCCTGGAAGCCCTGGTTGACCTGAAAGGCGATAACGCTGACCAGAACGTCGGTATCGCTGTTCTGCGTCGCGCCGTTGAATCCCCACTGCGCCAGATCGCTTCCAACAGCGGCGACGAGCCAAGTGTTGTGGTCAACGAAGTGAAGAACGGTAAAGGTAACTACGGTTACAACGCTGCAACCAGCGAATACGGCGACATGGTTGAAATGGGTATCCTGGACCCAACCAAAGTCACCCGTTCGGCACTGCAAGCTGCCGCTTCGATCGCTGGTCTGCTGCTGACTACCGAAGTTGCCATTGCTGACAAGCCAAAGGCTGAAGGCGCTGGCGGTGGCGGTATGCCAGACATGGGCGGCATGGGTGGCATGGGCGGCATGATGTAAGCCAGCCTTACCCCTGTACTGAAAAGCCCCGCCTGCAGTGATGCAGGCGGGGCTTTTTTGTGGGCGTTGCTTTGGGTTCAGGTGTGCGTTGCGCGCTTGGATGGCCGGTACAGCAACATGCAATACAGCCCCAGGCAGATCAGCCAGCAGAAAATCGCCGTCCACACGTTATGGGAAAAGAAGTGTGCGCCTTGCATCATACGGCTGACGGAAAAGACGCTGCCCAAGCCGACGGCGAAGATGAATGCGTAGCGAGCCATGCGCGGCTGCCTGTCCCGCAGTGCAAAAAACAGCGCGAACAAGGCGAATCCGGTGGCGGCATGACCGCCTGGCCAGCAGCGCCCGGGTTTATCGGTGGGCGGGCGAGGGCTCAGCAGTTTGCTGTAGGTTTCCTGACCGCCGAACTCCTGGACACTCCATGGGCACTGGACGCCGGTGATGGTTTTCAGCGGAGAGACAAACGCCGTCGCCAGCCCGAGTGAGAGCACCAGGCAGCCCAGTTCGCGGCGATAGGGTTTGAGCCGTTGGAGGACAAACGTGCCGACAAATCCCAGGATCGCCAAGACCGAGAACAGGATGACCAACTCTTTGGCGCGGTCATGCAGGATGTCTTCGAGGAAGAAACTGTAACGCCCGATGAAACCGCCCTCCGCGCCGTTGTAGAACAGCTTGGCGAGGTCCATGTCCAGCGAGGTCAGCTCCAGCAACAGCAATAGAAGCGCAGCGCCGCCAGGGATGCCGAGGCATAGCCATAAGTTGAGAGGTTTGGAAGCCGGTACGGCGGGGGTGGTTCGCATGGTGAACCCTGGTGAAACAGTCCCGTACTGACCTGTACGGGACGTTTTGGTTAGCGCGTGCTCAATGCCGGGGCCTCTTCCTTGGGCGCCCTCCAGCTCAGCAACTGTTGTTTGAAACCATAACTGGCAGCCTGGTAGTAGCTGATCGCCCGCTGGATCAACGGATCATCGCTGCCGACGCGCAGCTCTTTGCTTTCACCCAGGGCTTGGTCGTGTCGGCGTAGGCCCAGGCGCGGGCTGAGAATGGCCAGGTCCTTGCCGTCGAACAATCCCAGGTGCTGGTAGTTACCGACCACGACCCGAGGTGGCAGTGGGTTTTCCTGCAGCAGGTTACGGCCAAAGAACGTTGATTCGTAGCTCAGGTTGAGCAGGCCCAGCAGCGTAGGCGCCAAGTCGATCTGGCTGGCCAGTTGTGCGCTTTCTCGTGGGTCGATCAGCTTGGGCGCATAGATGAAGAGCGGAATCTGGTAGTTGGTGATGGGCAGATCTTCTTTACCTGCGCTGCCGGCGGTGTGGTCGGCGACGAAGATGAAGATCGTGTTATCGAACCAGGGTTTTTGACGGGCGGCTTCCAGGAATTGGCCGATGGCATGGTCGGTGTACTTCACGGCGCCGTCGCGGCCATTCCCGGATTTGATGTCGATGCGCCCATCCGGGTAGGTGTAGGGGCGGTGGTTGGAAGTGGTCATCAACTGCAGCAAAAATGGCTGCTGCTTGGCGTAGTCGGTGTCGGCCAGTTTCAGGGTTTGTTTGTACAGGTCCTCGTCAGCCATGCCCCAGGCGTTCTTGAACGAGATTTCCGACTCGGGCACGCTGCTCTGGTCCACGACGCGATAACCGTTACCGCTGAAAAACGCGTTCATGTTATCGAAGTACCCGCGCCCGCCGTACACGAACACGCTGTCGTAACCGACGGCCGTGAGTTGCTGCCCCAGGCTGGCGAAGCCGCTTTCACGACCAATGCGCTTGACGATCGAGCGCCCGGGCGTAGGGGGGATCGCCAGGGTAATTGCTTCCAGGCCACGGTCGGTGCGGGTGCCGGTGGCATAGAAGTTATTGAAATACAGGCTCTGTTTGCGCAACGCATCGAGGTAAGGCGTGAGGTTGCGTTCGTCGCCGTTGCTGCCCATGTATTTGGCGCTGAAACTTTCGATAGTCACCAGCACGATATTGGGTTTGCGCGGCGTGCCCGGGTTGGTGATGGCGCGGCGAATATCCAGCGGGTCCTGACCGATAAAACGGGCGTTGGGCTCGCTGAGTTCGGTGCGCATTTGCTGGGCAACGACGTCCGTTGGCAGGGTTTTGTAGAACTGCGGGTAATCCAACTCATTATTACGGAAGGCGGCAAAGAACTGATACGGGCCATTGCTGGCCAGTTCGTTCTTGTAAGCGTTACCGCCCTGGGCGCGTGGGCTGTCTTGGCTGATCAGTTGCAGGCTCAACCCGGTGACGATCAACAGGCCCAAGGCATTCGCCAGCCGGCCACGCATTGTCGGCAGTGGGGCGCTCATCGCCGCGTTGAACGGCTTGCGCAAGGCCAGGCTCAGCACAATGGCCAGCATGGCTAGCAGGCTCAGCAGTTTACCGATCGGATAGGACTCCAACAGGTTGTTCAACACCTCATCGGAATACACCAGATAGTCAACGGCAATAAAGTTGAAGCGCACGCCGAACTCATCCCAGAACAGCCACTCGGCCACTGAGGTAAACAGCATGGCGAACAGGCTGACGGTGAGCACCGCCTGCAGGAACCAGCGGTGACCGCGACGGCGCCACAGCGCGGGTGGGCATAGCAGCAAATACAGCCCCAGCGGCAGTGCTGCGTAGGCCAGGAAACCCATGTCGTACAGCAGGCCCACGCCAAACACCGGCAGCAGGTTGCCGCCGACTTCATCCAGGTGGGTGATGAGCAGTACGCTGCGAGTGAGCAGGAAAATAACCAGCCAGGCACCGGTTACCAACAGCAAATAGCGCATTGGCGCCATCTTGAGAAACCCCATGTCAATGTTCCTTATATCAATGGGGGGCGATCTTCTGCCTGACACTGTAGTCAGTTTGTGAAGCTATAGTGAAAAACTTGTTCAACTCCTTACAAGGTTGAAAACCTTTATCGTCGTACCTCTCAGCTCTATCCCTTAGCCACACTTGGCCTTAAGCTGCGCGAGCCAACACGGCCGTTACCGCGTACGGAGACACTGCCCATGCGAATTCTATTGGTTGAAGACAACCGCGATATTCTGGCCAACCTGGCCGACTACCTGGGGCTAAAAGGCTACACCGTGGACTGTGCGCAGGACGGTTTGTCGGGCCTGCACCTGGCCGCGACCGAGCATTACGACTTGATCGTGCTCGACATCATGCTGCCTGGCATCGATGGCTACACCTTGTGCAAACGCCTGCGTGAAGACGCCCGCCGCGACACACCGGTGATCATGCTCACCGCTCGCGACCAGTTGGATGACCGGTTGCAGGGCTTCAAGTCCGGCGCCGACGATTATTTGCTCAAACCGTTTGCCCTGTCGGAATTGGCCGCGCGTATCGAAGCCGTGCTACGCCGTGCCCAAGGTGGCGGTCGTCGCGCCCTGCAAGTGGCCGATCTTAATTACGACCTCGATACCCTGGAAGTTACCCGCGAAGGGCGCCTGCTCAAACTCAACCCGGTCGGCCTGAAGCTGCTCGCGGTCTTGATGCAGAAGAGTCCCCACGTACTGCGTCGGGAAGTGCTTGAAGAGGCGCTGTGGGGCGATGACTGCCCGGACAGCGACAGCCTGCGCAGCCATGTGCACCAGTTGCGGCAAGTGATCGATAAGCCGTTCGCCAAACCGCTGCTGCAAACGGTGCATGGTGTGGGTTACCGCTTGGCCGAGGGCCGTGATGGAGTTTAAGCAAAGCCTTGCCCAGCGGATCATCATCGCCTTTGCCTTGATGAGTGCGTTGGTGGCGGGCGCCTTCGCCATGGGCATCGTTGCGACCGTGCACCTGGTGGAAGAGAAGTTGATCTCGGCAGGCTTGGGCGGTGACTTGCAGCGCCTGCTGCTGATGGACACCGTTGAGGACTGGCGGCACCGGCCCGAGCCCGATCAGCTGTTTTACTTCAGCGGTGGCCCCGGCGATTTTGAATTGCCCAAGGACCTGCGCCATCTGGAGCCAGGGTTTCATGAGGTGTTTCGTGAGGCGCTGTCGTACCACGCTATGGTCGAAGTAGTCGACGGTCGGCGCTATGTGCTGCTGCAAGATCAAAGCGATTTCGAAGAGCGCGAGCGCGTGCTGTTTGCCGTGGTGTTGGTGGGCTTCGTGCTCAGCCTGGCGCTGGCGGTGTTCCTCGGTTGGGTGCTGGCCCGTAAGGTGATGGCGCCGGTGGTGCGCCTGGCTCGTCAGGTGCGCCACCGTGACCAGTTGCTTGGCCTGGCGCCGCCCCTGGCGCCCGACTATGCCGCCGACGAAGTGGGGGAGTTGGCCGTGGCCTTCGACGCCACGCTGGGGCGCCTGCGTCAGGCATTGTCACGCGAGCAGTTGTTTACCAGCGATGTCAGCCACGAACTGCGCACGCCCCTGATGGTGCTGGCCAGTTCCTGCGAACTGCTACTGGAAAACCCCGCGATCGATCAGCGTGGGCGTAACCAGGTCGAGCGAATCGCCCGTGCCTGTGAAGAAATGCGTGAACTGGTCCAAACCTTCCTGATGCTCGCCCGTGCCCAACATGACGATGGCAGCATGTCGCCCAAGGTCAACCTGTCGCAGGTGGCTGATGATCTGCTTGGCATTTGGCGCGAGCCCATTGAGCACAAGGGCCTGGAGTTGATCTACCAGCCGGGCAACCCTTTGGATACCCGCTACAACGCGACCTTCCTGCATGCCGTGATGGGCAACCTGTTGCGCAATGCGCTGCATTACACCGAACGCGGTTTTATCCGGCTGACCCTGGAGCCTACCGGGTTTGTGGTGGAAGACAGCGGCGTCGGCATTCCCGAAGATAAGCGCGAAGCGATGTTCGAGCCGTTTGTCCGCGGCAGTGAGAAGCGCGGTGAGGGCCTCGGATTGGGTTTGTCACTGGTCCAGCGCATCTGCGAGAACCAGGGCTGGAGCGTTACCCTCAGCACTATGGAACCCAATGGCTGTCGCTTTCATGTTCAGTTGAGTCAGGTCAACGCCTGACCGTTTCCCCTGCCGTTATCCTGCCAGAGATCGCCGTAATTCGGCGAAGATGGCCCCATGATATTGCTTGTATCTGTAAAGTCTTGAAATATATGAGATTGGACAGGACAAGTTTTTCACAATGGGTTGACCTGTTGATCACAGGACGCTGCTTAAGGTTGTAGGCATCAGCAACAGGAGATCCGTTGATGCCTACCCCGATCAAACTCGAATTTTCCGACAAGTACGACGACGAACACGCCCACGAATATTTGCTCAAGCATCAGGACAATTTGGCCCGCCGCTTGTCCCACAAGCGCGACGAACAATTGGCCCGTGGTGCGTTGGCGATGGCGGGTGAGCCTAGCCTGGTGCTGGACTTGCCGTGTGGTGCGGGGCGCTTCTGGCCGTTGCTGGCGGAAAAACCCAACCGTGTGATTATTGGCGCCGACAATTCCGCGTCGATGTTGAAGGTCGCAACCGCCGCCCAACCGGCGGATGTGGTGAAACGGGTACGACCTTTGCAGACATCTGCCTTTGATATCGATTTGCCGGATAACTCGGTCGATAGCATTTTCTGTATGCGCCTGTTGCACCACATTGGTGATCCGGCGCACCGACTGGCGATATTGCGGGAGTTTCAGCGTGTTACCCGCGACAGCGTGATCATTTCGCTGTGGGTCGATGGCAATTTCAAAGCCTGGAAACGCAAACGCCTTGAAGGGCAGCGACGCAAGAACGGTGAGCAAGAAGGTTACCAAAACAGATTTGTGTTACCAGCTGCTACTGTTGAAGCAGAATTTGAGCAAGCGGGTTTCCGTGTTCAGGATTCTCTGGATTTCATCCCGCTGTACGCCATGTGGCGAGTGTATGTATTGCGCAAGAGGTAAGAGCATGGCAGTTGAGTGCGTAGCAGGCAGTCACGTAGCTCCCGAAGAAAGATTTGATTATTTCTGGCGCCAACAAGGCGAGTGGGTCGAAGAGCCCAATCGTCGTCGCGGCGGTGAAAGTGGTGTGCAGCGAGTGATGAGCGCCAATGGGCGTCTTCTCTACAGCAAGCGCCAGACTGGCCACATCTACCGCAGTTGGCTGCACCCCTTTGGGCGCCCTACGGTGCTGCGCGAGCGTGATGCCCTCAAGGGGCTGCGCTTGCTGGATGTGCGGGTGCCGGAGTTGGTGTTCTGCGAGGCGCGCCGCGATGCTGAGCACCAGTGGCAGGCGTTGCTGGTTACCGCGTCCCTTGACGGTTTTGACGAAATTGAAAACTGGTACTCCGCGGGTGGCCGTGAACGCTACGGCGAATTGGTCCACGAGCGCGTACTCAAGGAATTGGCCTGCACCCTGGCACGTATGCACAAGGGGCGTTGGCAGCACGGTTGCCTGTACATCAAGCATATCTTTGTAAGGGTGACGGGCGAGGGCGACGCGGCCAACGTGGAAGTGGCACTGCTGGATTTTGAGAAGTGCCGCCAGCGCATTACCGCTCATAAGGCAGCGTCCCACGACATGCTGCAACTGCGCCGCCATTCGTCGTGGAACGATAGCGACTGGGCAAAACTCAGCTACTTTTACGAGACGGCGTTTGGCAGCGCTATCAAGGGTTTAACCAAATGAAGCTAGAAATAGCACGAGGTGTGTTTCTGGTAGGGGCGTTAGGCGTTGCAGCCTTGGCCCTGGCCGCGTGGGAACAGCCTCGCACACAGGTACTCAGTGCGACGCAGGACGGGGCGCAATGCCTGTTGCCGCGCGTCGTCAAGGCGAGTGTGGCGGCCAAGCCTGATCACGAGTTGCTCCTGTTCATGTTTGGAATGTCTCAAGGGATGAGGCCGCAGAGTTGAAACGATTTAAACCACCCCGAAAGGGCCTTGCGATGCGAGGCCCTTTTTTTTGCTTCAAGCCTTATCCGGTTTGGCCAGGAGGGTATAAACGCAGGGCAGTACAAACAGCGTAAACAACGTACCGATCGACATCCCCGTCGCAATCACCATCCCGATATCAAACCGGCTGACGGCACCCGCCCCAGTCGCGAAAATCAGCGGCACCATGCCGAACACCATGGCGGCTGTGGTCATCAGCACTGGTCGCAGGCGAATCGATGCGGCTTCCTCCACGGCTTGTCGGGGCGTGAGGCCCTTGTCCTTACGCAACTGGTTGGCAAATTCCACGATCAGAATGCCGTGCTTGCTGATCAAGCCGATCAGCGTTACCAACCCCACCTGGGTGTAGATGTTCATGCTCGACCAGCCCAGGAACAGCGGAATCAGCGCCCCACAGATCGACAACGGCACCGTCACCAGGATCACCAGCGGGTCACGGAAGCTTTCGAACTGCGCCGCCAACACCAGGAAGATAATCGCCAGGGCTAGGCCAAAGGTTACCCACAGCGCCGAGCCTTCCTGAATAAATTGTCGGGACGCACCGCTGTAGTCGAACGCATAGCCGGGTGGGGTTTCTTCAATGGCGATCTGGCGCACCGTGTCGATGGCCTCGCCCATGCTCACGATCGGAAAGCCTGATATCAGCGCCGAGTTGAGTTGCTGGAACTGGTTCAACTGGCGCGGTCGGGCGCGGTCGGTGAGTGTGATCAGGGTCGACAGCGGCAACAATTCACCCTGGGTGTTTTTCACGTAGTAGTTGTTCAGCCAGTCGGGGTTGTCGCGGTAGGCGCGTTCTACCTGAGCGATCACCTTGTAACTGCGCCCATCAAGGGTGAACCGGTTGATCTCAGCCTCCGCCAGCAGGGTTGCCAGGGTGCCGCCGAGGTCTTGCATCGACACACCCATCTGCGCCGCCTTGGCGCGGTCGATATCCACCACCACTTCGGGTTTGTCGAAGGCCAGGTCGATGTCGACAAAGGCAAACTTGCCCGACTCCATCGCGCGCTTTTTCACGCGGTTGGCCACTTCCAGCAACGACTCATAGTCATTGGCGGTGTTGATCACAAAGCCAAACGGCAGGCCCTCACCCGTGCCGGGCAGGGACGGCAGGTTGAAGCCGAACACTTGCAGGCCGGGAATCTGCTCGAGGCGATGCTGCACCTCGGGGAGGATTTGCATCTGGGTCCGGTCACGCCCGTTCCACGGCTTGAGCAGGAAACCGCCGATGCCCGATTGCACGCCGTTGAAGCCATTGATCTGGAACGACGAGTAGTACTCCGGAAACTCCTTGAAGATGTTGATGAACTCGTCGGTGTAGGTGTTGAGGTAGTCCAGGTTGGTGGGCTGCGGCGCGCTGGCAATCATGAAGATGATGCCCTGGTCTTCGTCCGGGGCCAGTTGCGACTGGGTGAACTTGAGGAACACCGGGATCAGGCACAGCACGATCAGCGCAAACACGATCACCACCGGCCGCGTATTCAGGGTGCCGTGGAGCATGCGTTGATAGCGCCGCTTGAGTCTGTCAAAAATCCGGTCGAGGCGATGAGCCAGGCCGCTCGGGTTTTCATCGTGGCGCAACAGCAGGGCGCACATCATCGGTGACAGGGTCAGGGCGACAATGCCGGAAATGATCACCGCCCCGGCCAGGGTCAGGGCGAACTCCTTGAACAGCGCCCCGGTGAGCCCTTCGAGAAAACCAATGGGCGCATACACCGCGGCCAACGTGATGGTCATGGACACCACCGGCAGGGCAATTTCCCGAGCGCCTTCCAGCGCCGCATCCAATGGCGTCTTGCCTTCCTCGATATGCCGGTGGATGTTCTCCACGACCACGATGGCATCGTCCACCACCAGGCCGATGGCCAATACCATCGCCAGCAGCGTCAGCAAGTTGATCGAATAGCCCATCAATTGCATGAAAAACAGCACGCCGATCATCGACAGCGGGATGGTGATCACCGGGATCACCACCGAGCGCAACGCGCCGAGGAACAGGAACACCACCACAATGACGATCAGTACCGCCTCAAACAGGGTCTTGACCACTTCGTTGATGGAGGCCTGGATAAATAGCGTGGCGTCGTAGGCAATTTCTGCCTTGAGGGTGGGCGGCAGCTGGGCTTCCAGCTCCGGCATGATCTTGCGCACTTCCTTGATCACCTCCAGCGGGTTGGCGCTGGGGGTTGCCTTGATGCCGATGTACACCGAGGGCGTGCCGCCAAACGAGCTGATGGCGTTGTAGTTTTCCGCGCCCATTTCTACGCGGGCCACGTCCCGCAGCAGCACACGGCTGTCACCGTCGGTTTTAACGGCGATGGCGCCAAAGGCTTCAGCGGACTTGAGGTCGGTGTTGGCGTTGATGCTGGTCACCACGAACTCACCCTTCACCTCGCCGGCGGCGGACAGGAAGTTGTAACGGCGCACGGCGTCAGTGATGTCGCTGGCGCTGAGGCCGAAACCGGCGAGCTTGACCGGGTCCAGCCAGATACGCATGGCGAACACCTGATTGCCGAGGATCTCCGCTTCTGCCATGCCCGGCAGGGTGGCGAGCTTGGGCTGGATGACGCGAGACAGGTAGTCGGTGATCTGCGGGTTGCTCAATTGCTGGCTGGAGAAACTGATGTACATCAGCGCCGAAGCGTCGGCCGCCTCTTTGCTCAACACCGGGTCTTCGGCGTCTTGTGGCAGTTTGTTTTTTACCTCATTGGCTTTGGCCAGCAACTCGGTAAACAAGCGGTCACTGTTGGCGCCGATGCGCGCGTAGATGGAAATCACCGAAAAGTTCTGGCGACTCACCGACGTCATGTAGTCGATGCCCTCAGCGCTGGCCAGGCTTTGCTGCAACGGCTGAGTGATATAGCCCTGGATGGTTTCGGCGTTTGCACCGGGGTAGGCGGTGGTCACCGTTATCAGGGCGTTTTCCATGGTCGGGTATTGGCGCAGCGGTAACTTGCTGTAGGCCTGCAAACCCAGTAGCACGATGAGCAGGCTGACCACCATGGCCAGCACCGGACGGCGGATAAAGGCGTCTGTGAACTTCATGGCTCAGTGCCCTGCCGGCAGGTTTTTGTCCGGACTGATGGCGATGGGCGTGCCGTTATCCAGCTTGAGCTGACCGGCGCTGACCACCTGCTCACCGGCGCTCAAGCCCTTGCTCACTAGCACCAGGCCGCCGCGTCGTTCGCCGGTCTCGACAAAGCGTCGCTCGGCGATCAGCAGCGGTTGGCCATTGGCGTCCTTTTCCAGCGCGCCGCTCTCGTTCTTCTTCTCGGCCACGGCGTACACCGAGTTGCCGTAGAGGGTGTAGGTAATTGCGCTTTCCGGCACCACGATCTGTGCGGTGGGGTTGGGCAGCAAGACGTCGAGGCTGGTGAACATGCCGGGCAGTAGTGTGTTGTCCGGGTTGGCCAGGGTGGCGCGCACCAGGACATTGCGTGTGCTGTCCTCGACCTTGGGGTTGATTGCGCTGATGCGACCGGGGAATTGCTGCCCGGGGTAGGCTGAGACCTGCACCTGCACGGTTTGGCCGATGGCGACCTTGGGCACCGCGTGCTCGGGGATATAGAAGTCGACATACAGGCTGCTGATGTCCTGCAAGGTGGCGATCACCGTGCCGCTGGCCAGGTAGTCGCCCACGTCCACCTGGCGAATGCCGATGGTGCCGCTGAACGGCGCGACAATATGCTTCTTCGCCAGCGAGGCCTTGAGCTGGTTGACCGTGGCTTTGTTCTTTTGCAGTTGCGCGGACAGGCGGTCGAACTCGCCCTTGGAAATCGCCTGGCTGCCCACCAACTGGCTGCCGCGTCCGTAGTCCAGCTGGGCCAGGCCCAAGTCGGCCTGGGCAGTTTCCAGCAGCGCGCTTTCTACGGCGCTGTCCAGTTGCACCAGGGGTTGCCCGGCCTTGACCTTCTGCCCGGATTCGAACTTCACGTCTTTGACCGTTCCCGCAATTTCCAGGCTCAGGTTGACGCCTTGCAAAGCCTTGAGCGTGCCCACCGACGGTAGGCGTTGCTGCCATGGCTGTTCGACAGCGGTGGCGACGGCGACACTCACGGGCGGCTTGGGTTTGGAAAAGACCTGGATCTGCTGATAGATGGAAAAGGCTTTATAGCCCGCCAGCAGCAGGACGATTAACAGGACGACACCCAACATGATCAGCATGCGACGGCGCAGCATATTCCGGTTCCTTGGAAAAACTGAGACAGACGAAAACAGACAAGCTCGAAACATTACTCCGAGTGTAGTGGGGATTCCAGACGGTATTTTTGACAGGTCAACGGCCCTGTAATAGCCCGACTTGCCGGCGATGGCGCCTTCAAGCCCTGCGGCGATTTGAAGTACACCATTGCCGGCAAATCGGGCGACTACAGGGGGATGTCAGATCAGGTGGAGATGGTTGTCCCAGAGCCCTGCTGGTAATTCCAGCGGTTTGGCGACCAACTGTTTCTGGCGGCAATCGTAGTAGCGGCAACGGCCTTGGCCGGAGGTGACGACAAATCCATCCTCTACTGCACCGACCCCTGCGCAATCGGGTAACGGACCATCAAGACGCAGTTCGCCGCTGTCCATGTCCCAGATAAAGAAGCGATTGCCACGTGGCGCCGTCAATGCCACCAGGCGCAACTCGCTGTGCACCGCGACGCTGGCGGTGTAATGCCCCATGGCCTGCAATTGCTCGTCTGCCACTGGAAACGCCACGAACGGTTGCCCCGGACGCTTGATCGCCAGCAACTCGGAACGCTCCTGGGACGGCCCCATGAACTGCTGCCCGGTAAGGATGGTGCCATCGCTGGCGATGCCCATATGGCGCACGCTGTTCATCTGCTGAGCCAGGGTTTCCTTGCTGATGAGCGTGCCGTCGCGCTGCATCAACACCAGGCTCGGCTCCATGGCATTGAGGTTCATCTCCACGCGGCTTTCGGCTTCGGTGCGAATGCCGCCATTGGCCACGATCAACGTCTCGCCGTCGGGCATCCACGACACCTGGTGCGGGCCAATGCCGTGGGTGGAAAGTTCGCCGCTGTGCACCAGCCGCTCGCCTTCGAACTTATACACACCGAGCAAGCCACGGCCGGGGTCTGACGTATCGTTCTCGGTGGCGTACAGCCAGTCGCCGCTCTTGTGAATCACCGCATGGCCGTAGAAGTGGCGATTGGTGTTCGAGGTGATGGTTTGCAGCAGCGCGCCATCACGCAGGTCGATCAGGTAACTTTCGGTGCCCGGGCGACGGGCGACGAACAGCGCAATCGGCAGTGTCGGGTGGTTGATGATGTCGTGGCAGCGCTGGCCGACCTGAGTGGCAAACACTTGCTTGCCGTCCAAGTGATAGCCCACGGCGTAGTGCTTGCCGTCTGCATCATCGCGCGCCGACAGCAGCAGCGGACCCTTGTCTTTCTGCTTGAACAACGTCCAACCACCCAGTGTGAGTGCGCTGAGCAGTACGCTGCCAACCGCCAAAGCCTGTCGCCTGAGCATCATCAGTCACCGTCGTTGGCGTTAAAGCCCAGTTGGATGCCCAGCGCCTTGGCCAGTTCGCCTTCGTGCAGGCGGTGGACGACGTTGAGGCTGTCATAGATGTCGTTGAGTTGCTGGCGACCGGCGTCATCGTTCAACAGTTCGTTGAGGGTGCGCTGGTTGCTGGCGAACAGTTTCAGGGACGCGGCGTAGGCGGCGTCGATTTTGTCGGCCAATGGTTTCTGATCCGACGGCAGCAGGCCACGCAGGCCTTTGTTGTCGACGCCGACCCATACGGTCTGGGCGGCAGCAAGGCTGGCCTCCAAGCTTTGCAGGGACGACTGGCTGCGCCACGCGTCGGCCTGGAACGGCTGCGGGATGCCCTTGGTCTGGCGGCCCATGGGCGTGCCGAGTTTTTTCTTCAGGCTGTCCAGGGCGGTCACTTGGACGCGCAGCAGGTCGGCGATGGCTTCGTGGGAATCGGCGTAGCGCTGGTTCGGAAACTTGGTCATCTGCGCGAGCATGCCATCGGTGCTGTTCCAGCTGGCTAGGATCTCTTCGGCCAGGGTTTTCTGACGCTCGCCGATGGCCACCAACAGTGGGCAATAACGGGCTTTGTTCGCATCGTCGGCGATGTCGGTCTTGGCGTCGTAGAGGATGTATTCGTAGGCCGACAGGCCTTGCACGACTACGCTGGACTTGGCCAGGGCGGCGCCGTCGATCTGCGGCTGGCTGGTGACCAATTGCTCGACCTGGCGCCCGACCAGGTTTTTCTTGTCCGGCCAGAACTGTATTTGCCATGCACGGTTGCCCTCGGCCAGCGGGCCGATCAGCAGCGGTTGCAACTCGGCCCAGGCTTTTTGCGCATGGATGAAGTCGGCGCGGGCGGTGTCCAGGCTTTCCTTGCCCTGGCAGTAGGCGAGGGCGCTGACGGCCAACTGACGGTCGGCTTCGACCCAGCGGCTGTAGGTCGGCAGGATCACTTGTTTGGCGATCGCAGCAGAGGTCACGGCTTGCGGGTCTTGTGGCGAGCAGGCGCCCAGGGCGAGGGCGGCCAGGCTGGTGAACAACAACTTGGGACGGAACATGTCGAGCTCCCTTCTGTAAGTGGGGCGAAGCTTATAAAGAATTCAGGAACGCCAGCAACGCAGCGCGCTGTTCGGCATTAAAGGACAACACATGCTGCTGCGCCGCTTGTGCCTCACCGCCATGCCAGAGCACGGCTTCCAGCAGGTTGCGGGCGCGGCCGTCATGCAGAAACTGGGTATGGCCACTTACGGTGTGTGTCAGGCCAATGCCCCACAACGGCGGCGTGCGCCAGTCGCGGCCACCGGCCTTGAATTCGCTGCGGTTGTCGGCCAGGCCATCGCCCATGTCGTGCAACAGCAAATCGCTATAGGGACGGATCACTTGGTTGGCCAATTCAGGCTCGGCGGCATTGGCTGAGGTGGTGAACGTCGGCTTGTGGCACCCCTGGCAACCTGCCTGGAAGAACAGGTTTTTCCCGGCCAGGACTTGCGGATCGTTGACCTGGCGGCGCACGGGCACGGCAAGGTTACGGGTGTAGAACAGCACCAGGCGCAGAATGTTATCGCTGACTTCCGGCTCGCCATCGGCGCCATTGCCGTTGGGCGCCTGTTTGCAGGCCAGTTGGGCGTCGGTGCAGTCATCGAAGGGTCTCAGGGACGTAGTGAGGCCCATATCACCAGAAAACGCGTGAACATTTTGTTGATTGAGGTTGGGTTGTCCGGCTTTCCAGCCAAAACGCCCGAGCACGGTTTTTTGCTGGGCGTCATCCCACACCTGATTGGCCCGGCCGACGATGGCTTCTTTATCGGCGGTTTTGGGGTCGGTATTGCGCAGGATGTCCGCGTCGCTGATGGCTTCAAGCAGGCCAAGGCCGATCATCGGCGGGGCGATGCGCGCCGAAAAACGGGTGTCGGGGTGCATTGGGCCGTAGCCGAGTTGGGTGATCTGCAGGTCCGGCTTGCGCAGTTCGACGACGGTGCCGTCCTTGAAGGTGACGTTGACCGATGTGTAGTCGACCCGCACTTTGCCTTCCGGAGTGACGCCGGGCACGGCCATGTCCTGCAATTGCCCGCCGTATGTCGGCTCTGGCACCACGCCTGCTTGCTCGATGAGTTTGGCGTAGGGTTGCTGATCCTGAGTTGGCAGGGCGATCGACAGGCGCACCAGCATCGAGACCGCATTGGCTGCGTCGGGCAACGGCGGGTGGCCACGGCCGTCCTTGATGTGGCAGTTCTGGCAAGCGTTGGTGTTGAACAACGGTCCCAGGCCATCACGGGCGGTGGTGGTGGACGGCGCGATCACCCAAGGACTGCGAAAGAAACTGTTGCCGACGCTGAAGTCCAAGCGGCGCGTCGGCGACAAGTTGGCCGACGGCAGGGAAAACGCGTTCTGGTCGCGCTTATTCACCGTCGTCGCGCCGCCTGCCCGCGATTCACCCGGCTCGGCCTTGGTGAACCTGGGGGCGTCATCGCACGCAGTCAGGCCCAAGGCCATGCATACGACGGACAGACGAAGAAGCGAACGGAACATCGAGTTTCCTGAACGAGCGTGAAAAATATGGTCGCAAAGTCTAACAGGGCCGGGGGGAATGAATAAGAGCAATTATCGTTTGGTGGTCGCCGGTTTATTCCCGCTAGAATGACCGCACATTTTTTCTGGAGGTGGCCAATGCAGGCTCTCGACGCTTTGCTCAACCGTGTTTCCGTGCCGCGTTTGCTGGAGCCGGCACCGACCCAGGAGCAGCGCGACGTGCTGTTCGCCGCTGCTATGCGTGCACCCGACCACGGTCAATTGCGCCCTTGGCGTTTCCTCACCGTAGAAGGCGCCGCCCGTGAGCAGATGGGGACGCTGCTGGCCGAGGCTGCACGCCTGCAAGACGCCGACGCCCCGCAAGCCGCCATCGACAAGGCCCAGAACGGCCCATTGCGCGCACCGCTGGTGGTGGTGGTGATCGCCCGTTTGCAGGAGCACTTCAAGGTACCCAAGTCTGAGCAACTGCTGGCGGCGGCCTGTGCGGCCCACGGCATTCTGTTGGCGGCCTATGCCCAAGGGATTGGTGCGGTGTGGCGTACGGGTGAGTTGTCCTACTCGGCCCACGTTGCCAAAGGCCTGGGGCTGACGGCGGATGAGGAAGTGATTGGCTTCCTCTATTTGGGTACCCCGCAGAACCCGCCGCGTACGGCGCCGAAGGAAGATGTGGCGGCGTTTGTGCAGGCTTGGACGGGTCTCTAAGCAGTACGCGATCAAAATGTGGGAGGGGGCTTGCCCCCGATAGCGGTGTCTCAGTCAATGAATCTGCTGAATGACACACTGCTATCGGGGGCAGGCCCCCTCCCACATTTCACCTGTGGTGTTTCTTAAACCTTGAACTGATCCATGAGTTTCATCTGCTGGCTGGCCAACGCATTGAGTTGGCTGCTGATAGCCGCCGATTCGGTGGCCTGGCCGGTGAGGGTTTCGGTCACGGTGCGGATCGCCGAGACGTTACGGTTGACCTCTTCGGCTACCGCGCTCTGTTGTTCGGCGGCGCTGGCGATTTGCAGGTTCATGTCGCTGATCACCGTCACGGCGTCGCTGATCTTGCCCAAGGCCTGCACGGCCTGATGGATCTGCCCGGCATTGCTCTGGGCCTGGCTTTGGCTTGAGTGCATCGTCGCGACCACGCCACGGGTGCCGCTCTGGATGCGTTCGATCACCAGGCGGATCTCCTCCACGGAATCCTGGGTGCGCTTGGCCAAGTTACGGACTTCGTCGGCCACCACCGCAAAGCCGCGGCCGCTTTCGCCCGCGCGTGCCGCTTCAATCGCCGCGTTCAGCGCCAGCAGGTTGGTCTGTTCGGCAATGCTGCGGATCACTTCCAGCACCGAACCGATTTGCTCGCTGTTGACTGCCAGGGCTTCGACTTCGCCCACGGCCCTGCTGACTTCTTCGGCGAGGATCGTGATGTCCCGCGTACTCTTTTCAATGATCTGCATGCCTTCGCGCGCCGACTGATCGGCACCGCGTGCCGCGCTGGCGGCATTCGAGGCGCTGTTGGCGACGTCATGGGCGGTGGCGCTCATTTCGTTGGACGCCGTGGCCACTTGGTCGATTTCACGGAACTGCACCTGCATGCCTTCGCTGGTCTGGCGGGCGATGGCCGAGGACTGGTCCGCCGTGCCGCGGGCCTCGGTGATGCTTTGCTTGATCTGGGCGATAGTCGGTTGCAGCTTGTCGAGGAAGCGATTGAACCAGTTCACCAGTTCGCCCAGTTCATCCTTTTTACTGTAGGCCAAGCGTTGGGTGAGGTCGCCGTCGCCGCTGGCGATGTCCTTGAGCATCGCGGCCACGCTGTTGATCGGGCGGGTTACGCCGGTGGCGGTCAGCCAGATCAGCAGCAAACCCAGGAGCCCGGCGGCAGCGCCCACCAGCAAGGCCTTGAGGGTGCCGGTCGCCTGGGCTTTGTCGAGGACCTCCTGCAGTTTTACGGTGTCGGCCAGCATCACGTGTTTGGGCAGTTTAATCACCACCCCCCAGGCTTTGGCATCGACGATCGGCTTGACTGCGTAGACCGCACGAATCGTATCGCCCTGCTCAAGATTGACGTGGCTGTCATTGGCCAGCAGTTGCACGATCTCATTGCCCTCGGCGCCCAGCGTATCGATCAGATTTTTGCCGACCCGCGCAGGCTCGCCGCTGTAGGCGGCAATCAGACCGGTGCTGGAGATAACCTCCAGGTGCGCGGCGCCATCGAACAGCGTCTTTTGGGCCGCATCAGCCAGGGTTTGCAGGCTGTTGAGCGCAATGTCCACACCCACCACACCAATCACTTTTCCATCCACCAGCAGCGGTTGGGAAATGGTGGTCATCAATACCGGTTTGCCGGCCACAGTGTCTTCGTACGGATCCAAGAGGCAGGTGCTGCGGGTGTCACGTGGGCAGGTGTACCAGATGTTGTAGGGTGTGCCGTTTAGGTTGGGGGTGGTCTTGGTCAGGTCTTCCTCGACCATGATGGTGTTCAGGCCTTCACCCCCGGCACGGCTCCAGTAGCTGGAAAAGCGGCCTTTTTCATTGGAGACGCGGGCCTTGTCGTTGATGAATTCGCTGTCCTTACCGTCCAAGCCATCGGGCTCGAACGACAGCCAGATTCCGAGCACCTTGTTGTTGCGTTCAAAGGCGGTTTTCAGGCTCTGATTGAGTTCTTCGCGAAGGGCTGCGGGCTCCAGAGCACGTTTGGCGGCGAGGTTGCGCAAGTCTTTGACTTGGTCGGCCAGGGCGGTGACCGCGGTTAGATTCTCGCCGAAGGTTTTCTGCAACTGCACCGCTTGTTCAGCGGCCCTTGCCTGCAACAGGCTTTGCACGCTGCTGGTGAGCATGCGTGAACTTGAATCGCTGATCAGATGGTCGTTCTGGTCCGTTTCGTACAGATTGATGCTCACGATCAGCGTAATCACCCCCAGCAGGCAAAGGCCGGACAGCAGCACGATTTTCAAGCGGATAGAGAGGGTGTCGAACATAGGTTCACTCACGAATGGTCTTGTTGGAATGCACAGCACGGCCAAGTCCATTCAGCGCTATATCCGGAGCATCGGCGCGGTAGGGGCTTTCATGAGCAGAAGGCGATGGGCGGTAGGAAAACGCCTACAGGTAGGGTTATACGGGCTGTGCGAGCCGTTCGGGGCGTGACCAGATCCACAGATTGCCCAGGCTCATCCCGGCAATCGCCAGGTAGATGGGCCAGCCATGGTCGAGCATCACCAGCATCAGGATCGCGCACAACAGCATGCTCACGGTGGCGCTGACTTTGGCCCGGCGCGCGATGATCTTGCCGTTGCGCCAGTTGAACAGGATCGGCCCAAACAGGCGGTGGTTTTCCAGCCAGGCGCTGAGGCGTGGCGAGCTTTTGGTCGCGGCCCAGGCGGCCAGCAGGATGAACTCGGTGGTGGGCAAACCGGGTATCACAATCGCCACCAGCCCGATGCCCAGGCTGACATAGGCCAGCAGGCCAAACAGGATCTGTGCGATTTTCGAGGTGGATTGGGTTTTGCCGGTCATGGTGAAGCTTTTCTTGGGGAAGGTTTACAAAAAAGTCCGAACTTAAATGCGATCAAAATGTGGGAGGGGGCTTGTCCCCGATGGCGGTGGGTCAGTTACCTATTTGTTGGCTGATGCACCGCTATCGGGGGCAAGCCCCCTCCCACATTGGGTTGCATTTCAATTTGCGGGATCAGGCCAGTTCAGGCGCGCTAGCGTACGCCTGTTCCAGCAACACGGTGAAGCGCACAAACGCATCCACCGCGCCTTTTTCTACTGCGGCCTCTTCCTCGGGGCTGAATTGCAGGCCGTCGAGGGTGCGGGTGAAGCTCTTCCAGCCTTCGGCACGACCGCCGGCTGGCTCACCCAAGTGGCGGGCCCCAAAGGTTTCGCTCAAGCCGAGGCCTACGGCGCGCTTGATCAGGAACGCGGCGCCCAACTTGGAGCCTTCCGAGACGAACAGCCAGCCGAGGGCTTCGGCTTTGCTCGGGTTGCTCACTGCACCGGCCACCGCAGCCGGCACTTCGGTGTCCAGGTCGGCGAGGTCCAGCTTGGCGGCTTCGGCGCGGCAGCGTGCGGCGAGGTCAGGCACGATCTTGATCAGTTCGGCGTCGTTGTACAGGGCCACCAGTTCCGACTGGAACAGGTACTGCGCCACCACGAACCGGGCAAAGTTGGCCTGGGTTTCGAACGGGGCATGGGCCTTTACCAGTGCATCCAGCTTGGTGTGCGGCTCGTTGGTGATCTGGTTCAGGCGCTGGGAGCGCAGGCTTGGACGTTCTGCGTTAGGAGAAGCGGTCATGAAAAAGTCCTTGAGAAGGGGAGCGCCTTGGTGCCCGAAAGAGAGCGGTTATCAACTAGACGAACAAGAAGACGCGGCACAGTAAAAAATCCTCACCTCGTCGTTGAAATTTCGACGAGGTGAGAGGGGCTTGGTCAGATATCCCAGATCACGTTAATCGCAAAGTTGCGGCCGGGCTGGGTCAGGCGGTCGAGGTTGGCCGGGCCGGTTACCGCGGCTTCGCCGACGCTGTCGTAGCTGCGTACGTCATCCCAGTTCCAGTACTTCTTGTCGGTGAGGTTGTAGAGGCCGCCGTTGATGGTCACATCGCTGGTGACTTTGTAGTAGGCGGTCAGGTCGACAACGCCGAAGCCTGGGGTTTTGAATGGGCCGCTGGTGTCGCCGTCCGGCGCGTGGAAGGTGGAGCTGTCTACGCGATTCTGCTTCTTCACCAGGGTCCAGCTCAGCAGGCCGCCGTAATTGTCCTGGTCGTAGCCCAGGCCGAACACGCCCTTGAGCGGGTTGACGCTGTTCAGCGGTTCGCCGTTTTGGTCGTTGCGACCGTAGGCATAGGAGACCGCACCCTGGGTGTATAGGCCTTGTGGGGCACCGAATGCATCCAGGTTCAGGCGGCCCTTGGCTTCGGCGCCCTTGACGCTGGCGCGCTTGATATTGACGGCTTGGAACTGCTCGGCAGTGCCGCCGACCACGACGTTGTCTTCGTCGATAAAGTCGCGGTATTTGTTATAGAACACCGCCACCTCGAAGGAACCCTCGTCGAACTTGCCGCGAATCCCGGTTTCGATGCCTTTGCTGGTCTCCGGCTTGAGGTCCGGATTGGGTTCGACGGTGTAGCCTAGGTTCAAGTTTTCAAAGCGGCCGTACAGCGACTTGGCGGACGGCGTGCGGAAACCTTCGGCGTATTGGCCGAACCAGGTGTATTGGTCCGTCAGCGCGTAGGTCAGGCCAAACTTGGGCGTCACGCGGTGCCAGGTTTTCTTCTTGTCGCTCACCGTTTCCGCACCTGTCGGGTTGACGGTGTTGAGGAATGCCTGGGTCAGCTTGGGTTTGAGCTGGGTGTAGTCATAGCGCACGGCGGGGAGGAAGGTCCATTTGTCCCAAGTGATCTGGTCCTGTGCGAACAGCGAATAGGTGTTGATGGTCGGGTCGGGGAAGTCGCTGGCCTTCTTCACGCTATCGGAGGCCATCGGGCTGGGCGCGCCGATGGCGGTGCAACCGCTGCCGACGGCCACGCAGGTGGCGCTGCCCTCGCGCGAGCCGGTGACTTTCTGCTGCTTGAGGGTGGTGCCGTAGGTCACTTGGTGATCGGTTTCACCGAGGCTGAACGCTTTGTCCAACTGTGCATCGAAAACCCACTGTTTTTCCTGGTAGAGCGTGTCGCGTGTGCGCAGGACGCGACGACCGGATTGATAGATTTCGGCGGTGGTCTGGTCGGTCTTGGCGATCTGGTAATTGACGCTGGTCTTGATGCGGTCGGCAATCGGCGACTCAAGGGCGAAGCTGTTTTCCAGGCCGAAACGTTCACGGGTGATGGTGTCGTTACCACGACGATCACGGTAGAGGTTGAAGCCTCGGCCGCCGATGAACGGGCCGCCCACCGCGTTCTTCAGGTTGACGTCGCGATCATCCTTGTACTTCTCGTACGTCAGACCCAGGCGGTTGTCATCGCCATAGTTCCAGCCGAGCTTCGCCAGGATGTTAGTGGTGCGCGCTTCTTCCGGGTTGGCGCCTGTGCGATCCAGGCCGGTGGCGTTGTTGCCGTCGTAGGACTCAGTTTCGTGACCGTTGCGCTGGCTCAGGTGCAGCAAACCGTCGAAGTCTTGAACGCGGCCGGCGAAGGTGCCAGAGGTCAGCCAACTTTCGTCGGCGGAGCTGTAGCCGGTCTTCAGGCGGGCGCCGAAGTCTTGGCCTGGCTTGATGATGTCAACCGGGTCGAGGGTGAAGTAACTGACGGCGCCGCCGATGGCGCTGCTGCCGTAGAGGGCCGACGCCGGCCCGCGCAGGATTTCCACGCGCTTTACGATTTCCGGGTCGACGTAGTTGCGGCGAGTCTTAGCGTAGGGGCCGTTGAAGAAGTTGCCCGGCACTTCCACACCGTCCACTTGAGTAAGGATACGGTCGCCATCGATGCCGCGAATGTTGAAGCCGGCATTACCTGCTCGTGTACCAGCGCCGCCCACCGAGACGCCGGGCTCGTAGCGCACCAGTTCCCGGATGTTGTTGACGTTCTGGCGGTCCAGTTCCTCACGTTCATGCACGCTGACGGTGCTCGGCACGCTGTTCACATCCTGCGCGTTACGGGTTGCGCTGATGGTTACCTGTTGCAGGTTGAGGGTGCTACCCGCTGCGCGCTTTTCCAGCACGATGTTGTTATTGCCCAGTTTGCGGTAGCTCAGGTTGGTCCCCACCAACAGCCGGTCCAACGCTTTTTCTGGCGACAACGGGCCGCGTGCGCCAGGAGACGACACGCCCTGGCCCAGCTCTGCGGGCAGGCCGACTTGCCAGCCGGTCACGGCGGTAAAGGCGTTGAGCGCCGAGACCAGCGGCTGCTGTTCGATGCTGAAGGCGTAGTTGCCCTGGCTGCGCGAAACCGGTTCGGCAGCGGTGGCGGCCATGGCCGGCGCGCCGGCCAGCAGGATGGCGGCAGTCAACAAGGACAGGACGGGCGAAGAAGACCGGCGGTTGAAACGAGAGGACATCGAAAGCGCTCCGGGGGACGAATCTTATAGTTGCGAACCGAATCAAATAGGAATCAGTTGCATTGGCTAAGACGAGACGTACCGCCGAAGGTTATCGAGTAAAAATAATTCTCATTTAGTTCAGGATGACCAGCGCCGGGTATTCCGAGAGCTTGGCAGAGGTGATGTGCGCCAGTGAGCGCACGACGTCCAGGGGTTGATCGAGTCGGTAATTGCCGGTGACCGCGACGCTGGCGAGTTGGTCGTTGGTGTTGACGATCCAGCCGGGGTAATAGCGGCGCAACTCGGCGAGCACTTCGCTCATCGGGCAGTTTTCAAAAATCAGCCGGCCTTGCACCCAGGCCAGGTCCTTATTGGCGTCCAGCTTGGCCGGTTGGCCGAAGCCTTTGGGGCCGATGCGGATACTTTCGCCGGCGCGCAGGCGTACGCGGGCATCGTCGAAAGTGTTGCTCAGGTCGACATCACCGCGCTGCACTTGCACCTGGGCCTCGCCATTGAGGTAGCGCACGGCGAAGGCGGTGTCGCGCACGCTGGCGCGTACCGGGCCGGCGTCGATTTCCAGGGGCTGGCCATGGTTGGGCACAACTTCGAAAAAAGCCTCGCCCTGGTACAGGCGGGCGATGCGCTGGTGGTCCTTGATGCTGCTGGAGAACGCCGAGTTGGTGTTCAGCAATACTTTCGAGCCGTCGTCCAATTGCAGACGTTGTCGTTCGCCCACCACGGTGAGGTGGTCGGCCTGCAGGCGCACCGGCAGGTTGCTGAAGCTGAACAGCCCGATCAGCAACACGGCGGCGGTGGCGAGCGGTTTCCAATGGGGTTTCATTCGGCGCCAGGCGCTGGGCTTGCGCGGCGCGGCCAGGGCCACCGCGGCGCTGTGAACCGGCGCGCCACCCCAGGCTGCCCGGGCCTTGGCGAAGGCGTTGACGTGGGCCGGGTCGCGGGCCAGCCAGGCTTCAAACTCGGCCTGCTGCCCAGCTTGCGGGCACTGCAAGGCAATCAGCCAATCCAGGGCCTGGTCCATAGCCGTGTCTTGCAGCACCTCATAAGCCAGCTCATGAGGGCGCAGTTTATTGGGGTCCGTCACGGTGTTCCTCGGGTCTTCGCCACGTTCTATTCATTATTCCTACAGCTCGGGTCGACATTTCTGTCGCGTGCAGCTTAAGGCCGATCCAGCCGGTCGGCCACACCTACGCAGATGGCCATGATCAATTTCAGTTCCTTTTGCACCGTGCTCAGGGACACGTCCAACTGATCGGCAATCTCCTGATAGCTGCACCCGTGCAGGCGGCTGAGGATGAAAATCTGCTGCTGGCGGGCGCTCAATTGGCCCAGGCTGACGCTCAGGTGTTCAAGCAGTTGCTCGGCCTGAGTCGCATCTTCGGGGGTGCTGATAGGGGCGGCGACGCTTTGCAGGATGTCCAGCGGGACATCTTCCTGCAGCGTGCGGGCCTGGATTCTGCGTGAGCGCAGGTGATCCAGCGCGAGGTTACGTGCGGTTTGATAAACGAAGGGTTCAAGGTGATCGATCGGCCGCTCGCTGAGGGCCCGTGTGACGCGCAGGTAGGTTTCCTGCAGCAGGTCCTCGGCGGTGCTGTGGTTATTCACCATCCGCTGCAAGGTGCGTAGCAGAATCACCCGTTGGGTGAGAAAGACTTGGTTGAAGCGAGATTGGCTCACAGTGATACCAGACCGATTTGCAGCAAATGATAATGCTTATCATCAACTCAAATGGCAAGTGGCTATTTCTCTGGGCCTACTTAGAACAATGTGGGAGGGGGCTTGCCCCCGATAGCGGTGTGTCAGTCAACACATTCCTGACTGATACACCGCCATCGGGAGCAAGTCGAATCGCCCCTCCCAAAGGATCGCTTTATTCGGCGTTACACAGCGCCAGGCAGTTATCCAGCATACGGTTGGAGAAGCCCCACTCGTTGTCGTACCAGGCCAATACTTTGAGCAACTTGCCGCTGACCTTGGTGTGATTGGCGTCGAAGATCGACGACAGCGGGTTGTGGTTGAAGTCACTGGAAACCAGCGGAAGGGTGTTGTAACCGAGGATCTTCGAGTGCTGGCTGGCTTCCTTGAGCAGCGCGTTGACCTCTTCGGCAGTGGCTTCTTTCTTCAGCGTTACGGTGAGGTCTACCAAGGACACGTTGATCACCGGCACGCGCACGGCCATGCCGGTCAGCTTGCCCGCCAGTTCCGGCAGCACCAGGCCCACCGCTTCGGCAGCGCCGGTCTTGCTTGGGATCATGTTCTGGGTGGCGGAGCGCGCGCGGTACGGGTCGGTGTGGTAGACGTCGGTCAGGTTCTGGTCGTTGGTGTAGGCGTGGATGGTGGTCATCAGGCCACTCTCGATGCCCAGCTCGCGGTGCAGCACCTGGGCGACCGGCGCCAGGCAGTTGGTGGTGCACGAGGCGTTGGAGATGATCTGGTGGGACTGACGCAGAATGTCGTGGTTCACGCCATACACCACAGTGGCGTCCGCGCCTTTGGCCGGTGCCGAGATGATCACCTTGCGCGCGCCGGCGGTAATATGGGCGGCGGCCTTGTCACGGTCGGTGAACAGACCGGTGCATTCGAATACCACGTCAATCTTGTGTGCAGCCCATGGCAGGTCAGCCGGGTTGCGAATGGCACTCACGGCAATCCGGTCACCGTTGACGGTCAGGCTTTCCTGATCGTGGGCGACCTCTGCGTCGAATGTGCCATGTACGGTGTCGTATTTGAGCAGGTGGGCATTGATCGAGCTGTCGCCCAGATCGTTGATGGCGACGATCTGCAAATCCTGGCGGTAGCCTTGGGTATACAGTGCGCGCAGGACATTACGGCCAATACGGCCAAAACCATTGATTGCGATACGAAGAGTCATTGGAGAGTGCCTGTCGTCGATTTGTTGTAAGAATTACAAGATTATTCGCATAAAAATAGAAAACAAGCCTTTTTAGTGGCAATATTTTGTTCAATCTACAACGAGTGACCTGAATCAACTGGTCCGATGATTCAAACGACACCCTGCCATCCCATGAGCTGCGGGCGTTTGATCAGCATAGACACTCAGGTCGCCACATCCGTTAGCCTGGAGTTCTACACATGCATCCCCGCGTTCTTGAGGTCACCGAACGGCTTATCGCCCGCAGCCGCGCCACCCGCGAGGCTTACCTTGCGCTCATTCGCGGCGCCGCCAGCGACGGTCCGATGCGCGGCAAGCTGCAATGCGCCAACTTTGCCCACGGCGTGGCCGGTTGCGGCACCGAAGACAAAAACAGCCTGCGCATGATGAATGCCGCCAACGTGGCAATTGTTTCCTCATATAACGACATGCTGTCGGCGCACCAGCCGTACGAACATTTCCCTGAACAAATAAAGAAAGCTCTGCGTGAAGTCGGCTCGGTCGGCCAGTTCGCTGGTGGTACGCCTGCAATGTGCGACGGCGTGACCCAGGGCGAGCCGGGTATGGAGCTGAGCCTGCTCAGCCGTGAAGTCATTGCCATGTCCACGGCGGTGGCGCTGTCCCACAACATGTTCGACGCCGCACTGATGCTGGGCATCTGCGACAAGATCGTCCCCGGCCTGATGATGGGCGCGCTGCGCTACGGTCACCTGCCGATGATCTTCGTACCGGGCGGCCCAATGCCGTCGGGTATCTCCAACAAGCAGAAAGCCGACGTGCGCCAGCGCTACGCCGAAGGCAAGGCCACTCGCGAAGAGCTGCTGGAATCGGAGATGAAGTCCTACCACAGCCCCGGCACCTGCACCTTCTACGGCACTGCCAACACCAATCAATTGCTGATGGAAGTGATGGGCCTGCACTTGCCGGGCGCCTCATTCGTCAACCCGTACACGCCGCTGCGTGACGCGCTGACCCGTGAAGCCGCGCATCAGGTTACGCGCCTGACCAAGGCCAACGGCAACTTCACGCCGATCGGCGAGATCGTCGACGAGAAATCCATCGTCAACTCCATCGTCGCCCTCAACGCGACCGGCGGGTCCACCAACCACACCCTGCACATGCCGGCCATCGCCATGTCGGCAGGCATCATCCTCACCTGGGACGATATGGCTGACCTCTCCGAGGTGGTGCCGACCCTGTCCCACGTGTATCCAAACGGCAAGGCCGATATCAATCACTTCCAGGCGGCGGGCGGCATGTCGTTCCTGATCCGTGAGCTGCTGGAAGCCGGCCTGCTCCACGAAGACGTCAACACCGTGGCCGGCAAGGGCCTGAGCCGATACATCCAGGAACCGTTCCTGGTCGACGGCGAGCTGGTTTGGCGTGACGGTCCTATCGAAAGCCTCGACGAAACTATTCTGCGCCCCGTGGCCCGTGCGTTCTCGCCGGAAGGTGGTCTGCGCGTGATGGAAGGCAACCTCGGCCGCGGTGTGATGAAAGTCTCTGCTGTAGCCCCAGAGCACCAGATCGTCGAAGCGCCGGCGGTGGTGTTCCAGGATCAGCAGGATCTGGCCGATGCGTTCAAGGCTGGTCAGTTGGAAAAAGATTTCGTCGCGGTGATGCGCTTCCAGGGCCCGCGCTCCAACGGCATGCCCGAGCTGCACAAGATGACGCCGTTCCTGGGTGTGCTGCAGGACCGTGGTTTCAAGGTGGCATTGGTGACAGACGGGCGTATGTCCGGCGCGTCGGGTAAGATTCCCGCCGCGATTCACGTCAACCCCGAAGCCCAGAGCGGCGGGCCGCTGGCGCGAGTGCGCGATGGCGATATCATTCGTGTGGATGGCGTTACCGGCACCTTGGAGCTTAAGGTGGACGCCGAAGAATTTGCAGCGCGCACGCCTGCCACGGGCCTTCTGGGCAATAACGTGGGGGCCGGCCGCGAGCTGTTTGGATTTATGCGCTTGGCCGCAAGCTCCGCAGAGCAGGGCGCCAGCGCCTTTACCTCTGCCTTGGAGACGCTTAAGTGAAGTTAGCGCTGGTCGGTGATATCGGGGGTACCAACGCCCGTTTTGCAGTGTGGCGGGATTCGGCACTGCATTCGATTCGCGTGCATGCCACGGCGGATTACCCAACCCCTGAAGAGGCGATCAAGGTCTATCTGAAGGAAGAGGGCCTGGAAATCGGGGACATCGGCGCGGTGTGCCTGTCGGTGGCCGGGCCGGTGAGTGGCGATGAATTCAAATTCACCAACAATCACTGGCGCCTGAGCAAGACGGCGTTCTGCAAGACCTTGCAGGTGGATGAACTGCTGCTGGTCAATGACTTCTCCGCCATGGCCCTGGGGATGACCCGCCTGCAACCCGACGAATTTCGCGTGGTTTGTGAGGGCACGCCGGAGCCGTTGCGCCCGGCGGTGGTGATCGGGCCTGGCACTGGCCTGGGCGTCGGCACACTGTTGGACCTCGGCGCAGGTCGTTACGCGGCGTTGCCGGGGGAGGGCGGCCACGTCGACCTGCCCCTGAGCAGCCCTCGGGAAACCCAGTTGTGGCAACACATTTACAACGAGATTGGCCACGTCAGCGCTGAAACGGCGTTGAGCGGTGGCGGCTTGCCGCGTCTGTACCGCGCGATTTGTGCGGTGGACGGTCACGCGCCTGTGCTCGACACGCCCGAAGCCATCACGGCTGCAGGCTTGGCCGGCGACCCGGTGGCGATGGAGGTGTTGGAGCAGTTCAGCGTCTGGCTGGGCCGAGTGGCGGGCAACAATGTGCTGACCACCGGTGGACGCGGTGGTGTGTATATCGTGGGTGGGGTGATTCCGCGGTTTGCCGACTTTTTCATCAACAGCGGCTTTGCCAAGAGTTTCAGCGACAAAGGCTGCATGAGCGACTACTTCAAAGGTATTCCGGTGTGGTTGGTGACCGCGCCGTATTCCGGGTTGACCGGGGCGGGTGTGGCGTTAGAGCAGGCATTTGCTTAGGCAGTGACCTGCCCCCGATGAGGCCATCAAGAACACCCCATAACAACAAGGAGGACCCCGTGAGCGTAATCAGTAAATCGATTCTCCTCGTCGACGACGACCAGGAAATCCGCGAATTGCTGCAAACCTACCTCAGTCGCGCCGGTTTCCAGGTGCGTGGCGTGCCGGATGGCGCGGGGTTCCGCCAGGCGATGAACGAGGCACCGTGCGACCTGGTCATCCTCGATGTGATGCTGCCGGACGAAGATGGCTTCAGCCTCTGCCGTTGGATCCGCCAGCACCCGCGTCAGGCGCAGGTGCCGATCATTATGCTCACCGCCAGTTCTGACGAAGCCGACCGCGTGATCGGCCTGGAACTGGGCGCCGATGACTATATCGGCAAGCCGTTCAGCCCTCGCGAGTTGCAGGCGCGGATCAAGGCTCTGTTGCGGCGCTGCCAGTTTGGCCAGGAGCGCAGTGGGAGTGGCGATGTGCTGGTGTTCGATGAATGGCGCCTGGACATGATCAGCCATCGGCTGTTCCACGTGGACGGCGAGGAAGTGATTCTCTCCGGTGCCGACTTCGCACTGCTCAAGTTGTTTCTCGACCATCCGCAACAAATTCTCGATCGCGACACTATCGGCAACGCCACCCGTGGCCGCGACCTGATGCCGCTGGACCGCATCGTCGACATGGCGGTCAGCCGCCTGCGCCAACGCCTGCGCGACACCGAAAAGCCCCCGAGGCTGATCCGCACCGTACGTGGCAGCGGTTATCAACTGGCAGCCAGCGTGGTTGCCGGCAATGTCCACTGAGCCGGTGACCGAACGCCGGCGTCGTTTCCCGGTACCGCGCTCGCTGCTGGGGCGCATGCTGCTGCTGACCTTGCTTGCGGTGTTGTTCGCCCAGGCGTTGTCCAGCGTGATTTGGGTTTCGCAGTTGCGTGCTACCCAGCTTGAGGGCCTGGTCACCAGCGCTCGCAGCCTGGCCCATTCGATGACCGCCAGTGTGAGTTACTTCCGTTCGTTGCCGGTGGCCTATCGTCCGCTGGTTCTCGACCAATTGCGTAGCATGGGCGGCACCCGGTTTGTAGTCACTCTTAATGACCGTCCGCTGGACATGCAGGTATTGCCCGAAACCCCACGCAAGCAGGCGGTGCTGGTGGCCGTGGACGAAGTGCTGCGCCAGACCCTGGGCGCCGACGTGCACATCTCGGTGGAATTCGTCAGCGCCGAAGACCTGCGCATCTTCAACGCCGGCCTCAAGCTCGATGAGTTGCCGCGCTCTTGGGCCCATTACGCGCTGACCCTGGAACCGGTAAACCCGCCGGTGCTGGTGACCCAGATCCAACTCGCCCCCGGCGAATGGCTGTACATCGCCTCGTTGCTGCCTGAGCCCTACACCAGCCTTGAAGAACAGGGCCTACCGTCCCAGCAGGTGTGGTTTATCGTGTTGACCAGCGGTTTTCTGCTGTTGTTCATTGGCCTGCTGGTGCACTGGCAAAGCCGCCCCCTCAAGCGCTTGGCGCGGGCGGCGCGAGACATGTCTCTCGGCGCCGATGTGGAGCCGGTGGCCGAAGGCGGCGGCAGTGAAGTGGTGGAAGTGGGCCGCGCGTTTAATGCCATGCGCGAGCGCATCAGCCGCTATTTGACCGAGCGCAGCCAACTGTTCAGCGCGATTTCCCACGACCTGCGCACACCGATCACCCGCCTGCGTCTGCGTGTGGAACTGCTCGAAGACGAAAACCTGCAAACCAAATTCGGCCGTGACCTGGATGAATTGGAGTTGCTGGTGAAGGGCGCGCTGCAATGTGTGAAAGACACCGATATCCACGAGAACATCCAGCCGGTCGACCTCAACCATGTGCTCGAATGCTTGGTAGAGCCTTATGTGGCGCCAAACGGTAACGGCCGTGTGACCCTGGATGGCGCTGCATTGGCGACCTATCCGGGCAAGCCGCTGGCGCTCAAGCGGTGTATCGGCAACCTGATCGATAACGCGTTGAAGTACGGGCAGAACGCGCATTTGCATATCGAGGATGATGGTGCGCAGTTTGTCCTGCACGTCGACGATGAAGGTCCCGGCGTGCCGGAGCAGCGTTTGGAACAGGTATTCGAGCCGCACTTCCGCCTGTCCGGGCAGCAGCAGGGCTATGGGTTGGGCCTGGGGATTGCGCGCAATATTGCCCACAGCCATGGCGGTGAAGTGAGTTTGCAGAATTTGCGGGAGGGGGGCTTACGGGTGACCCTGCAACTACCGCGCACCCTGGATTGAATGCTCGCGGACCCATGTGAGAGGGGGCTTGCCCCCGATGGCAGTGTCTCAGTCAGGTATCTAAAGCAGACCCACCGCTATCGGGAGCAAGCCCCCTCCCACACTTTGATCTTCATTCGGTCAGATGCTTTGGCGCAGGCGGGCCAGATCCCGCAGCGGCGGCGCCCCAAACAATCGGCTGTATTCCCGACTGAACTGCGACGGGCTTTCATACCCCACCCGATACCCCGCCGCTGATGCTTCCAGCCCTTCGGCAATCATCAATCTGCGTGCTTCCTGCAAGCGCAACTGCTTCTGGTACTGCAAGGGGCTCATGGCGGTGATTGCCTTGAAGCGGTGGTGCAAGGTGGAAACGCTCAGGTTCACTTCCTTGGCCAGATCATCAATGCGCAGCGGTTGTTCGTAGTTGCCATTGAGCCACTTGATCGCTTGGCTCACCCGATGGCTCTGGCTGTTGGCTACGGCAATTTCATACAGGCGATAACCCTGCGGCCCACGTAGCAAGCGGTAAAGAATTTCCCGGTTGATCAGTGGGGCCAGCATGGCGATGTCTTTGGGCGTATCCAGCAAGCGCGCCAGGCGCAGCACCGCGTCGAGCAATTGGTTGTCAATCCGGTCCACGTACATGCCGCGTGATGTCGGGCGTGTGGGTACGCCCATGGGGCCGGCTTCAGCGATCAGGGCGGTGAGCTGCGCCGGGTCGATATTGATCCGCACCGACAGGTTCGGATCGTCGGGCGTGGCGTCGATGATCCGCCCGGCCACCGGCATCGCCACCGAGAACACCAGGTAATTGAGCGGGTCGTAGGCAAAGATTTCATCCGCCAGGCGCACTTCCTTGCTGCCGTTGGCAAGGATGCACAGCGCGGGTTCCACCAGCACCGGCATAAAGTCGCGTGGCGTGTTGTGGCGGTTCAGGTAGAGCGACGTGATCGCGGTACCGTAGGAGCCATCTTCCCAAGTATGCCTGTGCACGATACTGGCCAGTTCGGCACGCTGCTTTTCCATCTCGGCATCGAGAGGAATGGACTGATATTCGGGCGACGACATGAAGCGTCCTCTGCAGGCGGCTTTGATGGGGTCAGCTTAGCGTCGGCTTTTCAAATAGTGTTAGGTCGATTCTGCACAATCCTTGCCTGATCCTGCGGCATATCGCCAATCAGGCAAGCGTGAGGCCTGTCATCTCCCTGAAATACTGCGTTTGTGCATGGCGCAAAACCAGTGGGCCGAGTACCCGGTTTACGCTTCTCGCAGGATTGTGCAATAAGCCGGCAGGAATCGACTAACCGCGCCTACCTGCGCGCCGTTATCTTTGATCCTGTGGCAGCACACCCTCACCGTGTTTGCCGAGCATCACTTCTCAACGGGAGAGTCGAACATGTCCACCCCCATTCCCGCGAGCCATATGGCCTTTATCCGCGCCCGCACCGGGTGCAGCACCGAACTCGGTGCACGCTTGAGCAGTTTGATCGAACCGGGTCGCCAGGCTCAGGGTTGTCTGCAATTCTCGTTGCAGCATTCCCAGGTCGATCCCGATGTGTGGTTGGTCTCGGGTTTCTGGAGCAGCGAGCAGGCGATGAGTGCTTACTTCAGCTCGCCGGCCCTGATGATCTTTACCGAGCTGTTGAACGACATGGTGGTGCGCAGCATGGATTTCCAAACCTTCACCGACGCATCCGCCACTAACGCCTATGGCGAGTACCTGCAACTCGCTGGGTGAACAGGTTTAGAATGGCCGCCTTTCCATTGGCCAGGACCTGCAACATGGCACGTAAACAATTTGCCCACCACGAAGCCGTATCCGCCGTAGTACCGGGTGAAGGGGGCTACAGCGCCGCCGTCGCCGTCAAGGCACTGGATGGTATGGGGGCACCGAAGTTTCACAAGATCCTGGATGGACAGACGTTCAAGACAGCCTCCGACGCCGATGATGCAGCCACTGTGCAGCTTGAGCGGTTGATCGGTGTGGATGAAGAGGGGCAGCTGACCTGGGCGAGCGCCGCCATCTGAACAACGCCGACAATCTAATGTGGGAGGGGGCTTGCCCCCGATAGCAGTGTGTCAGTCAACAAAGATGTTGAATGTGCCATTGCCATCGGGGGCACGCCCCCTCCCACATTTTTGTTGTATTTCAGTCAGGGTTTGCTGGCGCCTGGGCGATACATCTTGAACAGCGCATCCGGTCCCAGCTGGAAGTAGTCTGCCGGGCCACCGCCACGCAGGATCGGCTCGGCGGCGGCGGTGTCGTAGATGCCATCCTTGAGCAGCCACTTGGCAATGTGCACCGCGACCACCTCGCCCAGCACCAGCCAGCTCGGCACCAACCCTTTGTCGGCGCGTTGCAGCTGGATAATCTGCGTCACCTTGCATTCGAATGACACCGGGCTTTCGCCCACCCGTGGCACGGCGATGATTTTCGAGGCCACCGGCGTCAGGCCGGACAACTCGAACTCATTCACCTCCGGCGAGACCGCCGCGCAACTCTGGTTCATCTGCTCGGCCAGCGGGCGGGTAGCCAGGTTCCACACGAACTCGCCGGTCTGTTCGATATTGTTCAGGCTGTCTTTGCGCCCGACACTGGAAAACCCAATGATCGGCGGAATGTAGTTGAACGCATTGAAGAAGCTGTAGGGCGCCAGGTTCAGGCGGCCTGCGCTGTCGTGCGACGAGATCCAGCCGATTGGCCGTGGACCAACGATGGCGTTGAACGGGTCATGTGGCAGGCCGTGGCCGTTGGCGGGTTCGTAGAAATGGATATCGTCAGACATGAGCCGGGGTTCCTGCTACGCAATTCTGGGAGGCGGTCATAGTGCAACCCGTGGCAGCGAATTTCCATCAAGCCATGGAATTTTCATTCATCGCCCACCTATTTTTCACAGCGGCCCGTTCAGTCTGCGCACAAGGTCGACACCCCTATAAGTCGGCCATCGAAAGACTGAGCTTCGGAGCCTTCTACCTTATGAATAAACTTCCTCAGATCACCCTGGCGTTCTGGGTCATGAAAATCTGCGCAACCACCTTGGGCGAAACCGCCGGGGACTTGTTGTCGATGACCCTGAATGTCGGTTATGCGATCAGTTCGATGATTTTGATCAGCGTGTTCCTGGTCACCCTGGTGACGCAACTCTGGTCCAAAACCTACAACCCGGTGCTGTACTGGATCGTGATTTTGTCCACCAGCACTGCGGGTACCACGATGTCCGACTTCATGGACCGTACCCTGGGGCTGGGTTACGCCACTGGGTCGATGATCCTGATTGTGATCCTGATGATCATTTTTGCGCTGTGGCACCTCAGCGGTGACTCGCTGAACGTGAACAAGGTGCAGACCTTCCGGGGTGAGTTGTTCTATTGGATGGCGATCCTGTTCTCCAACACACTGGGCACCGCATTGGGCGACTTCCTGGCGGATGATTCGGGTCTCGGCTTCGCCGGTGGTGCCTTGTTGATTGGCTCGACCATCGCTGCGGTGGTGGCGCTCAAGTACTTCACCCAAATCTCGTCGGTGTTGTTGTTCTGGGTGGCGTTTGTGTTGACCCGGCCGTTTGGTGCAACCCTGGGCGACTTCCTGACCAAGCCCCATGAAAAGGGCGGATTGGATTTCGGCACCATTGGATCATCGGCGGTATTGGCGGCGGTGCTGGTGGTGATGATTGCCGGAGCGTCGTATGCGCAGCGGCGGTATGGGCGCAACGAGGTGGCGGAACTGTCCTGATTAACCCAGCGATGTAAAACCAATGTGGGAGGGGGCTTGCCCCCTCCCACATGTTTAGTCCGTGGTAATCCGCGAATGTTTGCGGGTGTCTTTCATGGTCACGTAGACCATCAGCGACACCGCGATACACGCAGTCACGTACCAGTAGTAGCCGGTTTCCATCCCGATGCTCTTGAACCACAGCGCGATGTATTCAGCTGTACCGCCGAAGATCGACACGGTCAGTGCATACGGCAGGCCCACGCCCAGGGCACGGATTTCGGTCGGGAACAGTTCGGCCTTCACCACCGCGTTGATCGAGGTGTAGCCACTGACGATGATCAGCGCAGCCATGATCAGGAAGAACGCGCCCCACCAGGACTGGATGGTGTGCAGGGTGGTGAGGATAGGCACGGTGAACAGGGTGCCGAGGATGCCGAAGGCGATCAGGATCGGACGACGGCCGACTTTGTCGGACAGCCCGCCGATGATGGGCTGCAGGCACATGAACAGAAACAGCGTGGCCGCCGAGATGGTGGTGGAGTCGGAGATGCTCATCCCGACGGTGTTCACCAGGTATTTCTGCATGTAGGTGGTGTAGGTGTAGAACGCCAGGGTGCCGCCCATAGTCAGGCCGACCACGGTCATCAGTTCCTTGGGGTGACGCATCAAGGTGCGCATTGCGCTTTCCTTGGCTTTTTCTTTCTTGGTGAAGGACTCGGTTTCTTCCATGCCACGACGCAGGTACAGCGCGACGACTGCGCACAGGGCGCCGATGGCGAACGGGATACGCCAGCCCCACGCGTACAGTTGCTCGGTGGTGAGTACCTGTTGCAGCACGATCAGCACCGCCAGCGCGATGAGCTGGCCGGAGATCAGGGTTACGTACTGGAAACTGGAGTAGAAGCCGCGACGTTCCTTGGTCGCCATCTCGCTGAGGTAGGTGGCGGAGGTGCCGTATTCGCCGCCGACTGATAGCCCCTGCAGCAAACGGGCAAACACCAGCAGGATGGGCGCACCGATACCAATGGATTCATAGCCCGGGCTCAGGGCAATCAGCAGCGAGCCGAAGCACATCAGGTAGACCGAGGCCATCAGGGCTTTTTTACGCCCGACCTTGTCGGCGTACAGGCCCATCAGCCAGCCACCGATCGGGCGCATCAGGAAGCCCACGGCGAAGATCGCGGCGGTGTTGAGCAGTTGGGCGGTGGTGTCGCCTTTCGGGAAGAAGGCTTTGGCGAAGTACAGCGAGAAAGCGGCGTAGACGTACCAGTCGTACCACTCGACCATGTTGCCGACCGATCCGCTGAAGATCGATTTGATGCGGCTGGAGGTGGTGCGTTCTTTTGCCGGCGCTGCCGCCGACCCCAGAGGCAGGGAGTTGGAGTTATCCATTGAAGGATCCTTCATCTAGTTGTTTTTATGGAGCGGCGCGAGCGCTGCCTGGCTGGGCTATAGCAGGAGCTGTGCCAGGTAGATGAAGGCCCGATCTAGAAGGGTTTGCAGATTTTTTTGAGCGGAAACTTGCTGAAGATTCGGGGCGAATGAGCGGAAATCCGCTCATTCGTCCTTGAGGAACATGTCCCGTGCAAGGCCATGGCGCTGCATCTTTTCATTGAACGTCCGGCGGGGCAGTTGCAGCTCCGTCAATACCGCCTTGATATCGCCCTTGTGCCGGGTCAAGGCGGCCTTCAGGCAATGGGCTTCGAAGGCTTCCTGCTGCGCAGCCAGTGATTGCCCGGCCTCGATGCCCTCCGACTCCGGCTCGCCAAGGCCTAATACCTGACGCTCGGCGACGTTGGCCAGTTCACGCACATTGCCGGGCCAGTCGTGGCTGAGCAGGCGCCCCAAGGCTGGGCCGCTCAACGGCTCGGGCGTGCGGCCTAAGCGTTCGGCAGCGCTGTGGGCAAAGTGCTCGTACAGCAGCGGAATATCTTCACGACGCTCGCGCAAGGGCGGCAGGCGCAATTGTGCGACGGTGAGGCGATAGGCCAAGTCTTCGCGAAAGCGTCCGGCGCGGGCCTCTTCGAGCAGGTCAGGCTTGGTCGCGGCAATGATGCGCAAGTCCACATGGATGCTCTGGTTGGAGCCCAGTCGTTCCAGTTTCTGTTCTTGCAATACCCGCAACAGTTTCACTTGTTGGGCCAAGGGCATGCTTTCGATTTCATCCAGGAACAGCGTGCCGCCGTGAGCGTACTCCAGCTTGCCGATGCGCTTGCCCTGGGCGCCGGTGAACGCGCCGCTTTCGTGGCCAAACAACTCGGCTTCAAACAACTGCTCGGGAATTGCCGCGCAATTGAGCGCCACAAACGGCTTCTTGGCCCGCGGGCCGAAATCATGCAGGCAGCGCGCGACCAGTTCCTTACCGCTGCCGGTCTCGCCACGGATCAACACGTTGACTGGCAAGCTGGCCAAGTCGAGCACCTGGCGGCGCAGATTCTGCAACCCGCGGGACACGCCGAGCAGGCTGGATTCAAGCTGCGAGCGGTGATCGGCCTGTTGATGCAGGCGACGGTTTTCCAGGATCAGCCCGCGTTTGTCCAATGCACGTCGCAGGCTGTTGAGCAGGGCCTCGGGGCTGAAGGGTTTTTCCAGGAAGTCGTAGGCGCCGTCGCGCATGGCTTCGACGGCCATCGGCACGTCGCCGTGACCAGTGAGCAATATCACCGGCAAGTCGGCGTCGCGGCGCTGTACTTCGGCGAGCAATTCCAGGCCGCTGAGACCAGGCATGCGCACGTCGCTCAGGATCACACCGGGAAAGTCTTTGGGCAGATGCGCCAGGCATTCCTCGGCGCGGCTGAACAACTGCACCTCAAACCCGGAGAGACTCAACCACTGCTCCACGGCCGTGCGAATGCTGGCTTCGTCATCGACCACAATCACCGCATTCAGCATAGGTCCGGCGTCTCCAGCGCGATGGGCAAGGTCAGGGTGAAAGTCGCGCCGTCGCCCTGGTTATCGGCGATCAGGCGTCCACCCAGTTCGTGCACGATAGCGAAGGACACCGCCAGCCCTAAACCGAGGCCGTCACCCACCGGCTTGGTGGTGAAGAACGGATCGAACACGTTGTTCAGGTGTTCTTCGGGGATCCCGCCGCCGCTGTCGCTGACGGTCAAAAGCCAAAGCTGTTGGTCGGCGTGCAGGCGGATCTCAAGGCGCTTGCGCGGTTTGTCGGCCATGGCGTCGAGGGCGTTGCGCAGCAGGTTGATCAGTACTTGTTCCAGGCGGATGGCATCGCCGCGCACCCAAGCCGGGCGTGTCAGGTCCAGCACGACGCCAATGGCTTCATCGCGCAGGCGCGCGTCGAGCAGATGCAGGGACTGGTCGACCACCGTGGCCAGGTCCAGGCGTTCGCGCAGGCCACTAGGACTTTTGCGAGCGAAGGTCTTGAGATGGCCGGTGAGTGCGGCCATGCGCGTGAGCATGTCGTCCAGCGGCGTGAGCGCCTTGTAGGCGTCGTCCACACGGCCGTGATCCAGCAACAGGCGCAGGGTAGCAAGCTGCATGCGCTGGGCCGTGAGTGGCTGGTTGATTTCGTGGGCGAGGGCGGCGGACATCTGCCCCAGCGCCGCCAGCTTGGCCGATTGCACCAAACCATCCTGGGCGGTGCGCAGGGCCTGGGTGCGTTCTTCCACCAGTTGCTCCAGCTCTTCACGGCTACGCTGGCGCAAGCGGGCCAGGCGCCAGCGTTGGCTCAGGAACAGCGCGAGGAACACCAGTGCCAGCCAGGAACCGGCGGCGGCCAGTCCCGCGTTGCGTTGGTCTTCAAAAGGAAATTGCGGTTTGCGCAGCAGGTGCAGGGTCCAGCCTTCTGCCTTCAATGGCAGGGATTCCCAGATGTATTGGGCGCTGCCGTCGGGGCCGTTGACGCGCATCAGGTGACTGTTTTCGTCGAAGCGCTGCAGGGTGTCGGTTTCCAGCGCCAGCAGTTGTTTCTTGTCGTACTGGCGGGTGGCCTTGAGCTCAGCGAGGTCATTGGCCGATAGCGGCCGCAGGTTCCGATAGCGCCAGCCAGGCTGGTTGGCAATGAACACGATGCCACGCGCATCGCTGACCAGCAGCAAGTCATTCCCCTGGGCCCATTCTTGCTCAAGCTCAGGGAACTCCAGCTTCACCACCATGGCGCCAAGGAACTGCTCGTGTTCATCGAGCACTGCGCTGGAAAGGAAGTAACCCGGAATCCCGGTGGTCACACCCACCGCGTAAAAGCGCCCGGTGCCCTGGCTTTTGGTCTGGCTGAAATACGGCCGAAATGCATAGTTGTGCCCGACGTAACTGCTTGGCAGCGCCCAGTTGCTGGCAGCCACGGCCAGGCCGGTGCGGTCCATCAATTCCAGGGTGGACGACTGCGCGGCGCCGTTGATGCGTTCGAGCTTGCGGTTAAGCGCGTCTTGGGTAGCGGTGTCCAACGGGCCCTTTAACGCGCTGATCATTTCCGAGTCCAGTGCGAGCACGGCGGGCAGGGCGCGGTAGCGCTCGATCAGGGTGTGCAGCGAGTTGGCATATAACGCGAGCTGCTGGTTGGCGCGGGCGGCCTCATCCACGAGGGCCTGGCGTTCGGCCTGGCGCGTGGCCAATGCAGCGGCAAGCACCGCACCAGCGATGATCAACAGGGCGTAGAAGGTCAGGCGCAGGGGGCGAGGGATCGCGATCATACGGTGATGAGCAGGCACGTTAAGGGGCAAGCACCATACCACGCGCCATAAAAAAGGCGACTGGGCCATGGGGCCGCAGTCGCCTTTATCCTTGAGGGAAAGTGCTTACTGCACTTCTACCGCCAGGCTTTCACTGATCTTTTGCTGCCAGATGGCAGGACCGGTGATGTGCACGGATTCGCCTTTGCTATCGACTGCAACGGTGACCGGCATGTCTTTGACGTCGAACTCGTAGATCGCTTCCATGCCCAGTTCGGCGAACGCGACAACCCGCGACTTCTTGATAGCTTGCGCCACCAGGTAAGCGGCGCCGCCCACGGCCATCAGGTACACGGCCTTGTGGTCCTTGATCGCGTCGATGGCGGTCGGGCCGCGCTCGGATTTGCCGATCATGCCCAAAAGGCCGGTTTGCTCAAGGATCTGACGGGTGAACTTGTCCATCCGCGTCGCGGTGGTCGGGCCAGCCGGGCCAACCACTTCTTCGCGCACCGGATCAACCGGGCCGACGTAGTAGATGAAGCGACCCTTGAGGTCTACCGGCAGGGTTTCGCCCTTGTTCAGCATCTCGACCATGCGCTTGTGCGCAGCGTCGCGGCCAGTGAGCATCTTGCCGTTGAGCAACACGGTTTCGCCCGGTTTCCAGCTCTGGACTTCTTCCGGGGTCAGCGTGTCGAGGTTGACGCGACGAGCCGACGGGCCGGCTTCCCAGACGATTTCCGGGTAGGCGTCCAGCGGTGGCGCTTCCAGCGACGCCGGGCCCGAGCCGTCGAGCACAAAGTGCGCGTGACGGGTGGCGGCGCAGTTGGGGATCATGCACACCGGCAGGGAGGCGGCGTGGGTCGGGTAGTCCATGATCTTCACGTCGAGCACGGTGGTCAGGCCACCCAGGCCCTGAGCGCCAATGCCCAGTTGGTTGACCTTCTCGAACAGCTCCAGGCGCATCTCTTCGATACGGTTGGACGGGCCGCGCTTTTTCAGCTCGTGGATGTCGATGGACTCCATCAACACTTCTTTGGCCATCACTGCGGCTTTCTCGGCGGTGCCGCCGATGCCGATGCCGAGCATGCCCGGTGGGCACCAGCCGGCGCCCATGGTCGGAACGGTCTTGAGCACCCAGTCGACGATCGAGTCGGACGGGTTGAGCATGGCCATTTTTGACTTGTTCTCGGAACCACCACCTTTGGCCGCCACGTCCACTTCCACGGTGTTACCCGGGACGATGGAGTAGTGGATCACGGCCGGGGTGTTGTCCTTGGTGTTTTTACGTGCACCGGCCGGGTCGGCCAGGATGGATGCGCGCAGGACGTTTTCCGGCAGATTGTAGGCGCGACGCACGCCTTCGTTGATCATGTCGTCCAGGCCCATGGTGGCGCCATCCCAACGTACGTCCATGCCCACGCGCACGAACACGGTGACGATACCGGTGTCCTGGCAGATCGGGCGATGGCCGGTGGCGCACATGCGCGAGTTGATCAGGATCTGCGCCATGGAATCACGGGCTGCCGGCGATTCTTCGCGCAGGTAGGCCTCGTGCATCGCCTGGATGAAGTCAACGGGGTGGTAGTAGGAAATGAATTGCAGGGCGTCGGCAACGCTCTGAATCAGGTCGTCTTGCTTGATCACGGTCATGAGTCGCGCTCCTCTATAAGGGAACATTCAATAAAGGTGGGCTCAGTGGGGTACATCGGTCGGCTGAGCCCACCTTTCCAAGGCACGCCAAAGTGGTGCAGGCGCGACGCTAAAAAGGCGCGGCAGTATAACCCGACGCGGTGGCCGATACACCCGACTATGGTCAAACTGTCGCAGGCATGATTCCCTGTGTGCCTACCCTGTAATTGAGTCCTTATATGCCTGAACTGTACGTCGGCGAACGCCATTGGTCGGTAACTGCCGGCAGCAATCTGCTGGATGCCTTGAACCAGGCGGGTGTGGCCGTGCCCTACAGTTGCCGGGCGGGCAGTTGCCATGCATGTTTGGTGCGCTGCCGGGGCGAGGTCGAGGACAAGCAGCCCGATGCCCTGAGCACCGCGCAACGCCAGGACGGTTGGCGGTTGGCCTGCCAGTGCCAAGTGACGGGCGATCTGCAGGTCGAGGCGTTTGACCCGCTGCGTGACGGTTTGGCCGCCCTGGTGGTAGGTGCTGATTGGCTGAACTCGAATGTAGTGCGCCTGCGCCTGCAACCTGAGCGCGGTCTCCGTTATCGGGCTGGACAGCACCTGGTGCTGTGGGCAGGGCACGTCGCGCGGCCTTACTCCCTGGCGAGCCTGCCCCAGGAAGATGCATTTCTGGAGTTTCATATCGATTGCCGGCAGCCCGGTGAATTCAGTGATCTTGCCCGGCAGTTGCAGGTCGGCGATCACCTGCGCCTGGGCGAGCTACGCGGCGGCGCTTTGCAATACGATCCCGACTGGCAATCCCGGCCGCTTTGGCTGCTTGCCTCCGGCACTGGCCTCGGCCCGTTGTGGGGCGTATTGCGCGAGGCTTTGCGCCAGGATCACCAAGGCGCCATTCGTGTGATTCACCTGGCCCATGATGCCGACGGCCATTATCTGGCTGAACCCCTGATGGCGCTGGGTGCATGTCATCCGAACCTTACGGTGGAACTGTGGACCGCGGCCGAGTCGGCCCAGGCATTGGCGCAACTGCGGCTTGTTTCCCGGCAAACGCTCGCCTTACTCTGCGGACACCCCGCCAGTGTCGAGGCGTTTTCCAAGCGCCTGTTTCTGGCGGGACTGCCGCGTAATCAACTGCTGGCCGATGTGTTCCTGCCCCGTGGTTGAGCGCTGAAATCTACAGCCGCGAGACTCACCATGACCGACGCCATCCTGCTGCACCGCGAGCGCGGGTTGCTGACCCTGCAGCTCAACCGCCCGGAAAAGAGAAACGCCCTGACCCGCGCCATGTACACGCAACTGGCCGAGGCGCTGGAGCAGGCGGATGCCGACTCAGCGATCAGCGCCGTGCTGATCCAGGGCAGCAGCGAGTGTTTTACCGCCGGTAATGACATCGGCGATTTTCTTGAACTGCCGCCCAGTGATCTCGACAGCCCAGCGTTTCATTTTATGAAAAGCCTACTCAACTGCCGTAAGCCGGTGATCGCGGCAGTGGCGGGAGTCGCGGTGGGGATTGGCACAACCCTCCTGCTGCACTGTGACCTTGTTTACATCAGTCGCGATGCGCGCTTGCGTATGCCGTTCGTCAACCTGGGGTTGTGCCCGGAGTTTGGTTCGAGCCTGATCCTGCCGCGTTTGCTTGGGCATGCGAAGGCAGCTGAACTTTTGCTGTTAGGCGAGGGATTTACCGGGGAGCAGGCTGCCGCCTGGGGCATCGCCACTGAGGCGTTGGGCAGTGGTGAAGCGGCGTTGGCCAAGGCGCGGGAAATGGCCGAGCGTTTTGAAATTCTGGCGCCGGGGGCGGTGCAGGTGACCAAGCAATTGATGAAAAGTGTGGACCGTGATCAGTTACGCCAGGTCATTGAGGAGGAGGGCGCGTTGTTCGTCCAGCGCTTGAAGTCACCGGAGGCGATTGCGGCGTTATCGGGGTTTATCGCCAAACGCTAACCCACATGAAAAGCAAAAAGCCCCGCCATTCGCATGGCAGGGCTTTTGTTTTCAGCGTGTCACTCAGACCATTGGGTCGCCAACGTGCAGGATCTTCATGCCGTTGGTGCCGCCGATGGTGTGGTAGCTGTCGCCCTTGGTCAGGATGACCCAGTCGCCTTTCTCCACGACGCCACGCTTGATCAGTTCGTCGATGGCCGCTTGGCTGACTTCATGGGGCGGCAACGACGCCGGGTCGAACGGAACGGTGTACACGCCACGGAACATGGCCGCGCGGGCCTGGGTTTCGCGGTGAGGGGAGAACGCGTAGATCGGAACCGAGGAACGAATGCGCGACATGATCAACGGCGTGTAGCCACTTTCGGTCAAGGCGATGATCGCTTTGACGCCCGGGAAGTGGTTGGCGGTGTACATGGCTGCCAGGGCGATGCTCTGGTCGCAGCTTTCGAAGACCTTGCCGATACGATGGCTGGAGGTCTTGCTGGTCGGGTGCTTTTCGGCGCCGACACAGATGCGCGCCATGGCCTGCACAGCTTCCAGCGGGTACGGGCCGGCGGCACTTTCAGCCGAGAGCATCACGGCGTCGGTGTAGTCGAGCACGGCGTTGGCCACGTCGGATACTTCGGCGCGGGTCGGCATCGGGTTTTGGATCATCGACTCCATCATCTGGGTCGCGACGATCACCGCTTTGTTGTGGCGGCGTGCGTGCAGGATGATCTTCTTCTGGATACCGATCAGCTCGGCGTCACCGATTTCCACACCCAGGTCACCACGGGCAACCATCACGGCGTCGGACGCTTTGATCAGACCGTCGAGAGTTTCGTCGTCGGCCACGGCTTCGGCGCGTTCGATCTTCGCCACCAACCAGGCAGTACCGCCGGCTTCATCGCGCAGTTTGCGGGCGTATTCCATATCAGCGGCGTCGCGCGGAAAGGACACGGCCAGGTAGTCCACTTCCATTTCAGCAGCGAGCTTGATATCGGCCTTGTCTTTTTCAGTCAGGGCCGGGGCAGTCAGGCCACCGCCGCGACGATTGATGCCTTTGTGATCGGACAGCGGACCGCCGATGATCACGGTGCAGTTCAGTTCGGTCGGGGTGGCGGTGTCGACACGCATTACCACGCGGCCGTCATCCAGCAGCAACTCGTCACCGACGCCGCAATCCTTGACGAGGTCCGGGTAGTCGATACCCACGACGTCCTGGTTACCTTCGGTCAGCGGGTGGCTGGTGGAGAAGGTGAATTTGTCACCGATCTTCAGCTCGATACGCTTGTTGGTGAACTTGGCAATACGGATTTTCGGGCCTTGCAGGTCACCCAGCAGTGCGACGAAGCGGCCGTGCTTGGCGGCCAGGTCACGCACCAGCTTGGCGCGAGCCTTGTGCTCGTCCGGGGTGCCGTGGGAGAAGTTCAGACGGGCAACGTCCAAACCAGCCAGAATCAGCTGTTCGAGGACTTCCGGCGAGTTACTGGCCGGGCCAAGGGTGGCGACGATTTTGGTACGACGGACGGACATGCACAGACTCCTGAGTTCAAGCGCTGAGGAAGGCTACTATGCTCTTTGGTTGTAGTCATTGTTCGTTTGCACTACTTATCGCCGATTCACTTGTTTTCGCGCCGATTGAATAGATGAACATCTTTGAAGATTTTGGACGAGGGGTCGATACACTGCACAAGACAGGAGAACCTTCATGCGAATTTTGCTCATTGCTGCCCTGGCCGTCAGTGTTGTCGGCTGCACCCGCTGGTCGATGGACCACCATTTGAACAACGCCTACCGCGCTTACAAGGTCGGTGACTGCGAGCGTGTCACCTTGGAATTGTCCCAGGTCGACCGCGAGAGCCGCACCCGGCGTTATGTACAGCCAGAGGTCTCGATGTTGCGCGGGCAATGTCTGGAACGACAGAAACTGTTTGTCGACGCGGTGCAAACCTACCAATTCATCATTAATCAGTACCCGTCGAGCGAATACGCCTACCGAGCACGCGCAAGGTTGGACACCCTGCAACAACTGGGTCACTACCGCGGCGTGAGTGTTGCACAGCCGCGTCCAGCCTCATTGTGATGAGATTCGCCACTTTATAACTGGCCTCTTGCCAGTCTTGGGCTATTCTTTGGATGTCCGTTTGTATAGGTTTCTATTCAAATGGAGGCAGGGCCCGGATTCGGCAGCTGTCTAGTGACAGAGCGTTGTCTTTTGTCATACCGAGATCCAGGGAGAGCGAGCAATTACGCTTGTTCCGAATCACTGGACCGGCCACAACCATGGCCACTGCATGGCGATCTCACCATGTTTACCGACCGACGGATTGAGCGGCATCAACTACGTTATTTCCTCCAGGTGTTTAACCGTGTTACCGACAAGCCCATCGGCTATTTGGGCAACGTCTCTTGCGACGGGCTGATGTTGATCAGCGAGTTGCCCATGATGGTCGATGCTGATTTCGAGCTGCGCCTGAAAATTCCCGGGGCTGACGACACCTTCCATGCCATTGACCTCACGGCAACCTGCCTGTGGAGCCGTGAAGATATCAACCCGCAGCGTTACGACTCCGGGTTCAGCGTGCTTCAGGCTCCAGCGGAATATGGGCAACTGATCAAGTTGTTGTTGCGGTACTTCAGCTTTGACTCATTGCAGGCTTCAGCCTAAGAAGCAGCGAGCGGTCGACGCGGCTGGGGTGTTGCTGTCCAGCCGTAGTCGTACGCTTTTTTCAGAACACTCCCGCTTTCTTCCAATCCAGATAGCGTGTCACCAAGGCTGCTCCCATGTCTGATGGCAACGTATCCAACACCGACAGGCCGTGGGCGTTCAAGCGGTCGTGCAGTTCATTCCGGGTATTGAGGTAGTCGACAGTGCCGCTGTAGGCCAGGGCTTCGGGCAAGGTTTGCACAGGGGACTGGCGCAGTAGATCGAGCACTTCCTCTCGCATGCTGGCCACCATTACCCGATGTTGGCGACTGATGCGCTTGACGGCGCAGAGTAGCGCTTCATCGTCCTCGTCTCGCAGATTACTGACCACAATCACCAATGCCCGACGCTTTTGCCTAGAGAGCAGTTGACTGGCCGCCGCCTCGTAGTCGGCAGTTCGACGGGTGGTGTCCAGGTCATATACCGCATTGAGCAGCAGGTTCAACTGACTGCTCCCTTTGACAGGCGCCAAGTAGCGTGGCTGGTCAGAAGCAAAGGTGCACAACCCCACGGCATCGCCCTGGCGCAAGGCCACGTAACTGAGCAGCAGGCAGGCATTGAGTGCGTGGTCGAAATGGGACAGCTCATCATCCTGGCTGCGCATGCGTCGGCCGCAATCGAGCATGAACACGATCTGCTGGTCGCGCTCGTCCTGATACTCCCTTGCGATGGGGGTACGTTGCCGCGCCGTGGCTTTCCAGTCGATCTGCCGCAGGCTGTCGCCCTCACGAAACTCGCGCAGCTGATGAAACTCCAGCCCCAAACCGCGACGCTGACGTTGACGCACTCCCAGTTGACTCAACCAGTTATCCACCCCCAGCAGTTGTGCCCCGTACAGGCGAGCGAAGTCTGGGTAGACGCGGGTGGCATCCTCGACTTCGATGAAGCGCCTGGCGGACCAGAGCCCCAATGGGCTGGGCAGATGGATTTCGCAGCGGCTGAACGTAAAATGCCCTCGCCGCAGGGGCCGCAGGCGATAGCCCAGTTCACTGCGTGCACCGGGGCGCAACTCAATGGATTGGGGCATGTTCTCTATGCTCAACCCATCGGGGACGTGATCGAACACCTGAACCGTCAGCGCCTGCGAGGAGTCGTGTTCCAGGGCCAGACGTACTTCGCCCCAGCGACCCAGCGCCAGGCTGCCGGGCATATGCCGATGCACACGAGGCGACGGTCGACGGCGCAGTCGCGCGGCGTCCAGCAAGGCCAGCAGCAACAGCGCCAGGAGCAAGCCCCACGCCACCGAATGCAAGGTGGCGGGCACCTTGAACTGCAAGGCGGTTGCAGTGCCTAGCAGGATGCTCAAGCCCAGCAGTACGCCAAGCCAAACTGATAACAGGCGGGTCGGTTTCATGGGCGATTCATTGCCGGGGAGCTGCAATCTGGTCGAGTAACTGTTTGAGTACCTGGTCGACCTCCAGCCCGTCGATGTCCAGTTCTGCCGCTATACGTACGCGATGACGGAGTACTGCAAGAGCGCAGCTCTTGACGTCATCCGGCGTGACGAACTGGCCCCCACGCAACAATGCTCGAGCGCGGGCGCCGCGGACCAGTGCGATGGAAGCTCGCGGGCCTGCGCCGATGGCCAGACCTGGCCAACTGCGGGTGGCTCGTGCCAGGCGCACGGCATAGTCGAGTACGTGTTCATCCAGGGCTAGCTCACTGGCGATCTGTTGCAGTTGCAGCACATCTTCGGCCTGTAGCACGGTGCGCAACGGTTGCACATCCAGCATGTCGGCCCGTGAAGAGCGTGTCACTTCGCGCACCATATCCAGTTCCTGCTGCGCGTCGGGATAGTCCATGCGTACCTTGAGCATGAACCGGTCCAGCTCGGCTTCTGGCAGGGGGTAGGTGCCTTCCTGCTCGATAGGGTTCTGGGTGGCCAGCACCATGAAGGGTTGCCCGATGGGCAGCGCTTCACCTTCGAGGGTTACTTGTCGTTCCTGCATGGCTTCGAGCAGGGCGGCCTGGGTCTTGGCCGGGGCGCGGTTGATTTCGTCGGCCAGCAGCAGGTGGGTGAATACAGGTCCCTTGCGCAGCTTGAATTGCTCGGTGTGCAGATCGTACACGGCATGGCCAGTGACATCGCTGGGCATCAGGTCAGGGGTGAACTGAATCCGCGCGAAGTCGCCGTCAAAGCAGCGGGCCAAGGCGCGTACCAGCAAGGTCTTGCCCAGCCCGGGTACACCTTCAAGCAATACGTGGCCGCCGGCGATCAGTGCAGTCAGCACATCATCGATCACCTGATCCTGCCCGATCACCGCCTTGCGCAGTTCCATGCGCAAGGCCTGGGCTTGCTGGCTGGCGTGCTGTAAGGCTTCACCGGACAGGGTGTTAGCGCTGGGAAATTCGCTCATAGGGCATTCCTGAGAGTTTGCAGGCATGCCACCTGCCGGCTGAAATCGGCGCTGGAAAGCCGTTTTGCCGGGAGTGGGCCGAGGGCCTGGCTGATGACGTGAGAGGGTTGGCGCGTAAGGTGTTCCAGTACCCGCCATTGTTCTGAGTTGTCGAGGTGTTCGAAGCCTGGATGGCGGCGTCGGGCCGCACGTAGGATGTCGTGCTGCAAAGCCTTCAGTAGCGTGCCTTGGCCGCTGCGGCGCAGCAGGAAGTCGGCGCTGGCTTTCAGGTGTTCGTGCAACTGCCGGCGCGCCTTCGAGGCGGGGGCTTGGATCGGGCCCTGGCGCATACCCGCCTGCCAGAGTACGAGGGTTATCAGCGCAATGAGTGCTACCACCGCCTGGGGGAAATATCGCAACAGCAGGGTGAACAGATCATCCACGTCGCTGTTGAACAACAAAGTCACGGCAGTCCCCTGGTTCAGGTGCCACAGCAGCCAGGCATTGTCGTGTTTGCCGATATCGGGTGTTTTCCACAATTCGCTGTCGGTGATTACCGTAACGCGGCCTTGCCCGAGGTTAAGTTGCATCAGGTGGCTAGACCTGGCGCTATTGGCTGAAAATTGTGCCATGTGCTTGGGGTCGATGAGGTTGAAGTCAGTGTCGAAGCTGAAGTAGGCCGGAGCGGTGTCATTGTCGACATAGAGCTTGGTCAGGTCTGGCGTTTTGTTTTTACGGGCCGGTGCGGGTTCTTCGGGGTCGTCACTCAGCGTCTGGTGGATATGCAGGCGATCTAGCAACAGGTCGCCGCTCTTGCCGGTCTCTTCATCCCACAGCGCTTCGGCCACTAACAATAGATGCCCGCCGGATTTGGCCCAATCCAGCAGTTGCCCTACCTGGCGTGGCGACATGTTGCTACGTTCGCCCAGTAACAACAGGCTATTGCCGGCGGAGGGCAGGGTGGCCAAGCGTTCGAGGCTATTGGCATGTGCCACGGCCAGGCCTTGCTGGCGCAGAAAATATTCGGCAGCCAGATAGGGGTTGGCAAGGGCTTCCGGGGCGGGGCCGCGGTCCACCACTTTTTCATAGGGGGTCGCTTTGCTCCAGGCGTAAAATCCGCCCGCAGTAAACAGGCATGCCAGGAGCAATCCTATCCCTAATAAAAAACGGTTCATCGGGCGTCCTCCGAGCTGAACAGGGCACGCCAATCGCTGCATAATTTTTGCTGGGCTGAGGCGGGTGGGAGTTGATGGCCGTAGGCTAGGTTTTGCCAGTGCCGAGTCAACTCTTCACTGAACGCCAGCAGTTGCGGTTGCTGCAGCAGGTAAACGCGTTGCAGCACCTGGCCTTCAGTGTCGGCGTTTTTAAGTGGCAGGTTGAAGTCATGCAACAAGCGGCTCAGAAGGCCACGATACAAAAGACCCAGGGCTTCCCGTGGTTGGCTAGGCCAGAGTTGTTCTGCAGTGCTGGCGATATCCGTGGGCAAGGTCTCGGTGCCCAATTCGAGGCCGAAAAGTTGTGTGGGCACTGGCCTGACTGCTTTGGGGCCGCGTGGCCCGCGCCGGGTGACAAAGGTGCGTAGCCAGTCACGATAGCGCCACACCAACAGGGCCAGGCCGCCGATAAGTACGCTCCACATCAGCACTTCCAGGCCTTGGGCCACATGCTTGAAAGTATCGCTGTTGAGGTTATCCAAGAGTGTCTGCAGCCACGCCGGAAGTTTGCCGTCACCGGGTGCCTTGTTTTTAACGGCGGGCTTTTCCTCACCAAAGCGATAGCGGGTGACGGTTTCCGGGTTTTTGAATGGGGGCTTTTCCAGCAGCGAATGGATTGACTGGCTTGCGCTTTCAGGGCTCAGCGGTTTGCTTTCATCAGCCATGGCGGGTGGGGTGTATGGCAGTAATGTCAGCCCTAACGCCAGTAATAAAAGTGACGCCACATTGCTCAGGCGCTGGCGTAGGCGGCGGAATACCAGTTCCAGGTCCCAGGCTTCCAGCACGGTGCGACGATTGAGATAAAGGCTGAAGCCACAGGCGACATAGACGGGCTCCCAAAACACCAGAATCAAGGCGTAGAACGCGTTGCCCAGATGCTCCAGACACACCGCTTCGGAGCCGGTCGCCAGCGCCAACCGCTGCCAATCCCAATCCAGTTCAAGTTGTTGCGGGATGAGTAGATAGAACAGCGCCATGCAGCCAAACCATAGGCCGATTTCCAGGTGCACCCCGACAGTGGTTAACCAGCGAGCGGCGCCGGCGTTGCGCTGCAGCAGTACACCCAGGCGTTGCTGACGCGCCTGGCCGTCCATGCCTTCAAGCTGACTGACCGGCATCACAAAACTGCGGCTGAGGCTGAGTCTGCGCCAGGTCAGGCTGGCCAGCAGTTGGCTGTTAAGCAGTTTTGGCCATTGGCGCACAGCCTGCTTGAGGCTAGGCGCTTCGCCGAACAGGGCTGTGGAGAGGATATATAAAGGTAAGCGGTCGAAAGCCGGTTTCAACCACCAGAACAGGAACATGGCCATGGAGGGGTAATTCCATAGCAGTGCGGTGAGCAACGCAAAAACCGGAAGGGTCACCAGCGCCCAGCTCCCCATCAACAGCAAGCGATGTTCCTGGGCCATTAATACGCCAAGATCCATGGCCTCCCAGGCGGTGCGTGGGCGAATCACCACGCTGGCATCACTCAGACGCATGGCGAGCCCTTCCGGCAAAGGTCAGGTAAGCGCCCACCAACAGCCACAGTGCAGCGCCCACCAGGTATTTGATCCAAGGGGCTACCTGGGTGGTGGAAGACCAGTAGGCTTCGATAAAGGCTGCGATCAGTAGAAACACCATGACGCCGCACAGGAGTTGCACGCTCTTGCGAGCGGCAAGTCGCAAGGATTCGCTTCGTGTCAGTTGCCCAGGTGCAATCAGCGCCCAGCCCAGTTGCAAGCCTGCGGCGCCAGCGAGGGCGATAGCCGTCAACTCAAAGGCACCATGGCCGATGACAAATGACCAGAAGGTCTGCCCATAGCCGATTTCAGTCAGGTGCCCGGAAATCGCGCCGATGATCAGCCCGTTGAATATCAGGAAAAACACACTGCCCAGGCAGAACAGCAACCCGGCGGCGAATGTCTGGAAGGCGATGCCGATGTTGTGCATCACGTAGTAGCCAAACATCATCCAGTCTTCGCTCGATGCTCGCTCGGAGGCTCGACCCAAGCGGCTGGCATCGGGGTCATACATGCCCTGCATCTCCGCCACTTGCTGGGGGCTGACAATGCTGTAAATAAGGTGGGGAAACAGATAGACCAGCAAGGCAATGCTCAGCAGGCTGCCAAAGAACAGCAGGCTGGCAATCAACACGAAGCGCCACTGTTCCCGCACCTGTCGCGGAAAGTCGGCCAGCACAAAGCTCAGCACTTTCGCCGCCAATTGGCTGCGGTGGCGATAGAGTTGTTGATGTCCGCGCAACGCCAGTTGTTGCAGCGGGTCCACCAGGTAACTGCTGTAACCGCGCTCCTGGGCCAGGGCCAGGTGCTGGCATAGACGCCGGTATTGGTGAGGGAAATCGGCCATGTCACCGGCCTTGGCCTTGCCTTGTTCCAACTGTTTCAGTTGTTCGGCAAAGGCTTGCCATTGCGGTTGGTAACGGCTTTCGAAGAGGCTCTGTTTCATGCTGGCCCCAACAGGCCACGGGCCAAGCCATTGAGTTGCTCCACGGCACGGGCGGGGGAGACTTGAAGCGGCGTTGCGAGGATGGAAGCGAGTTCGTGTACCCGCTCGGCGGAGAGTTCGCCTTGGCGTTCCGCGAAACCCAGGATCGCCCGCTGTTCACTCAGGTCCAGGGCAAACGGTAAGCGCAGTGCTACAGCTTGAGGCACCTGGGGGCGTTTCAGGGGCTGTTCTCGGTAGATCACCAGGGTGCCGGCGGCCAGGTCACCAAGGCGTTTGAAGTGAGGGTGTTGCAGGCAACTGATCGCGCCAAGAAAGTAGCCGAACGGCAGCATGTCGACAAACCGCAGCAAGTTGCGGATCAGCGAGGCTGACCAACTGATGGGCGTGCCGTCGTCCTGCACGACCCGCAAGCCCATAACCTGTTTACCCGGTGAGCAGCCCTGATTGAGCACCTCGAACAGCACCATGTACCACCAACTGACCAGGAACAGCAGCAGCGAGCCCAGGCCGATACCAATATTGCCGAGCAGGGCCAGTGGCACCAGAAGTACGCCCATTATCACTGCGCGGGCGACGAGGTCGAAGGCAAATGCCAGCGCCCGTGGCACCAAACCGGCGGGGCGCAGTGGCAGGTCGATTCCTTCTGGGGTCTCGATCTGGTAGCGGGTATCCAATGGGATTGATGGCATCGCGATCCTTGGCAGTGCAGAGCGGCTGGGTGGCACGGATGCTAACAGCGTCGGCGATGGAAGCAACTATTCAAGGTTTTGCTGGATGTTTGTACAGGTTATTTGGTGCTGGCCCCGAACAGGGCTCAACGCCTAGACTTTGTGGATCTTCAGCACAGGAATAGCCCGTGACCTCCATTTTCTGGTACGACTACGAAACCACCGGCATCAACCCGCGTAGCGATCGACCGCTCCAGGTAGCTGGCATTCGTACGGATCTCGAACTGAACGAGGTCGGCCCACCGGTCAACATTTACTGCCAGCCCAGCGACGATATTCTGCCCCATCCCGCCGCCTGTGCCATTACCGGGATCACCCCTGCCATTCTGGCCGAAAAGGGCCTGGCCGAGGCTGATTTCATGACTCGCGTACATGCCGAACTGGCGGCTCCGGGGACGTGCGGTGCCGGCTATAACACGTTGCGGTTTGACGATGAAATGACGCGCTACAGCCTGTATCGCAATTTTTTCGACCCTTATGCGCGCGAATGGCAGGGCGGTAATAGTCGTTGGGACTTGATCGACGTGGTTCGCACCGCTTATGCCCTGCGCCCGGAAGGTATCGAGTGGCCGCAGCAGGACGGGCGCGTGACCCTCAAGCTTGAGCGTCTGACTGCCGCCAATGGTATCGACCATGGTCAGGCCCACGATGCGTTATCCGACGTGCGCGCCACAATCGCCCTGGCTCGATTGGTGCGCGAGAAACAGCCCAAGCTCTATGATTGGCTGTTTCAACTACGCAGCAAACAACGGGTAATGGACCAAGTGCGATTGCTGCAACCGATGGTGCATATCTCCGGGCGGTTTTCCGCCGAACGTCATTACCTGGGCATTGTGCTGCCCCTGGCCTGGCACCCCCGCAACCGCAACGCGCTGATTGTCTGCGACCTTGGGCTCGATCCTCAGGGGCTGTTGGATATGGATGCCGACATTTTGCGTCGACGCTTGTACACCCGCCGTGATGAGCTCGCAGAAGGTGAGTTGCCGGTACCGCTCAAACTGGTGCATATCAACCGCTGCCCCGTGGTTGCGCCCTTGAACGTACTGCGGGTCGAAGATCGTGAGCGCCTGCAATTGGACATGAATGTTTTCCAGTCACGGGCTCTGCGGCTAACTGACGCACAGGAACTTTGGCTCGATAAATTGGCAGTTATTTACGGCGAGGAAGATTTTGCACCGAGTGTCGATCCCGAACAGCAGCTTTACGAGGGTTTTATCGGGGATCGTGATCGACGGTTATGTGAGCAAATTCGCGCGGCTGAACCTGAGCAATTAGCTCGTCAGCAGTGGCCTTTTGATGATCACCGTCTGCCTGAATTATTGTTTCGCTACCGGGCGCGTAACTTCCCCGATACGTTGAACAGCGAAGAGCTACAACGCTGGAAATTTTTCTGTCAGCAGCGTTTGTCAAATTCCGAATTTGGCGCACCGAATACCCTTGAGGCATTTAATCAAGCGCGACTGGAGTTGATGGTTAGTGCGACGCCGTTTCAGCAGCAGGTGCTGGAGCAATGGCAGGAATATGCCGACTCTTTAGCTGCTCGTATGAATCTGTGACAGAGGTGTGTAAAAAATACGATCAATAAAAAACGCCAGCAAGCTGGCGTTTTTAATGGGTCGCGCATCAGGCGCAGACCTGGTGAAGCTTAGCCCAGCAGGGTAGCCCAACCTTCAACCACGTCACCGCCCCACTTGGCTTTCCACTCTTTCAGAGTTTTGTGGTTGCCACCTTTGGTTTCAATCACTTCGCCGTTGTGCGGGTTTTTGTATTGTTTGACTTTGCGAGCACGTTTGGTGCCGGTAGTTTTCACAGCGCCACGTGGAGCTTTAACTTTCGACTCTGGGTCCAGCAGCGCGATGATGTCACGCAGGGATTTGGAGTACTCACCCATGAGGGTGCGCAGTTTACCTTCGAATTCCAGCTCGGTTTTCAGTTTGTCGTCTTGGGACAGGTTCTTCAAACGAGCTTGCAGCTCTTTGATAGCTTCTTCGGTGGCGCGGTATTCGTTGATCAGAGACATGTGGACTACCTTATGTAGAACGCTGATTGACAGGGATAGTGGCCTAATAATAGTCAGGCGATTTGCTCAAGTAAACATTTAAGACTGCATTTAGGTGAATTACTTTGAATGTTTGTGAATGCGCTATGCAATCGAGTTAATTAAGTAGGTGATGCACCTGAAGATAATGCCGTTAATTTTTTGTATAACTGCGTCAGCCTGCGCTGTTCGTTCATATAGGGGTGGTAAAACCATACGCTATTAAGGGATGTACCTCGGGGGCGGATCAGAATAAGGCTCATTGAATACTGCAGTTTTTCTGCACAATCGCTAGAATGGCGGCCTTTGCGAAGTTCTGGAGTTTCCCCCTAATGCGCACTTTTCGGCTGGTGATTGCTTGCCCGGACCGGGTCGGCATCGTTGCCAAGGTCAGTAATTTTCTGGCCTCCCATAACGGCTGGATTACTGAGGCGAGCCATCACTCGGACAATCTCAGCGGTTGGTTCTTCATGCGTCACGAAATTCGTGCCGACACACTGCCCTTTGGCCTTGAGGCTTTTCGCGAGGCATTTGCGCCAATCGCTGAAGAGTTCTCGATGACTTGGCATATCACCGACACCGAGCAGAAGAAGCGCGTGGTGTTGATGGCAAGCCGCGAATCTCACTGCCTGGCCGACTTGCTGCACCGCTGGCACAGTGACGAACTGGACTGCGAGATCGCGTGCGTAATCTCAAACCATGACGACCTGCGCAGCATGGTCGAGTGGCATGGCATCCCTTACTACCATGTGCCGGTCAACCCTCAGGACAAGGAGCCTGCATTCGCCGAGGTTTCTCGCCTGGTGAAGCAGCATGAGGCTGACGTGGTGGTGCTGGCGCGCTACATGCAGATCCTGCCGCCGGAACTGTGCCGCGAATACGCCGGCAAGGTGATCAACATTCACCATAGCTTCCTGCCGTCCTTTGTGGGGGCCAAGCCTTACCATCAGGCGTCTCTGCGTGGCGTGAAGTTGATTGGTGCAACTTGCCATTACGTCACCGAAGAGCTGGATGCCGGCCCGATCATCGAGCAGGACGTAGTGCGTGTCAGCCATAGCGATAGCATCGAGGACATGGTGCGCTTCGGTCGCGATGTCGAGAAGATGGTGCTGGCCCGTGGCCTGCGTTACCACCTGGAAGACCGCGTGCTGGTGCACGGCAACAAGACCGTCGTGTTCTGATCAAGCCGTTTTGATTGAAGAAAAAAGGGCCTGGGCGTTAAATCGTTGCAGGCCCTTTTTCTTTGTCTGTCGTTGAGGATTGACCGATGAGTGACCCACTGGAAAAAGCCACCTCCAAAGCACCATCTACACTAGGTGAGGGGTGCTTGAGCCGTTACGACCCGGAGGATCTGGACAGTGAGGACGGCACCGAATTTCCCGGTGCCGCCGAGTTATGGGAACGCGAGCAGGCCAAGTCAGATCCCGCCGCAAAATAAAGCGAATCAGATCCGGAAGCTGCCCACCAATTGTTTCAACCGCGCCGCCTGCTGTTCTAGGTCGGAGCACGCGCGCAGGGTCGATTGCAGGTTTTCCACGCCTTCCTGATTGAGGGTGTTGATTTCAGTGATGTCCATGTTGATCGACTCCACGACCGAGGTCTGCTCCTCGGTGGCAGTCGCCACCGACTGGTTCATGCCGTCGATTTCCCCAATACGTTGGGTGACGCTGTTAAGACGCTCACCGGCCAGGTTAGCGATTTCCACGCTGTCATGACTGTGTCGCTGGCTTTCGCTCATGGTGCTGACCGACTCTCGGGCGCCGACTTGAAGTTCCTCAATCATCTTTTGTACTTGTTGCGCCGATTCCTGGGTGCGGTGTGCCAGGTTGCGCACTTCGTCGGCGACGACTGCAAACCCGCGTCCTGCTTCACCGGCACGTGCCGCTTCAATCGCAGCGTTCAGCGCCAGCAGGTTGGTTTGCTGGGAAATGCTGGTGATCACTTCGAGAATCTGGCCGATGTTCACTGTCTTGCTGTTAAGCGCTTCTATATTGCTGCTGGAGGCGCTGATCATCGCGGACAACTCAGTCATCGCCTTGATATTGCGCTCAACCACCTGTTGACCGTCTTCGGCCAAATGCCGCGCATCGCTGGCCTGGTTGGAGGCTTGCGCGGCGTTACGCGCGATTTCCTGAGCTGCGGCGCCCAGTTCATTGATGGCAGCAGCCACGCTGTTGGTGCGGTTGGCCTGTTCGTCGGAGTTGACCATCGACGAGTTGGATGCGCTGACAACCCGCAGTGCTACTTCATTCACCTGCTCGGTGGCCGAGGACACTTCGCGGATGGACGTGTGAATACGCTCCACGAAGCTGTTGAAGGCATTACCCAGGATGCCGAACTCATCGTGGTTCTGGATGGTCAGGCGACGCGTCAGGTCACCTTCGCCGTCGGCGATGTCCTGCATGGCGCGGGTCATCACATGCAGCGGTTGCAGCAGGACGCGAATCAGCATGCCCAGCAGGGCAATGATGATCACTACGGCAATGATCGTGGCGATCACCGCTGAGGTGCGAAATTCGCTGAGCATGGCGAAGGATTTGTCTTTATCCACCGAAATACCCAGGTACCAGTTCACCGACGGCAGGCCTTTGATCGGTGTGAAGGTCACGATGTTGTCCTTGCCATTGGCTTGAACTTCACTGAAATCGCCGCTGATCTTCGGCGTGTTTTTGGGATACATGTCGGCCAGGGTTTTCATCACCAGGCTTTTGTCCGGGTGTACCAGCACTTTGCCGTCGGCGCTGACCAGGAACGCGTAGCCCATGCCACCGAAGTTCAGCGCGCCAATGTTATCCACCAGGGTTTGCAGGCTCAGGTCGCCGCCCACCACGCCAATGCTCTGGCCGCCTTTGGCGCTGGGGGTGGCGATGGAAATGATCAATTGACCTGTAGCGGCGTCGATATACGGCTCGGTCAGGGTCGAGCCGTTGCTGCTCTGGGCGCCCTTGTACCAGGGGCGAACACGTGGGTCGAAGCCATCCGGCATCTTGGTGTCGGGGCGGATGGTGAAGGCCCCTTTGCTGTCACCAACGTAGGTTGCCATGAAGGACGACGTCAGGGTTTTCTGTTCCAGCAGGCTGGCAACTGTCGAAGGCTCAGGGTTGATAGCGATGTTTTGTGCAGCGTTTTCCACCAGCGCAATACGCCCGGTGAGCCAGGTTTGAATGTTGCTTGCGGTGACATCGCCCATTTCGTGCAGGTAGCTGTTGAGGTCTTCACGAATGGCGTTACGTTGCAGGTAGTCGTTGTAGAGGGTGAATAGAGCGAAGGCCGCGATGACGATAAGGGAGGCTGCAAGCAGGATCTTGTGGCTGAAACGCAGATTTTTATTCATAGCTTGAAGGGTCCGCTAAGGTCTTAATATCCAAAGCGCGTCCTTGTGGAACACGCGGAAGGGTAGCGTAAAAAAAGTTTGATATTTCCGTTGGTCCCTGTAGGAGATATCTGAGCGATTTTTAGACTTTATGGGTCTCACATCTCTCTTATCGACCTGGCGGCACTAAAGATTAACCATGGGTGACGAAATGCCTGACTCCACACAACTTCTTATCGGTGCCGGTCTTGATGGCCAGCCAATTGCCCAGGCCATGCGCCTTGCCAACCGCCACGGGTTGATCGCCGGCGCCACGGGCACAGGCAAGACCGTCACGTTGCAACGCCTGGCCGAAGCCTTCAGTGATGCGGGCGTCGCGGTATTTGCGGCTGATATCAAAGGCGACCTCTGTGGCCTGGGTGCCGCCGCCAACCCTCAGGGCAAGGTGGCCGAGCGTATTGCCGGGATGCCTTTCCTTAATTACACGGCCAAGGCTTACCCCGTCACGCTGTGGGATATCCATGGGCAGTCCGGTCATCCGTTGCGCACCACCATCAGTGAGATGGGGCCGTTGTTGCTTGGCAGTTTGTTGGAGCTGACTGACAGCCAGCAGTCGGCCCTTTATGCCGCATTCAAGGTGGCGGATCGCGAAGGCCTATTGCTGCTGGATCTCAAGGATCTCAAGGCACTTCTCAATCACCTTCGCTACCACCCGGAACTGCTTGGCGAAGACGCGGCGCTGATGACCACAGGCTCCAGTCAGGCGCTGTTGCGGCGCTTGGCTGTCTTGGAACAGCAGGGTGCCGAGGCGTTGTTTGGTGAGCCGGCCTTGCAGCTTGAAGACATCTTGCAGCCCACAGGCGATGGGCGCGGACGTATTCACTTGTTGGACGCTAGCCGCCTGGTGCATGAAGCGCCGAAGGTGTATGCGACCTTCCTGTTGTGGCTGTTGGCAGAATTGTTCGAACAACTTCCGGAGCGCGGTGATGCGGACAAACCGCTGCTGGCGCTGTTCTTCGACGAAGCGCATCTCTTGTTTGCCGACACTCCCAAGGCTTTGCAAGATCGCTTGGAGCAAGTGGTGCGGCTGATTCGTTCCAAGGGGGTGGGGGTGTATTTCGTCACTCAATCGCCGGGCGACTTGCCGGATACCGTACTGGCGCAACTCGGTTTACGGGTGCAGCACGGCCTGCGGGCGTTCACCACGAAAGAGCAGAAATCCTTGCGGGCGGTAGCGGACGGCTTCCGCCCCAACCCGACATTCGATGCGTTATCGGTTTTGACTGAGCTGGGCACCGGTGAGGCATTGGTGGGTACGCTGCAGGAAAAAGGCACGCCGGAGGTCGTTCAGCGCGTATTGGTCGCGCCGCCGCAATCGCGCATCGGGCCGCTCAGTGCGGCAGAGCGTGCCGCATTGGTGGCCACTTCACCGTTGCAGGGTCGCTATGACAAGCCGATTGATCGGGAGTCCGCCTATGAAGTGTTGATGGCGCGCAAGGAGCTTGGGCCTAACGAAGAGCCCCGGCAGGGCGCCGAGGAGCCCAGCTTCACAGACAAAGCTGGGGCGTTCCTTGGAACAACCGCAGGCAAGGCGCTGAAGTCAGCGATGCAGCAGGCGGCCAACCAGATGGGGCGTCAATTGGTGCGTGGTTTGTTGGGGTCTTTGCTGGGCGGCAGTAAGCGCAAGTAGTGCCTCAGGCCTTGGGCTTGCCATGGGCGGCCAAGCGCTCAAGCGCGGCGCGCAAGCCTGGATCGTTGATGCCGTCGGCCGTGGCCTGAATCGTCTCGGCCGCATGCTCCGACAGGTCCAGAGTGTGTCCGACTGCGCCTTGCTGCACGGTCGGTGGCTGTACCTTGAACTGGATACGCGTCAAGCTGGCGAACTCATCGAATGCCATCAATTGACGCTGCAGGCGTTTTTGCTGATATCGCAAACGGGTCGCCCAATGACCGTCGGTGACAATCAATAGCAAATTACCTTCACGCCACGACGCCACGTGGCAATGCTCGCGGGCGGCGGGTTGTAGTTGGCTTTCGAGCAGGCGTTGCAAATGGCCCAAGCGTTGCGCATGGCCAAAGATGGCTTTCAGCGGCTTGGCTTCGCGAAGCAACACGCTGGGCGCGCGGGCTGTAAGAGGGCGAAATGCCATGATTGGACACCTTAAGTAACAGAGCGGCCATCTTAGCAGAATGCGTCTGCGGGGCCCCTGACAATGCATTGCCGGGCGGTTTCCCAGGAAATCAATCGGCTCCATGGGTTGAAGTTCGCGCAAAAGCCCTTATTTTAAACAAGCCCTCTCACAGCACCATGCCAGCATCGGGGAACAACGCCACTTTCCTCACCCACGATTCCGGGTAGAATGCGCGTTCGCATGCGGCCGTGAGGGCTGCTCGGGCCACTCACGGTGCGCCCTCCATCCCTATGTGTGGAAGAACCTGCCGATATGTTTGCGCCTTTGTTAAAGAAACTTTTTGGAAGCAAGAATGAGCGCGAAGTCAAACGCATGCTCAAGACGGTGCAGCTGGTCAATGCCTTCGAAGAGCAGATGGTTGCCCTGTCGGACGAGCAATTGCGCGCCAAGACCCAAGAGTTCAAGGCCCGCATAGCCAAAGGTGAAACCCTCGACAAGCTGCTTCCCGAAGCCTTTGCGGTTGCCCGTGAAGCCGGTAAGCGTGTCATGGGCATGCGCCACTTCGACGTCCAGTTGATCGGCGGCATGACCTTGCATGAAGGCATGATTGCCGAAATGCGTACCGGTGAAGGCAAGACCCTGGTAGCTACTCTGGGTGTTTACCTCAACGCACTGTCCGGCAAGGGCGTGCACGTTGTGACGGTGAACGACTACCTGGCTCGCCGGGACGCCAACTGGATGCGCCCGCTGTATGAGTATCTCGGCCTGACCGTCGGCGTAGTAACGCCGTTCCAGCCGCCGGAAGAGAAGCGCGCGGCTTACGCGTGCGACATTACCTACGGCACCAACAACGAATTCGGTTTCGACTACCTGCGCGACAACATGGCGTTCAGCATGGATGAAAAATTCCAGCGTGAACTCAACTTTGCCGTGATCGACGAAGTCGACTCCATTCTCATCGACGAAGCCCGTACCCCACTGATCATCTCCGGCCAGGCCGAAGACAGCTCGCGCCTGTACACCGAGATCAACAAGTTGATCCCGCGTCTGGAGCAGCACATCGAAGAAGTGGAAGGCGTTGTGACCAAAGAAGGTCACTTCTCCATCGACGAGAAGACCCGCCAGGTCGAACTCAACGAAGCCGGTCACCAGTTCGTCGAAGACATGCTGACCCAGATCGGCCTGCTGGCTGAGGGCGAGAGCCTGTACTCGGCGCACAACCTGGGCCTGTTGACCCACGTGTATGCGGGCCTGCGCGCCCACAAGCTGTTCCATCGCAACGTCGAATACATTGTGCAAGATGGCCAAGTGGTATTGGTTGACGAACACACCGGCCGTACCATGCCGGGTCGTCGTCTGTCCGAAGGCCTGCACCAGGCCATCGAAGCCAAGGAAATGCTCAACATTCAGGCCGAAAGCCAGACGTTGGCCTCCACCACCTTCCAGAACTACTTCCGTCTGTATAACAAACTGTCCGGCATGACCGGTACTGCGGACACCGAAGCGTTCGAATTCCACCAGATTTACAACCTGGCCGTGATGGTGATCCCACCGAACAAGCCGCTGGCGCGTAAAGATTTCAATGACCTGGTGTTCCTGACCGCCGAAGAGAAGTACGCGGCGATCATCAACGACATCAAGGACGGCATGGCCCAGGGCCGCCCGATTCTGGTGGGTACCGCCACCATCGAGACTTCCGAGCACGTGTCTAACCTGCTCAACAAGGAAGGTATCGAGCACAAGGTTCTTAACGCCAAGTTCCACGAAAAAGAAGCTGAGATCATTGCCCAGGCCGGTCGCCCAGGCGCACTGACTATCGCCACCAACATGGCCGGTCGTGGTACTGACATCCTGTTGGGCGGTAACTGGGAAGTGGAAGTCGCCTCCCTGGACAACCCTACCCCTGAGCAGATCGCCCAGATCAAGGCTGACTGGCAGAAACGCCACCAGGCAGTGCTCGAATCCGGTGGTTTGCAGGTGATCGCGTCCGAGCGTCACGAATCGCGCCGTATCGACAACCAACTGCGTGGTCGTGCCGGCCGTCAGGGTGACGCCGGTTCCAGCCGCTTCTACCTGTCTCTGGAAGACAGCCTGATGCGCATCTTCGCCTCGGATCGGGTGAAGAACTTCATGAAAGCCTTGGGTATGCAGTCCGGTGAAGCGATCGAGCACCGTATGGTGACCAACGCCATCGAGAAGGCCCAGCGCAAGGTTGAAGGCCGTAACTTCGATATTCGTAAGCAACTGCTTGAGTTCGATGACGTCAACAACGAACAGCGTAAAGTGATTTATCACATGCGTAACACGTTGCTGGCCGCTGACAACATTGGCGAGACCATCGCCGATTTCCGTCAGGACGTGCTCAACGCGACCGTCAGTGCACACATCCCGCCACAGTCCCTGCCAGAGCAGTGGGATGTTGCTGGTCTGGAAGCCGCGTTGAAGAGCGACTTCGGTGTCGACTTGCCGGTCCAGCAATGGCTCGACGAAGACGATCACCTGTACGAAGAGACGCTGCGCGAGAAGCTGATGGCCGAGCTGCTGGCCGCGTACAACGAGAAAGAAGAGCAGGCGAGTGCCGAAGCACTGCGCACCTTCGAGAAACAAATCGTACTGCGCGTGCTGGACGACCTGTGGAAAGACCACCTGTCGACCATGGACCACCTGCGTCACGGCATCCACCTGCGTGGTTACGCCCAGAAGAACCCGAAGCAAGAGTACAAGCGCGAGTCGTTCACGCTGTTCTCCGAGTTGCTGGATTCGATCAAGCGCGATTCGATTCGCGTGCTGTCCCACGTTCAGGTGCGCCGCGAAGACCCGATCGAGGAAGAAGCTCGCCTGCGTCAGGAAGCCGAGGCACTGGCTGCGCGCATGCAGTTCCAGCACGACGAAGCGCCGGGTCTGGAAGCGCCTGAGGTGTTGGGCGAAGAGGTTGATGTGGCCTTGGCTCAGGCGCCGGTTCGCAATGACCAGAAGCTGGGCCGCAACGAACTGTGCTACTGCGGTTCGGGCAAGAAATTCAAACACTGCCACGGCCAGATCGAATAAGATTTTCGCCTGACGCTGCAATACCTCGCGCCGCGACCGGCCTCTGCCGTCGCGGCGTTTTGCCATTAATTTCACCGTCGATCACGACGGCACAGACATCATCTATTTTTTAAGGAGCGCGTTCATGGCTGTTGGTCTTGGTCCTTTGCCCACATTGCACCCGGTTGCCGGTTTTGAGCTCGGTATCGCGTCGGCCGGCATCAAGCGCCCGGGACGCAAGGATGTGGTGGTGATGCGCTGTGCCGAAGGTTCGACCGTCGCCGGCGTTTTCACCCTCAACGCCTTCTGTGCCGCTCCGGTGATCCTGGCCAAGCAGCGCGTTGCCGGCTCCATCCGTTACCTGCTGACTAACACTGGCAATGCCAACGCAGGCACCGGTGAGCCTGGTCTGGTCGCTGCTGCGCGTACCTGCGCCAAGCTGGCCCAGTTGACTGGCGTGGATGCCAGCCAAGTGTTGCCTTACTCCACCGGTGTCATCGGCGAGCCGCTGCCGGTTGAGAAAATCGAAGGCGCCTTGCAGGCCGCGTTGGACGACCTGTCTGTGGATAACTGGGCGGCCGCCGCCACTGGCATCATGACCACGGATACCCTGCCGAAAGGCGCGAGCCGTCAGTTCGTGCACGACGGCGTGACCGTCACCGTGACCGGTATCAGTAAAGGCGCGGGCATGATCCGCCCGAACATGGCAACCATGCTCGGCTACATTGCTACCGACGCCAAAGTTTCCCGCGACGTGCTGCACAGCCTGATCCTCGACGGCGCCAACAAGTCGTTCAACCGCATTACCATCGATGGCGATACCTCGACCAACGATTGCTGCATGCTGATCGCTACCGGCAAAGCTGATCTGCCGGAAATTACCGAGGCCAGCGGCCCGCTGTTTGCGGCATTGAAGCAGGCTGTGTTCGAAGTGTGCATGGACGTGGCCCAGGCCATCGTGCGTGACGGCGAAGGCGCCACCAAGTTCGTGACGGTTGAAGTCAACGGCGGCGGCAATCACCAGGAATGCCTGGATGTCGGCTACACCGTGGCCCACTCGCCGCTGATCAAGACGGCACTGTTCGCCTCCGACCCCAACTGGGGCCGCATCCTCGCCGCCGTTGGCCGTGCTGGTGTGCCGGATCTGGACGTGAGCAAGATCGACGTGTTCCTCGGTGACGTGTGCATCGCCAGCCGTGGCGCTCGTGCCGAGAGCTATACCGAAGCACAGGGCTCGGCGGTGATGCAGCAGGAAGAAATCACCATCCGCATCGAGTTGGGCCGCGGCGATTGCAGCGAAACCATCTGGACCACCGACCTGTCCCACGAGTACGTGAAGATCAACGCGGAATACCGTACCTGATAGAAGAGGATAACCGCGGTGAAACGAGTGCATGTAGCAGCAGCGGTGATCCGCGGTGTCGACGGCAGGATCCTGCTGGCGCGCCGCGCGGATACCCAGCATCAGGGCGGTCTCTGGGAGTTTCCCGGTGGCAAGGTGGAGGCCGGTGAGTCGGTGGCCACGGCCCTGTCCCGTGAATTACAGGAAGAACTGGGTATCCAGGTCGCCACGGCTCGGCCGTTGATCAAGGTGCAGCATGACTACCCGGACAAGCAGGTCTTGCTGGATGTCTGGGAAGTCTCGGCTTTTACCGGCGAGCCCCATGGTGTCGAAGGGCAACCCCTGGAATGGGTGGCGCCTCGGGATTTGCTCAACTACGAGTTCCCGGCCGCTAACGCTCCAATCGTTGCCGCCGCGCGCTTGCCTGCCGATTACCTGATCACCCCCGGCGAACTCGAAACCCCGACGCTGTTACGCGGGATTCAGAAGGCTGTCGCGGGCGGCATCAAGCTGGTCCAACTGCGTGCGCCGAACGGTTACGACCCCAAATACCGCGACCTCGCGGTAGATGCGGTGGGTCTGTGCGCTGGCAAGGCGCAGTTGATGCTTAAAGGACCGTTTGAATGGCTGGGGGATTTTCCTGCCGCCGGCTGGCACATGACCTCGGCGCAACTGCGCAAATACGCGAGCAAGGGCCGGCCGCTGCCGAAAGACCGTTGGTTGGCTGCTTCCTGCCACAACGCTGAAGAACTGGCGCTGGCAGAAATGATGGACGTGGATTTTGTCACGCTGTCGCCGGTGCAGCCGACCCAGACCCACCCTGATGCCCAGCCTTTGGGTTGGGAGCAGGCGGCAGAGTTGATCCGTGGGTTCAGCAAACCGGTGTTTCTGTTGGGTGGGGTTGGACCTGCTGATCGGGAACAGGCTTGGGAAGCTGGGGCTCAGGGTGTAGCGGGTATCAGGGCGTTCTGGCCACAAGTTTGAAGCTGCTCTGGCGGGCCTCATCGGGTGCGACGATTCGACTTGCCCCCCGATCAGGCCCTTCCAGTCAGCGAATCATGATCAGTGTGGCTTAGCCGCCGCCTGCCACAAAATCTCCGCAATCCCCTGGCGACTGGCAATCACCCGCGCTGCCACAAACAGCAAATCCGACAGCCGATTGATATACGCCAACCCCACTCCCTCTAACGGCTCCACCGCGTTGAGGTGCTGACAGCGCCGCTCCGCACTGCGTGCCAGGCTGCGACACACATGGGCCTGGGCGATCAACGCCGAGCCACCGGGCAGGATGAAGTTTTCCAGCGGCCCGACCTCTTCATTCCAGCGATCAATCGCGGCCTCCAGCCGATCCACTTCCGCTGCGTTCAGCGCCTTGTACACCGGCATCGCCAGCTCACCGCCGAGGTCGAATAATCGATGTTGGCATGGGGTCAGTACCTCGATCACATCTTTGAGTTCCGGATGCTTGCCACTCTGCTCTTCCAGGCCCGCCAGTAATAATCCCAGTTGGCTGTTCAGCGAATCGACTTCACCGATGGCCTCAACTCGCGGGTGGTCCTTGGGTACACGGCGACCGTCGCCGAGGCCGGTTTCGCCTGTGTCTCCAGTACGGGTGTAAATCTTCGACAGGCGAAAGCCCATGGTCAGTGCTCCAGTTGGGTCAGTTCATTGGGCGGCAGTTGGCTGCCCGCCAAGGGTAAGCGCAGGGTAAAACAGGTGCCTTGACCGAGGGTGGAATGCACCTCCATCTGCCCTTTGTGGTTGTTGGTGACGATGAAGTACGAAACCGAAAGCCCCAGCCCAGTGCCCTGGCCGATCTCTTTGGTGGTGAAGAACGGCTCAAAAGTGCGTTTACGTACGTTCTCACTCATGCCGATACCGTTGTCTTCCACCTGAATCTCTGCCCACGGCGGGTTAAGACGTGTGCGCAGGATGATGCGCCCCGGTTCGCGATCGTCTTCACGCAGATGAATGGCCTGGGCTGCGTTTTTCAGCAGGTTGAGCAGTACTTGTTCCAGCTCGTTGGCAGTGCCGGGCACCGGGCCCAATTGGGGGTCGAACTGACGAATGATCGCCTGGCCCTTGAAGTCGAAACCGATGGCCAGATCGAAGTCGTTACCGGCAATTTCCACGGCCTGGTCGATCAGCGCCGGCAGGTCGCAAGGCGCCATCTGCCGGTTGCTGCGGCGGCTGAAGCTGAGCATGTGAGTGACGATCTTGGCCGCTCGCGCACCGGCTTGCTGGATGCCATCCAGCAGTTGTGGCACCTCACGGCCTTCTAGGTAGCGGTTGATCTTTTCCAGTTCGATACCTGCCTGCTCGGCGAATTCCAGGTTTTTGGGTAGATCGGACGACAGCCGGCGCCGGATGTTCTGCACGTTATGCAGGATCGCCCCCAGCGGATTGTTGATCTCGTGAGCCATACCGGCGGCAAGCCCACCGACCGAGAGCATTTTTTCCGACTGCACCATCATTTCTTCCAGGGACAGACGCTGAGTTATGTCGTCGATACGGATCACCACGCCCCGCCCGGCACCGCCCATCAGCGGGTAGAAGGTCAGGGCGTAATGCTTGGGTTCATCATCCTTGATCCAGGTGACACGCTCGATGCGTTCTACCGTGTGCTGCTCCACCGTAGCCTTGATCTGCGGCAGGTACGGCTTGAGCGGTTGAAAAGCGAGGTAGATCGGCTGATTCAGCGCTTCATCCAGACGCGTACCGGAAAGCGCGCTGGCCTCCTGGTTCCACTGGGTGACGTAGAGTTGTTCGTCCAGGGCGATCAACGCCGAGGGCATCGAGTCGATGATGCTGTTCAGGTAGTTTTGAAAACCGGTGAGTTTTTTCTCGATCTTGCTGCGAACCTGGACTTCCAGCTCCAACTTTCGGTTGGTATGGCGTGTTTCTTCGGCCAGGCCTTGGGCTTGGTCGTAAGCGGCCTGGGAGTCGTCCCGTGCGCGCTTGAGCTGCTGTTCGCGAGCTTCGATACGCGACAGCATGGTGTTGAAGGCTTCGGCCAGGCTGCCGATTTCATCGCGGTTACCACGGCCGGCGCGCAGGGCGTAGTTCTCTTCGCGGGTTACTTGGCGCGACAGTTCTTCCAATTCGTGGATCGGCCGGGTAATCAGGCGCTTGATCTGCCGGGCGATGATCAGCCATAGCAGCACACTGAAAATCAGGATACCCAGGCTGGCCGTCAGCGTGCCGGTGTAGAAGGCCACCGGCAGTTCGCTGCTGGCCACCAGCAGCAAATGCCCGGAAGGCTGGCCTGCGCGGGGCAGGGTGATGATCTGGTTACTGCGAAACTCGGTAACACGCCACGCCTCGATATGCCGATAGTTGTCCGGCAAGTGCAGGCGATCACCGTGTTGCATCTGCGCCAGGCGGTTGCCTTCGCCGTCATACAGGGCGGCGGCGCGTAATGGCGAATAGCTGGTCAGCTCACTGAGCAGGGCATCGGCTTGGGCGGGGGATTCGAGTGCTTCGGCGGCGAGGCCCGGGTTGGATACCAGGCGACCGATGGCCTGCAACGCCTGAGGTGCCATGCTTTCCTGGGAAATCCAGTACGCAGCGCTGATAAAGGTCAGGTTGGCCACCAGCAATACGGTGGTCAACAACACCAACAGGGCGGCCAGCAGTTTCTGCCCAACCGGTAGATTTTCGAGGCGCTGGCGCAGCGGCATCAGGGTTATCCCAGGTGATAGACAGGCGGGCAGGGTAGCGCGTGGTTCAGTCGCGGGGCAATCCGCGTGCAACTAACTGATCAATCAAACGCACCTGCAACTGCTGCAAATGCGGCAGGTTCAATTGGTGGCGTGCGGCCGCCTGGCAAGCATAGCCCAACAGGTAACTGATTTCGGTGCGGCGGGCGTTGGCGACGTCCTGGTACATGGAGGAGTAGTTAGCGGCTGTGGCGTGGATCACCCGTTCCACTTCGTGTTGCAGGTCCAGCGCGGCGTCGGGTTGGCCGCAACATTCCAGCAGCTCACCGAGTTCAGCGCACAGGGTTGCCACTTCGCATTGATGGGTTTGCAGTTCTCCGTTGCGGCACTGGTAAAGCACGGTCAGCGGGTTGATCGCGCAATTGAGCGCGAGCTTGCGCCATAGCCGGGTCAGAATGTCGGTGCTCCATTCGTGGGGGATCCCGGCGGCGTGAAGGTCGTTCAGCCACAGCGGTGGGGCAGGGTGGGCTGCATCTCCCAGCCAGGTGTAGCCATGGCCTGCAAACACTACGCGCCAATCGCCGTCGCGAAACGCGCCTTCGGTGCTGGAGGCGAAGATGCAGCGTGCTTGGGGGAACTGAGCAACCACTGCGTCCTGGCTGCCAAGGCCGTTTTGCAAAAGGACCAGCTCGGCGTGTGGCGACAGGCGATGCTGCAAATGTGCGACGGCGCTCTGGGCGTCGTAGGCTTTGCACGCAACCAGCAGGCGATGAATCGGCTCGGGGTTGTCAGGCGTTTCGCCAATCACCGGATAAGTCTTTTCTATACCGTGTTCGACCAACGTCAGCCCCTTACCGGCCTGATAGCTGGCAAGGCGCGCCTTATCGCGCAGGATCATCCTCACGGGCAGGCCGGCGCGAGCCAAGCGCGTGGCCCAGAGTGTGCCAAGGCTGCCGGCGCCGAGAATATGCCAGGTGGTCGACATCAGTTTGTGCTCCGTAGGGTCGCCTGCGGTGAACGGGGCGAAAGAACCGCTATAATGCCCCGGTATTTTAGCTCGGGCGCGCTCCATCTCTACTGAACCCGCCCCTTATATTGGAGAAATCACATGCCTTCGTTCGACGTGGTATCTGAACTGGACAAACACGAAGTCACCAACGCCGTCGAGAACGCCGTCAAGGAGCTGGACCGTCGCTATGACCTGAAGGGCAAGGGCAGCTTCGAGTTCAAGGAAAAGGAACTGACCGTCAACCTGACCGCTGAAGCCGATTTCCAGCTGGAAGCGATGATCGAGATCCTCAAGTTGTCGCTGGTCAAGCGCAAGATCGATGCACAGTGCCTTGAAATCAAGGACGCCTACGCTTCCGGCAAGCTGATGAAGCAGGAAGCAGTGTTAAAGGAAGGCATCGACAAGGAACTGGCGAAGAAGATCGTCGCCCATATCAAGGACGCCAAGCTGAAAGTCCAGGCGGCCATCCAAGGTGAGCAGGTTCGCGTCACTGGCAAGAAACGTGATGACCTGCAAGAGGCCATCGCTGCCCTGCGCGCCAAAACCTTTGACATGCCGCTGCAGTTCAATAACTTCCGCGACTGATGGCATTTTGGGGAACCAGCGGGCGATTTTGACGTCCCACGCCCCATAACCTGTGCCTGCACCTGAGCCCTACGGGGCTCATTTGCGTTTTTAGGCCGTCAATAAAGCCGCACATCCGCCAAACAGGAGACGATAGATGGATTTCAATGCTGAAGTGGATCACCTGATCAAGACCTCACAGTCGTGGATCCCGATGATCATGGAATACGGCAGCCGAGTACTACTGGCAGTGATTACCCTGGCCATTGGCTGGTGGCTGATCAACGTATTGACCCACCGTGTAGGTCGCTTGCTGGCTCTGCGTAACGCGGACCTGGCACTGCAACACTTCATCACCAGCCTGGCGAACATTGCGCTTAAGGTTATGCTGATTGTCAGCGTGGCCTCGATGATCGGCGTGGCGACTACCTCGTTCGTGGCGGCCATCGGTGCCGCGACCCTGGCCATTGGCCTGGCATTGCAGGGCAGCCTGGCCAACTTCGCCGGTGGCGTGCTGATTCTGTTGTTCCGCCCATTCCGCATTGGTGACTGGATCGAAGCCCAAGGCACCTCGGGCACTGTCGACAGCATCCAGATCTTCCACACCGTGCTGCGCACTGGCGACAACAAGACCGTGATCGTACCTAACGGCATCCTGTCCAACGGCATCATCACCAACACCAACCGTCAGCCGACCCGCAAGGTGGTGTTTGATGTGGGCGTGGATTATGACGCCGACCTGCAAAAAGCCCGTGACGTGCTTCTGGAACTGTCAAAAGATCCCCGCGTACTGACTGATCCTGCCGCGGTGGCGGTGGTCTCGACCTTGGGCGATAGCTCTATCACGGTTTCCCTGCGTTGCTGGACCAAAACCCCGGATTATTGGGATGTAGTCTTCATGCTCAATGAACTGGCGCGTGATCGTTTAAAGGCGGCGGGGATTGATATTCCGTTTCCGCAACGGGTTATTCGTGTGGTTCAGGAAGCAGCAGTGTAATCAGTTGCTTTATTAACTTGGCCGCTTGGTCAGCTATTTCTGTTAAAGACAAGGGGCTTCATGCCCCTTGTTTTTTGTCACTCCCCTTTGGCAACTATCAAGTTTTAATCGACGCCGAGTAACACAACTAGTAAGCCTAGGTTTCTTAGTTAGCTTGCTATGTAAAATTGAAGCGCTTTTTGTAGGTCATAAAAAAACCGGCGACCTGATTAAGGGCGCCGGTTTTTATTAGCGTTACGCGTTAGCGCAATCAGCTGACCACTGAAATTACAAGATGCTCAGTGGGTATTCTACGATCACACGGGTGTCGACCAGGTTGTCGTAGTTGGTCGCGCGGTAATCGCTGTTGGTGCCGCTGTAGATTGCGTTACGAACGCGGAAGGACAGACCTTTGGCCGGGCCTTCTTGCAGTACGTACTTGGCTTCCACGTCCCACTCGTGCTCTTTACCATCGCTGGAATCTGCAACGGTAACGTTGCTACCGCGAGTGTAACGGGTCATGAAGCTCAGACCTGGCACGCCGAACGAGGCCATGTTCAGGTCGTAGCGAGCCTGCCAGGACTTCTCGTCTTCGCCAACGAAGTCGGAGATTTGCACGGAGTTGGCCAGGTAAACGGTACCGCCACCGTCGACACCGTAGTTGTAACCGGTTTTACCAGAGGACTGCTGGTAAGCCAGGGTGAACTTGTGTGCGTCGATGCTATACGCAGCTGCCAGGCTCCAGACGCGGTTGTCCAGGTCGCCGTTCAGCTTTTTGCCGTCGTCCTTGCTGCGGTAGCCGTTGAAGTCGAAACTCAACGATTGCTTGTCGCTCAGCGGCAGGGTGTAGAAGACGTTGACGTACTGCTTCTTCCAGTAGTCTTCAACATCGGAGGCGTGGAACGCGAAAATGAAGTTCTCAAGGCCCGAGTAGGTAAAGCCAGCGATATTCGCTGCACTCAGCCCTGGGTTTTGCTTGCCGGTAACACGGCTGCGACCGTTGATGCTGTCACGGCCCATGCCGGTTTGCGCGCTCAGTGCGGTGAAGCGGCCAGCGGTCAATTCCAGACCTTTGATCTCGTTGCTGGTGATCAAGGTGCCGGTGGCGACTTCAGGCAGCAGACGGCCGTCGTCGGTAGTGAAAACCGGGCTGGATACGAACTGGTTACCATATTTCAGCACGGTGTCGGAGATGCGGAGTTTCGCTGCCCCAGCCACTTTGGACTGAGTGGATTCTGGCTCGCCAGCGCCATTGGTTGCGAACAGACCGTTACCGGCACGGCCCGCACCGCCATCAAGCTTATAGCTGCCCATGGCCATGGCATCGACGCCGAAGCCGACGGTGCCTTGGGTGAAGCCGGATTGGTAGGTGAGCAACTCGCTGATACCGGTGTCTTGACGGTAGCCGCTGACTTTGTCGTCGGTGCCGGTGGTGTAGGTACCGTTACCACGACGCACGTTACCCACGCCGTCCTTGTAGTCACGGTTCATGTACATTGCACGGGTTTTCGCGGTCAGGGTGCTATCTTCGATAAAGCCCTTTGCGTCGTCCTGAGAGGACGCGATTGCGAACTGCGAGGTGCCTGCAGAAACAGCCAGGGCGATCATGCTCCACTTCATCACGCGCATCGTGATTTGCTCCTTTGGTTTTCGGAAGAGTACTGCCGTCCCACCTGTATTTTTATCTGGGCGGCTCTTTCTTTTTTGTGTCGGCGCAAAGTTATATCACGCAGACTCTAATGACGATACTTACCAAACTTTCCTTTCAGCTTCTTTACGAGGCTGTCGTAAATTGCTAGGTCCATGTCGCAAATTCACAGTCCTGAATGTTACGGGACTGACAACTTCAATGCTGTTTTCAGACCTCTTTCGAAGTTTGAAACCTTCCGTGGGGCGCATCGAAACGCTGCTGTTCTTTTATCGCGAAACACCTGCTTCCAAACGGGTGTCGTTGCCGACGATGTGAGTGTGAATGCAACAAGCGCGCCCAAACCGGTAACCGAATGTCATTTTTTCGTGAAAAGCGTGGTGGGCGTGTAAAAACCTCATAAGTACGGGGTTTTTACGCCGTTTTGTTTGGGCTTGACGTGCATGGGTTACGCCTGTTCGGTGGTACTAAAACACTGTGCCAGAGAAAAACGTTACCGGTTCACCCTACAAGTGGGTAGTCGGCGGATCCCTTTGATGCACAAGTGGGTCATTTTGGTGCGCCCTTGAAAGGCCCGGATTAGCGTAGCTCAAATATTTGCCTGCCTCTTAAGAGTGCAGGTTTTTATCGGTTTGCGTTACGTTGCTGCCATTCGCCGTGAAGCCTGGCGCGTTCAAAGGTATGCTGGCGCCTGAAACTGACCTGCCGAAAGGAGTGCCGTGGTGTTCGCCTTAGATCAACGTTTGCAACAAGACACACTGGTCATCGGGGACTTCCCGCTGTGCCGCCTGCTGCTGTCCAATGATTCGAACTACCCCTGGTTCATCCTGGTGCCGCGTATCAACGGTATCAGCGAAGTGTTTCAGCTGGATGTCGCAGATCAACATACCCTGTGGCAAGAGACCACGGCCTTGGCGCAGTGGCTGAACGAAGGGTTGGCCGCCGACAAGATGAACATTGGCGCGCTGGGCAACGTCGTCAGCCAATTGCATGTGCATGTGATCGTACGCAAGCGTGATGACGCTGCCTGGCCTGCTCCAGTGTGGGGCAAGCATCCGGCCCAGCCGTACACTGAAGAGCAACTGGTCGCCATTCGTTCGCGTCTGCGCGAGCTGCTGCCCGCCGACTTTATCTTTACCCAGGGCTGAACCATGGATCTGCAAGACCGCGTCACTGAACTGGAAAGCCGCCTGGCCTTCCAGGACGACACCATCGAAACCCTGAATGACATCCTGGTCACCCAGCAGCGGGCCGTCGAACGGCTGCAGTTGCAGATGACCGCGCTGCTTAAGCGCCAGGAAGAAATGGGCGGGCAATTCGAGTCATCTGAAGAAGAAGCGCCGCCGCCTCACTACTGATCGACAGGCAATAAAAAAAACCGCGACCCAGCCAGGCTGGGTCGCGGTTTTTTTTGCTGCGACGGCTGGAATCAGCGACGCGGCAATGCAGCGATCACGTCTTCGGCTTGTAGACCTTTGTCGCGATTCATCACGGAAAACTCCACGCGCTGGCCTTCAACCAGAACACGATGGCCTTCGCCGCGAATGGCCCGGAAGTGGACGAAGATATCGTCGCCCGAATCACGGGAAATAAAGCCGAAGCCTTTGGATGTGTTGAACCACTTGACGGTACCGGTATCCCGATTGGTCATGTCGTAGTTTTGCGACGCGGCCGCGGGGGACGAGCGGTAGAAGCTGATAGCCAGGTGAAGAGCGATGGCGACCACAGCAATTACCAGGCTGAGCAGGATGGCCGGATGGCCGCCGACTTCAGGCATGGGTGCCAGGAGGGTGAGGGTTTGTACGACAACGGTCAGTACCAGCAGCGCGCTGACCAGGTTTTGCAGTTGATGGCGCGTGCCTTTGTTCCAGTAAGGGATTACTGGGGCGAGCGTCAGGTTAAGAAGGCCGAACAAGGCCAGGTACAAAGCGTCATGTTGTTGCAGGTAGGGCAGGCTTTCAGGCTGCAGGCTCGGGATAAAGGACAGCAGCAACGCTGCAACGCCCGTTAGCAGGTGGACGATTTTCAACATTTTGATTAACTCACGTTAAGACGGATCACAAGGAAGAGCTGACTGGCACGGTTCGCTTCTGAACAATGGGAGGCGTTGGGCACGTGCACGGGTATCAGCCTATGCCGCTCGCCGTGAAAAAACGGCGGCGACACGCTGCCTATTTAACAGCAAAGGCTGTGCCTACTCAAATCAAGCATTTTCGTGCTTTGCAGGGTGCGGGGCATTTCTGCGTGAAACGCTGGTCCTAGACAGGTGCAGGTGTTTTTTGGGCGGTTGGCGGGAATTTTCCTGCGTAGCTCAAAGGGCTTGGTTGCCGCCGAAGAGGGCGTAAAGCGCAGGACCATTTGCCGCACCGTGTCCTTGGCGGGCTGCGCGTCAGCAGCACTCTTGCTACAGTGGTCCTGCACCTGATCAATGAATGCTTGTCAATTGAAGGGGATAAACATGGCAATCGATATCGGTATCAGTGAAGAAGATCGTAAATCCATCGTCGATGGGCTTTCACGACTGCTTTCCGATACCTATGTACTGTACCTGAAGACCCACAACTTCCATTGGAACGTCACGGGCCCCATGTTTCGGACGCTGCACTTGATGTTCGAAGAGCAGTACAACGAGCTGGCGCTGGCGGTTGACTCTATTGCCGAGCGTATCCGTGCCTTGGGTTTTCCGGCGCCGGGCGCCTATTCGATCTATGCCCGTCTGTCTTCCATCAAGGAAGAAGAGGGCGTACCCAGCGCAGAAGAGATGATCAAGCAGTTGGTGGCGGGCCAGGAAGCTGTCACACGGACCGCGCGGGGGATTTTCCCGCTGCTTGATAAAGTCAGCGATGAGCCGACTGCAGACTTGTTGACTCAGCGTATGCAGGTTCACGAGAAAACCGCGTGGATGCTGCGCTCTCTGCTCGAAAATCAGTAGTCGTTGACCCGGAGTGGCGCCATCGCGGCGCCACTTGCTTGTTTCCATGCATTTCCTAGCGTTGTCCTACGCCTTTCAACGTCCCGTCTTCTGGCTGCCTGCCTCGTCCTGCTGTTTTATAGGGTCACTGCCCAATGGGAGGACCCGTGGGCTGCTGTTTGGCAATGGAGTGTCAGGTGTATGTCACGTGGAGTGGATATTGGAGTAATGGAAACCGGTGGTTTTCATAAGATAAACGTCGACCCCTTCGCCAAGGGGTTCGATATGGGGCTGGCCAAGCCAATGTCCCGATCGGTACGGCTCAATGGGTTTTCCACTTGTCTGCGGCTCGAGCAGATCTATTGGAACATCCTCACGGAAATAGCCAGGATCAATGCCTGCTCTGTCAGTGCGCTGCTGTCCTATGTCGATCGGGAAGTGCACTTGCGGTATGGAGGTGTGAAGAACTTCAGTGGCTTGGTCAGGGTTGTGTGCGTGGTTCATCTATTAAAAGGCCGTGTTGCCTCGCCAAACTCTGAGTGATCGGTCGGCTTTGGGGCCGGTCCGCCGTCGAAGTGGACCAGGCTCCGGGCAGAAAGCCGGCTGCGCTGCCTCGATTTACCAGATATAATCTCGCGCTTTGCTGCTGCCGGGGCTTTCTCCCTCTGCTCTACTCCAAGAGCGGGCGCGGCACAGTAACGATCGATCGCCGAGACATCGCCATGCCCATGTACGACTATCAATGTGCTTCCTGTGGACATCAGTTGGAAGCCATCCAGAAGATCAGCGCCGCGCCGTTGGTCGATTGCCCGGCCTGCCAGGCACCCGAGCTCAAGAAGATGTTGTCCATGCCAGGCTTCCGCCTGAGCGGCAGCGGCTGGTACGAGACCGATTTCAAGACCGGCTCGAAGAAGAATCTGGCCGGCGGCGACAAAGCAGACTGAGTTGAACTCCACGCGCAGGCTACTGCATTATCCGTCCCCTGCTTAACTGTGCGGTGACGAGGCAAGCCTCCACCGAATTTCGAATTACGAGAAGTGAAACCACGACCATGATGCGCAGCCACTATTGCGGCCAACTGAACGAGACCCTGGAAGGTCAGGAAATTACCCTTTGCGGATGGGTTCACCGTCGCCGCGACCACGGCGGGGTGATCTTCCTCGATATCCGTGATCGTGATGGTCTGGCCCAAGTGGTATTTGACCCGGACCGCGCCGAGAGCTTCGCCGCCGCTGACCGTGTGCGCAGCGAATACGTCGTGAAGATCACCGGCAAGGTTCGCCTGCGTCCGGCCGGTGCTGTGAACGCGAACATGGCGTCCGGTGCGATCGAAGTGCTGGGTTATGAGCTGGAAGTGCTGAACGAGTCGGAAACTCCGCCGTTTCCACTGAATGAATATTCCGACGTCGGCGAAGAAACCCGCCTGCGCTACCGCTTCCTCGACTTGCGTCGTCCGGAAATGGCCGAGAAGCTGCGTCTGCGTTCGCGCATGACCACCAGCATCCGCCGCTTCCTCGACGAAAACGGCTTCCTTGACGTAGAAACGCCGATCCTTACCCGGGCCACCCCGGAAGGCGCGCGTGACTACCTGGTGCCTAGCCGTACCCACGCCGGTTCGTTCTTCGCTCTGCCGCAATCGCCGCAGTTGTTCAAGCAACTGCTGATGGTGGCCGGCTTCGACCGTTACTACCAGATCGCCAAGTGCTTCCGCGACGAAGACCTGCGCGCCGACCGCCAGCCGGAATTCACCCAGATCGACATCGAGACCAGTTTCCTCGATGAAAAAGAGATCATGGGCCTGACCGAGCAGATGATCCGCAACCTGTTCAAGGAAGTGCTGGACCTGGAGTTCGGCGAATTCCCGCACATGACCTTCGAAGAAGCCATGCGCCGCTACGGCTCCGACAAGCCAGACCTGCGTAACCCGTTGGAACTGGTGGACGTTGCCGACCAACTGAAAGAAGTTGATTTCAAAGTTTTCAGCGGCCCGGCCAACGATCCTAAATGCCGCATCGCGGCCCTGCGCGTGCCTGGCGGCGCGAGCATGCCGCGCAAGCAGATCGACGACTACACCAAGTTTGTCGGCATCTACGGTGCCAAGGGCTTGGCGTACATCAAGGTTAACGAGCGCGCCAACGGTGTTGACGGTCTGCAATCGCCGATCGTGAAAAACATTCCGCTGGACAACCTCAACGCGATTCTGGATCGCGTTGGCGCGGTCGACGGCGACATCGTGTTCTTCGGTGCAGACAAAGCCAAGATCGTCAGCGAAGCCTTGGGCGCGCTGCGTATCAAGCTGGGCCACGACCTGGACCTGCTGACCTGCAAGTGGGCACCGATGTGGGTTGTCGACTTCCCAATGTTCGAAGAGAACGACGACGGCAGCTTCAGCGCCTTGCACCATCCGTTCACCGCGCCGAAGTGCTCGCCTGAGGAATTGGAAGCCAACCCGGCTGGCGCACTGTCCCGTGCCTACGACATGGTGCTCAACGGCACCGAACTGGGTGGCGGTTCGATCCGTATCCATCGCAAAGAAATGCAACAAGCGGTATTCCGCCTGTTGGGCATCAACGAAGCGGAGCAGGAAGAGAAGTTCGGCTTCCTTCTCGACGCCCTGAAGTACGGCGCGCCGCCTCACGGTGGCCTGGCGTTCGGTCTCGACCGTCTGGTGATGCTGATGACCGGTGCCCAGTCGATCCGTGAAGTGATCGCCTTCCCGAAAACCCAGAGTGCTGCGGACGTCATGACCCAGGCTCCGGGTGTGGTGGATGCCAAGGCGCTGCGCGAACTGCACATCCGTCTGCGCGAGACGCCAAAGGCTGAGTAAGGCTGCTGCGTGAAAGCGCTATAGGGTTTTACGCAGTCAAAAAGGCGCATCTTCGGATGCGCCTTTGCGTTAAAGAGCTGTATCCCGCCTGGGGCGGGGTTGATCAAGGTTTCTAGAGAATTTCGGAGTTGTGTTATGGCTGGCCATTCCAAGTGGGCGAACATCAAGCACCGCAAAGAGCGTCAGGATGCCAAGAAAGGCAAGATTTTCACCAAGTGGATTCGCGAGCTGACCGTCGCTGCCCGTCAAGGCGGTGGTGATCCGGGCTCCAACCCGCGTCTGCGCCTGGCACTGGACAAAGCGCTCGGCGCCAACATGAGCCGCGACATTATCGACCGCGCTGTGGCCCGTGGTGCCGGCGCTGCCGATACCGACGACATGGTTGAGCTGACCTACGAAGGCTATGGCCCAGGCGGCGTGGCGGTGATGGTCGAGTGCATGACCGATAACCGCAACCGCACAGCCGCCGCTGTGCGTCACGCGTTCAGCAAGTGTGGCGGCAACCTCGGGACTGACGGTTCGGTGGCCTATCTGTTCGAGCGCAAGGGCCAGATTTCCTTTGCGCCTGGCACGGATGAAGATGCGCTGATGGAAGCCGCGATGGAAGCGGATGCCGACGACGTGGTGACCAACGAAGACGGTTCCATCGATGTATTCACCTCGTTTGCCAGCTTCTATGCCGTGCGCAACGCCCTAGAAGCTGCTGGTTTCAAAGGCACCGACGCGGAAATCGTGATGCTGCCGACCACCAGCGCCGAGTTGGACTTGGATGGCGCGCAGAAGGTGCTGAAGCTGCTGGATATGCTGGAAGACCTGGATGATGTGCAAAACGTGTATTCCAACGCCGATATTCCGGAATCCGTGGCCGAACAGCTAGGCTGAGGAATGACGTAGATCCAAATGTGGGAGGGGGCTTGCTCCCGATGGCGGTCGTCCAGTTAGACATAAGCTGACTGACACACTGCTATCGGGAGCAAGCCCCCTCCCACATTGGAACTACGGTGTATCAAAAAATGTGTTTATCCAACCTGCAGGCGTTATGACTTTAATCCTAGGTATCGACCCCGGTTCGCGCATCACCGGCTTTGGTGTGGTGCAACACACCCCGCGCGGCTGCGTCTATGTCGCCTCGGGCTGCATCCGCACCGGCGCGGGCGAGTTAGCCGAGCGCCTGCAGATTGTTTATCGCGGCGTGCGCGAAGTGATCCAGACCTACGGGCCGGTGACCATGGGCATCGAAAAGGTGTTCATGGCAAAAAACGCTGACTCGGCGTTGAAGCTCGGCCAGGCCCGTGGCGCTGCCATCGTCGCCGGCGCCGAAGAGAGCCTGGAAATCGCGGAATACACTGCTACTCAGGTCAAGCAGGCCGTGGTCGGCACCGGCGCCGCTAATAAAGAGCAGGTTCAGATGATGGTCATGCACATGCTCAAGCTCACCTCAAAACCGCAGATTGATGCCTCTGACGCCCTGGCTATTGCCATTTGCCATGCACACACCCGTTCCAGCCTGCTGCCCCACGGGTTGGGCACAGCACGCAGTCGTGGCGGGCGGCTGCGTCTCTGATAGCATCAGCGCAATCGAAATTTGCGGTCAGGCCTCGATCTGACCCCCCACGCTTTAAGGATTTGAACCGTGATTGGACGCTTGCGCGGCACCCTGGCTGAGAAACAGCCGCCGCACCTGATTCTGGATGTAAACGGGTTGGGGTATGAGCTCGAAGTGCCCATGACCACACTCTATCGCCTACCGTCGGTCGGTGAGCCGATAACGCTGCACACCCATTTGGTGGTGCGCGAAGACGCGCAACTACTCTATGGTTTCATCGGCAAGCGTGACCGAGACTTTTTTCGCGAACTGATTCGCCTCAATGGCGTAGGGCCGAAACTGGCGCTGGCCTTGATGTCGAGCCTGGAAGTAGACGAGTTGGTGCGTGCCGTTTCGGCCCAGGACACCTCGGCTTTGACCAAGGTACCGGGTGTGGGCAAGAAAACCGCCGAGCGCCTGTTGGTCGAGCTCAAAGACCGCTTCAAGGCCTGGGAGGTTGTGCCGAGCATGTTCGCCCTGGTGCCGAACCAGCCGGATATGCCGGCGGGCCAAGTAGCGAGCGCCGAAAGCGATGCGGTCAGCGCGCTTATCTCTCTGGGCTATAAGCCGCAGGAGGCAAGCAAGGCGGTGTCGGCGATTAAAGACAAGAACCTGAGCAGCGAAGACATGATCCGCCGAGCCCTGAAGGGAATGATTTAAGTGATTGAAGCTGATCGTCTGATTGCGGCCACTGGCCCGCGCGACCGTGAAGAAGTTCAGGACCGGGCCATCCGCCCCCTGAGCCTGGCCGACTACATCGGCCAGCCCACCGTGCGTGAGCAAATGGAGTTGTTTATCCAGGCCGCGCGCGGGCGCAGTGAATCCCTGGATCACACATTGATTTTCGGTCCACCGGGGCTGGGTAAAACCACCCTGGCCAATATCATTGCGCAGGAAATGGGGGTGTCGATCAAATCCACCTCCGGCCCGGTGTTGGAGCGTCCGGGTGATCTTGCGGCGCTGCTCACCAACCTTGAACCTCACGACGTACTGTTTATCGACGAGATTCACCGGTTGTCGCCCATCGTTGAGGAAGTGCTGTACCCGGCGATGGAGGACTTTCAGCTCGACATCATGATCGGCGAAGGTCCGGCGGCGCGCTCGATCAAGCTCGACCTGCCACCGTTCACCCTGGTGGGGGCGACGACTCGTGCGGGCATGCTCACCAACCCATTGCGAGACCGTTTCGGCATTGTTCAACGTCTTGAGTTCTATAGCACGGCGGATCTGGCGACCATCGTCAGCCGTTCGGCGAGCATACTTGGCTTGCCGCTGGACCCGGAAGGCGCGTTTGAGATTGCGCGTCGTGCACGTGGCACGCCACGGATCGCCAACCGATTGCTGCGTCGTGTGCGCGATTTTGCTGAAGTGCGGGCCAAGGGGCATATCACCAAGGCAGTGGCTGACTTGGCGCTGAACTTGCTGGACGTGGACGAGCATGGTTTCGATCACCAGGATCGACGTCTACTCTTGACCATGATCGAGAAATTCGACGGCGGCCCGGTGGGCGTTGACAGCCTGGCTGCGGCCATCAGTGAAGAGCGGCACACCATTGAGGATGTTCTTGAGCCGTACCTGATCCAGCAGGGCTACATCATGCGTACGCCAAGGGGGCGGGTGGTGACGCGTCACGCTTATCTGCACTTTGGGTTAAACATTCCGTCACGATTGGGTGAGATGCCCGTGGTAGACGAATTCCTCGATGCAGTGGACGATTAAAAGCTTCATGGGAGTCGATTTATTCGATGTTTGTGCTGTCCCAGTGTCTGGCGTCGTCATTCAGTCACTGCAAATGTTTCAAAGAATGAAAAAACAGTTGCCCAGCCGGATTGGCAACCTCAGGAGTAAGCACTAGAGTATGCGCGCGCAAAACGGGGATCAGTCGTTCGCACATCGCTGTCGCGTTTATTACGAGGACACCGATGCCGGCGGCATCGTTTATTACGTCAATTACCTCAAGTTCATGGAGCGGGCTCGAACCGAGCGGCTACGGGAGCTGGGCTTTGCCCAATCCCAGCTGGCAGGGGAGGACCTGTTATTCGTCGTGCACTCCAGCGAGGCGCGTTACCACGCGCCGGCGCGACTGGACGACGAGCTTCTGGTTAGCGCTGAAGTAATCGAATTGAACCGTGCCAGCCTGCGTTTCAAGCAGCAGGTCAGGCGGGCAACGGATGCAACGCTGCTCTGTGAGGGGCAGTTCCTGGTGGCGTGTGTACGCACCAACAGTTTGAAACCTCGGGCCATTCCCGAAACTCTACGTGCGGCCTTTGCCGCCGTGAGCGGCGCGGGTAAACAATCAAAGCAGGAGATTTAGCGTGGAACCTACCGTCGTCGACCATTCCTCCATGTGGAGCCTGGTCAGCAATGCCAGTGTTGTGGTTCAACTGGTGATGCTGATCCTGGTAGCCGCATCGGTTACCTCTTGGGTCATGATTTTTCAGCGCAGCAACCTGCTGCGTGCCGGTCGACGTGCCCTGGAGAGCTTTGAAGAGCGCTTCTGGTCGGGTATCGACCTGTCCAAGCTCTACCGCCAGGCCGGCAGCAACCCGGACCCGGATTCGGGTGTGGAGCAAATCTTCCGTGCCGGCTTCAAGGAATTCTCGCGTCTGCGTCAGCAGCCGGGTGTTGATCCGGAAGCAGTGATGGAAGGTGTGGCTCGTGCCATGCGCGTCGCCATCTCCCGTGAAGAAGAGAAGCTGGAGCAGAGCCTGCCGTTTCTCGCCACCGTTGGTTCCGTCAGCCCGTACATCGGCCTGTTCGGTACCGTGTGGGGGATCATGAACTCCTTCCGAGGCCTGGCCCAGGCCCAGCAAGCTACCCTGGCCACAGTGGCCCCAGGTATCGCCGAAGCTCTGATCGCTACCGCGATCGGCCTGTTCGCCGCTATCCCCGCTGTTATCGCCTACAACCGTTTTGCCGCGCGCGGCGAGAACCTGATTGGCCGTTACTACACCTTCGCCGATGAATTCCAGGCGATCCTGCACCGTAAAGTGCACACCAGCGAAGAATAAGCAGGTACTCCCCGATGGCTTTAATCACTCGAGCTCGAACCAAGCGCAAGCCGGTCGCCGAGATGAACGTAGTGCCTTACATCGACGTGATGCTGGTGCTGCTGGTGATCTTCATGGTGACCGCGCCGATGCTCAACCAGGGTGTGAAGGTTGATCTGCCCAAGGTTTCCAGCGAAGCCTTGCCTCAGGACAACAATACCCAGGTCTTGACCATCTCGATCAAGGCTGACAAGACCTATTACTGGAACCTTGGCAGCGAAGTCGACACCCAGAAGCAGCAGGACAAGGCTCTGACCCTGCCGGCGATGACTGATGCTGTGACCAAGATCATTCGCTCCGGCAACGAAGGCGGCAAGCACACCCAGGTCTTCATTCGCGGCGACAAGTCGGTCGACTACGGCTCCGTCATGGGCGCCATGGGTGGGCTGCAGAAGGCCGGCGTCGGTAACGTTGGCTTGATTACCGAGGCGCCCTGATGCAGCAACAGCGAGAGCCGTCCGCCTCGGAAAGCTACTTCTGGCCTAGCGTCTGGGCAATTGCCCTGCACGTCCTGGTGTTTGGCATGTTGTTCGTCAGCTTTGCCATGACCCCGGACTTGCCGCCAGCCAAGCCGATCGTGCAGGCGACCCTGTATCAGCTGAAATCGAAAAGTCAGGCCACCACCCAGACCAATCAGAAGATTGCGGGTGAGGCCCAGAAGTCGGCTGCGCGCCAGACTGAAGTCGAACAGATGGAACAGAAGAAGGTCGAGCAGGAAGCGGTGAAGGCTGCTGCGGAACAAAAGAAAGAAGAGGCGGCTCAAAAGGCCGAGGAATCGAAAAAGGCTGACGAAGCGAAGAAGGCCGACGAGGCGAAAAAGGCTGATGAAGCCAAGAAGTCCGAGAAAGCTGCCGAAGCTAAAAAGGCTGAAGAGAAACAATTGGCTGATATAGCCAAGAAGAAATCTGAAGAAGAAGCGAAAAAAGCTGCCGAAGAAGAGGCCAAGAAAAAGGCCGCTGAAGAGGCCAAGAAAAAGATAGTCGAAGACGCGAAGAAGAAAGCCGCCGAAGACGCCAAGAAAAAAGCTGAAGCAGACGAGGCGAAGAAGAAGATCGCCGACGACGCGAAGAAGAAAGCTGCCGCCGACGCCACCAAGAAAAAGGCCCAGGAAGCAGCGCGTAAATCCGCCGAAGAGAAAAAGGCCCAGGCCTTGGCAGATTTGCTCTCCGACACGCCGCAGCGTCAGCAAGCCTTGGCCGATGAGCGTGGTGATGAAGTCGCGGGCAGTTTCGACGACCTGATTCGGGCACGGGCAGCAGAAGGCTGGACACGTCCACCTTCGGCGCGCAAAGGCATGACAGTAGTGCTGCAGATCGGCATGTTGCCGGACGGTACGGTGACTTCGGTCAGCGTGGCCAAGTCCAGTGGTGATGGTTCGTTCGACAGTTCGGCGGTTGCCGCAGTCAAGAACATTGGCCGGTTGACCGAGATGCAGGGAATGAAACCAAGCGACTTCGCTCCCTATCGTTCATTCAAGATGACATTCACACCTGAGGATCTAGCCTTGTGAGAAACCTTCTTCGAGGAATGCTTGTCGTTATTTGCTGTATGGCAGGGATAGCGGCGGCGGATGAAAAGAACATCCTGGTAACCAGCGGTAGCGACCGGGCCACCCCGATCGCTGTTGTACCGTTCGGTTGGCAGGGCGGCAGTGTGCTGCCGGACGACATGGCCCAGATCGTCAGCGACGACCTGCGCAACTCCGGTTACTACGCGCCGATTCCGAAAGGCAACATGATCAGCCAGCCGAACCAGGCCAGCGAAGTCGTGTTCCGTGACTGGAAAGCCGTTGGCGCCCAGTACCTGATGGTCGGCAACATCGTGCCGGCCGGCGGTCGCCTGCAAATCCAATACACCTTGTTCAACGTGGCCACCGAGCAACAGGTCCTGACCGGCAGCGTTTCGGGCACCACCGAACAACTGCGGGACATGGCCCACTACATCTCGGACCAGTCGTTTGAAAAACTCACCGGTATCAAAGGGGCGTTCTCGACACGCCTGCTTTACGTAACGGCTGAGCGTTTCTCTGTAGATAACACTCGCTACACTCTGCAGCGCTCGGACTACGACGGCGCACGTGCCGTAACGTTGCTGCAATCGCGTGAGCCTATCCTGTCGCCGCGCTTTGCGCCGGACGGCAAGCGCATTGCCTACGTGTCGTTCGAACAGAAGCGTCCGCGCATTTTCGTCCAGCACATCGATACTGGTCGTCGTGAGCAGATCACCAACTTCGAAGGCCTCAACGGCGCGCCAGCCTGGTCGCCGGATGGTTCGCGCCTGGCATTCGTGCTGTCTAAAGACGGCAACCCGGATATCTACGTGATGAACATGGCTTCGCGCCAGATCAATCGTGTTACCAGTGGCCCGGGTATCAATACTGAACCGTTCTGGGGCAAGGATGGTTCGACCATCTATTTCACCTCTGACCGGGGCGGCAAGCCACAAATCTATAAATCGAGCATTAGTGGTGGCGGCGCGGAACGAGTGACCTTTATTGGTAACTACAACGCTAACCCTAAGCTTTCGGCTGACGAAAAGACGTTGGTGATGATTCACCGTCAGGATGGCTTCACTAATTTCCGGGTTGCGGCCCAGGATTTGCAGCGTGGAACCGTAAAAATCCTCACAGATACCAACCTTGATGAGTCAGCTACTGTTGCGCCCAACGGCACCATGGTAATCTACGCCACCCGCCAGCAGGGCCGGGGAGTCTTGATGCTCGTGTCCATTAATGGACGCGTGAGGCTCCCGCTTCCTACCGCTCAAGGCGAAGTCAGAGAACCGTCCTGGTCCCCTTACCTGAACTGACGCGGCGCTACAAAAAGAAGTACTTAACACACTGGGGTTCATTAGGAGTTTCACGATGGAAATGCTGAAGTTTGGTAAGTTTGCTGCTCTGGCTCTGGCTCTGTCCGTAGCCGTTGGTTGCTCGTCTAAAGGCGGCGACAATGCCGGTGAAGGCGCAGCTGTTGATCCAAACGCTGGTTACGGCGCTAACACTGGTGCAGTTGACGGCTCCCTGAGCGAAGAAGCTGCTCTGCGCGCTATCACCACTTTCTACTTCGAATACGACAGTTCGGACCTGAAACCAGAAGCCATGCGCGCTCTGGACGTTCACGCGAAGGACCTGAAAGCTAACGGCGCTCGCGTTGTTCTGGAAGGTAACACCGACGAACGTGGTACTCGTGAGTACAACATGGCACTGGGCGAGCGTCGTGCGAAAGCCGTTCAGCGCTACCTGGTACTGCAAGGTGTTGCTCCAGGCCAACTGGAACTGGTTTCCTACGGTAAAGAGCGTCCAGTTGCTACTGGCCACGACGAGCAGTCCTGGGCTCAAAACCGTCGCGTCGAACTGCGTAAGTAATTCGTCATGCGAACGTGCCGTCGTGCTCTAACTGTATTGGCTCTCAGCTTCGCACCGCTTGCGGTGTGGGCTGCGGTTCCTGTGGAAGATAGCAACTCTGGCTATAACAATAGCGGGAGCAGCTATCCGCCAGCAGGTTATGGCACGAACGGCGCCTATGCTGGGGGGGCGGCTACGTCCGCCCCTTCGGCACAGGGCGAACTGTTCAACCAGCTGCAACGCATGCAGGATCAATTGGCGCAGCAACAAGGCACCATTGAAGTTCTGCAGAATGAAGTGCGTCAGCTGAAGCAAGAAGGCCTGGAGCGTTACCAGGATCTTGATCGACGCATAGGAGCCGGCGTTACACCTGCCGCTACTCCTGATAATTCTTCTGCCGGTGGCGCGCCAAGCGCCGCTGCCGGTGGTGCAGCAGTAGGGGCCGCGGCCGCGAGCCAAGCCCCTGCCGCCAGCAGTGAACCGGGTGATCCTGCGAAGGAAAAGCTGTATTACGATGCAGCCTTCGACCTGATCAAAGCCAAGGATTTCGATAAGGCCAGCCAGGCGTTTACCGCATTCCTGCGCAAATACCCAAACAGCCAGTACGCGGGCAACGCCCAGTACTGGTTGGGCGAGGTGAACCTGGCAAAGGGTGATTTGCAGGGGGCGGGCCAGGCATTTGCCAAGGTCAGCCAGCTGTACCCCAAGCACGCCAAGGTGCCGGATTCGCTGTACAAACTCGCTGACGTAGAGCGCCGCCTGGGTCATACCGACAAGGTCAAAGGCATTCTGCAGCAGGTCGTTGCCCAATATCCGGGCACTTCTGCTGCACAGTTGGCTCAACGGGATCTGCAACGCTTGTAAGCGATGCTGCCCGTTTAGAAGAAACCCGCGCCTGGCGCGGGTTTTTTCGTTAGAATCCACGCCCTTTTATGACACCCGCTTCCTGGGGCCTACGCGTTGGCGGGGTTCCTTGAAGTGCCTGACGGAGGCGGACAGCCTGTTTAGCTGTTACGCCCGTGGCGACTATGCAAGACACATTACGCATCACCGAAGTTTTTTACTCGTTACAGGGTGAAACACGCACCGCCGGCCTGCCCACAGTATTTGTGCGCCTGACCGGCTGCCCGTTACGTTGCCAATACTGTGACAGCGCCTATGCCTTCAGTGGCGGCACCGTTCGAACCCTTGAAGACATTTTGGAGCAGGTTGCCAGCTACCGGCCGCGTTACGTCTGTGTGACAGGCGGCGAGCCCCTGGCTCAGCCCAACGCCATTCCTTTGCTCAAGCAGTTGTGTGATGCCGGTTACGAAGTCTCCCTGGAAACCAGCGGTGCTTTGGATATCTCCGCGGTAGACCCGCGTGTGAGCCGAGTGCTAGACCTCAAAACCCCAGGCTCCAAGGAAGCGCACCGCAACCTTTACGAGAACATCGAACTGCTGACGCCCAACGATCAGGTCAAGTTTGTCATCTGTTCTCGTGAGGATTACGACTGGGCCAACTCCAAGTTGATCCAGTACGGCCTCGAACGCCGTGCCGGTGAAGTGCTGTTCTCCCCCAGCCACCATGACCTGAACGCACGCGATCTGGCCGACTGGGTGGTTGCCGATAACTTGCCCGTACGCCTGCAATTGCAGCTGCATAAATACCTGTGGAACGACGAGCCGGGGCGCTGAGATGACTGATCAAAAGCGCGCAGTCATTCTGCTATCCGGTGGTCTCGACTCCGCCACATTGGTGGCCATGGTGCGAGCGCAAGGCTATAGCTGTTACACCATGAGCTTCGATTATGGCCAACGTCACCGCGCCGAGTTGAACGCGGCTGCGCGTGTCGCCCGCGACCTCGGTGTGATCGAGCACAAGGTGGTTGGCCTGAATCTAGGCGGCATGGGTGGTTCGGCGTTGACCGACAACACCATCGACCTGCCAGAAGCACCCTCGGAAGGCATCCCGGTCACTTACGTACCGGCACGCAACACAGTGTTCCTGTCCCTGGCCCTTGGCTGGGCCGAAGTGCTTAACGCCCGCGACATCTTTATCGGCGTCAATGCGCTGGATTATTCCGGTTACCCGGACTGCCGTCCGGAGTTCGTCGAATCTTTTGAGCGCATGGCCAACCTGGCCACCAAGGCCGGTGTAGAGGGGCAGGGGTTTCGTATCCAGGCGCCGCTGCAAAACATGAGCAAGGCCGATATCGTGAAGGCAGGCGTAGGACTTGGCGTCGATTACGCGCTGACTGTTTCCTGCTATCAGGCAGACGAAGGCGGTAGTGCCTGTGGGAAATGTGACAGCTGCCGGCTGCGTGCAGAGGGCTTCAAAATGGCCGGAATTACGGACCCAACGCGTTATTTCTGATTTATTTCAAATAAGGTGTTGAATAATCCTTAGAAATCAGTATTATACGCGCCACCACACAGCGGGTCGTTAGCTCAGTTGGTAGAGCAGTTGGCTTTTAACCAATTGGTCGTAGGTTCGAATCCCACACGACCCACCATTTTTGGCGGTTTAGAAAATCCGGAAGGCCCACGTAAGTGAGGATTTCCGGGTTTTTTTTTGCCTGCGATTTGGAGCTTACCTGCCGGTGCGCAATGCACCCGGCTATACCAGCATTTGGCAAACCTCCCTGTTGACTCTCCCGTTACGGGCACACCCTATTCTGAACGCTCAACTTTCAGGATGAAGTGATGATGAGTAAGCGAGTTCTGGTGATTTTGGGGCATCCCTCAACCGACAGTTTCTGTGGAGCACTGACCGACACTTATGTGGAGGCGGCTACACGTGCGGGGCATGAGGTGCGTCTGTTACGGCTGGATGCGCTGCGCTTCGATCCCGTGCTGCACGATGGCTACAAGCAGGTTCAGCTCTTGGAGCCTGATCTGCTCAAGGCGCAGGCCGATATCACATGGGCTGAGCACCTGGCGTTTGTGTATCCCATCTGGTGGGGAGGGATTCCGGCCTTGATGAAAGGCTTTTTCGATCGGATATTCCTTCCCGGTTTCGCCTTCAAGTACCGCGAAGGCAAAGCCTTTCCCGACAAGCTCTTGAAGGGGCGCACCGCTCACCTGCTGGTCACGATGGATACCCCGCCGTGGTACTACAAATGGTTCTATCGCATGCCGGGGCTGCACCAGATGCGCAAGACCACGTTGGAGTTCTGCGGCATCAAACCGTTGAAGACCCTCACGTTCGGGCCGATCCTCGGTTCCGGCGATTCCCAGCGGCAAGCCTGGCTCAAGCAAGCTCAGGAGATCGCTGCTCGTTGACACACCGCTTACAGCATCGCCTTGCAACAGGCGATGCCTGCTTCATCTCTGCCACTGCATAGCCTTTTGACACTGTCGGGTTTCAGACGCCGCACACATGTGTGAAGATGCGGCGCGCCAAAGTGCGCACCCCCCGTCTGTGCCATAAAAAAGGACTTTTACATGTATATCGGCAAAGCAGCCCAGCTGTCGGGCACGACAGTCAAGACCATCCGCCACTATGAAGACATTGGTTTGCTGCCACCGCCTGCGCGCGAAGGTAAGTACCGGGTCTATAGCCAGCAAAGCGTTGAACTGCTGACGTTCATCAAATGCGCGCAGCAGCTGGGCTTCAAACTCAAGGAAATGCAGGCGATCCTTCAGGATCACCGCGGCCAGGAGCTGCCGTGGGATTTGGCCAACCAGGCCATTGCGGATAAAAAGCTGGAACTGAAGACTCAGATCGAAGGGTTGCAAAGCATCTACGACGGCCTTGAACAGTTCGAAAGCAGCCTCAAGGACGCCCAGTACCAATGCCAGTTTGAACATCTGTCCAAAACGGCCTGAACGAACGTGCTGCACAATCTCATGAAGCGGTGTGTGCGCTTCGCAAACGCCGGCAATCCGTGGGTGCTCAATGGATATGGCCGGCGTCGTCCTCTTCAGCGTTTATCCCAAAGCGCCCTGGCGTTCTGGGTGTTCGCGTTCATCTCCCCGTTGCTCGGGCACAATGGCTGCGAAGAACCACGGAGATATCAGCGTTACTAACAAAATGGTCATCACACCGCTGGAGAACAGAGCCAGCGCGACCAGCGTGCCCAAGTCAATGACCGGCTTGTAGGCGGAAAACAGCAGGGCCAGGAAACCTACGGAGAAAATCACCACGTTGACCACCGTCGAACGCCCGACACTGTGCATCGCCGTCAAAATCGCCTCGTCCACGTGGATACCTTCCTGGACCAGCAACTTGATACGCGACAGCAGGTGCACCGCGTAATCCACCACGCCCACTACAAGGAACGTTACCAGTGTCGTGCCAATGTTCAGCTCAATGTTCAGCAGGTACATAAAGCCGTACACCGTCACCGAGGTGGTCAGCAGCGTCAGCATGCCCAGAATCCCCAGCCGGACGGATTTCAACCAGAACATCATCATCAGCGTGACCACCAGCAGCGCGAGCGAGAAGCTCAGGACTTGGCCCTGGGTGATCTCCGCCAGGATGCCGGTCCAGATTTTCGGCGTACCGGCATGGGTCACCTGCAGGTTGGCCGGCTTGTTCACCAACAGCCAGGCGTCCAGGCGATCAAGCATGTCTTTGTAGTCGCTGGCCACCGAAGAGGTCATGGTGTAGAGCGTCAAGGCCTTGGAGTAGTCGGCATTGAGCACGTTCTGCAAGTCTGAGCCGCCGCCGTTCTCGAACATCATGATGTGTTGCTCGATCAGCGAGTTTCCGTCGACTTCAAAGGTTTCCGCCTGCCCCTCATCGTTGACTGACGTCACCTGCTCCACGGCCTGCGGTACTCGCAGGTATTCGGGGTTCATGTCATTGAGCACAAGGTTCATGCGCTTGACGTAGGCCGCCACCGAATAGGTATAGCTGACGTTGGGCTGGGACTTGAGAAAGTGGTCGAGTTTGTCGAGGAACTGCACGGTCTCAGTGGTCAGCGCGCCACGCGGAGTCTTGGTATCGAACGCAATCCAGCCAGGGGAAGTGCCCGCGATCCGTGAGCGGTTGATGAACTCATCGGAAACACGCACCGGGCTGTCTTTCTTGAAGTAAGCGATGCCTGAGTCTTCGATATCGACCATGAAGGTAAACACCGTCATCAGCGCCAACATCGGCAAGCTGACCAACAGCACCGGTTTGCGCCAGCGGATCAGGCGGGCACAAAAAGCCACCAGGTAGCGCGAGATAATCGACTCTTTGTGTACGGTTTTACGCAACGGCTGGTCTTTACCCCAGATGGAAATCCACGCCGGAATCAACAGCAGCGAGATGATCAGCGCGGCCGTCAGCCCGATGGACATGAATACCCCGAAATTGCGGATGCTGACGATGTTGTTGGTGGTGGAGATCATGAACGTGGCGATGGTGGTCACGGTGGTCAACACGACCGGGACCACCATGCGGCGCATAGTCTCGCGGTTGGCCTCGCGGTACGTCTTGCCCGCATTGAGTTGCTCATAGTACTCAGCCATCACGTGTATCGCGTCGGCACAGCAGATCGTGAACAAAAATACCGGCAGCACACTGGTAAGCAGGTCGATGGGCACCTTCAACAATGCCATCAGCCCCAGCGTCCAGATCGTGCAGAAGAGGATATTGAACAGCGGCAGGAACACGCCCAAGGGCTTGCGGAAAAAGAACACCAGCATGGAGGTCACGAGCAGGAACACGATCGGAAACAGCAGCGCCAGGTCGTGATCGATGATCTCTTGTTGGGCGGCGATGAAGATCGGGGTTCCGGCGATGAACACTTCATCGGTGAACTGCGGATGTTTGCTCTGGTAGTCAGCGACGATCTGGCGAACCTGTTGGTAAGCCCGCAGTTGCGCCTGAGCATCGTCTTGCTTGGTGCCTAACTCGGCCACCACCACCGCGACTTTTCTGTCAGGGGAAACCACTCCACCGACCATTTGCTCATTGCCCATGATCTGGGCTTCGACGAGTTGCGGGTCCATGTCCAAGGCGTGCAGTGTCTTGTGAATCCACAGTTCGCCGTCAGCGCTCAGGCTGATGTTTTCCAGGTCGGCCATCGAGGCCATTTCCTGGATCGGATTGATCCGTTCTGCCAGGAAGGCTAGAAACTGCTGATCGCGCTCCTCCCAGCCCTGGCTGCGGGCGTGATCGCGCAGGGCCTTGGCTTGGGCGTAATCGTTCTGGCTGAACCCGTCGCCGAGGATATCGCTGGCCAACAGTTGGGCGCGACTGTCGCTTTCGTGTCTGCCGACAATGCGGCGCAACTCGACCTCATCGTCGGCATTGGCCAGCATCAGCCGGCGAAGGGCCTGGGAGATTTCGAACTGGGCGTTAAGCGACTGAGTGTTAAACACACTGTGCGCATTACTCTGGGCCACCATGACCGAGTCATAGGTGCCGGTGAACTCGTGTTGCAGTTCAATAATGGTTTTTCGCGCTGGATGGCTTTCCTTGAGCAAATAGGGATTGGTGTCCGACATCAGCGAGCCGAGGGCATAGGTGAAGTAGGCCGTGATCGCCACCAGCACAAATACAATCGTGCGCGCATAGCGCTCAACGAAGTTCAGGTATCGTTCCATAGTTCAATCGGTTCCACGAAAGGCAGGCGCAGTATTCAGCGAGCGGAGACGGCAAATTCAGGCAGGTCGCCAGTTTTGAGGCCGCGTTTGATCGCGGTCTGGTTGAACAGCCAGTCGTCCAGTTCGACGTTGTACTGCAACTGGTTGAACTTCAGTTGGGAGCGCGTGCCGGCGATGAAGTCTTCGGTTTCGCTGAGGGTGATGCTGTCGATTTGATCGACTGTCTCGACTTTCAGCGTCCGCATCTGCTTGAACATCACGCCTTTGACGTCGAAGAAATCCTGACGCATGACCAGCCTGTTCTGCTTGTCGATCCAGACCTTGAGTTGGTTGTAGCCGGTTTTGGCCAGGATCTGCGCAGACACCGGCGTGCGCTCGATGACGTAGCATTCACGCCCGTTGATGGTCTCTTCGCCTACCAGTGTCTGGCTGTAGTCATCGGCCCGGATCTTGTCCAGATCCGCGTAGGAGTAATCACTGCCCATGAATGCGCCACGCTTGTCGGTGGTCGAGATCCGGCGGGTTTGCCGGCTGACCGGCAGGTACATCCATTGGCTGTCCTCGGCACTCAGGGCTTCGTGGGGGTTTTCGATGTGGAAGGCGACGTTGCGGACATCGTTGGGGGCCGAGAAGTACATGGTGAACTTGTCACTGTCCGGGTAATCCTTTTGCAGGTAGCTGAACTCGCGCACCCGGCTGTTGCCTTGCTTGTCCAGCAGGATCAGCGAAACCTGCGACATGAAGCTCTTGCCGTCATTGCGGTCACGGGCCTGACGAATGATTTCGTCGGCGTTCGGGGCGGCCAGTGCCCCCATGCTGGTGAGCATCAGGAGGCTGGCGGTCAGGACCTTGAGGGGCGGCAACATAGAAATTTCCTTTTCTTGAAGTGGTTTTTTTATTGAGGTCGGAACGGGGCTCAGAACAGATAACCCGCCGACACACGCAGTTGGTCGCGCTGGCTGTATTGGCCAAACGTGCGGTCTTCTTTGCCAAAAAACACATCCACCTCCAGCCCCAGCTTCAGCCAGTCCACGGGGGTGTACGTGAAGATGCCTTGCAGCAAGGCGTCGTCCTTGGCGGGAGGGGACATCGCCAGTACCAGGCGGGACTTGAGGCGGTCACGCAGGTGGGTGCCTTCGGCGGACAGCGTGAACAGCGGCTCGCGTTTGTCCTGCACCATGCCCTGCTGCCAGTCGAGCAATTGCTGCTCCTGCCATTGCACGGAGATCAGCCAGTTGCGCAGCAGGTAGTCCACGCCCAGCAAGGACTTGACCATCGGGCTCTGGCTGCTGCCGTGGTTACGGTACGGATTGGTGACGTGCCAGCGGTCGAAGTAGGCCACCTCACTGCGCACCACGATGCTGTGGCCGGCGTCGATCGCCAGGCCGGCACCGCCCATGCTGTAGCGGGGGAACTGGCGCTCCAGAACCACGCGCTGATCGTCAGCGATACCTTCGACGGCATACACCGGGTCTTGCTGGCGGGCGTTGAGGGCGACAAAGCTGGCGTCCACCGAACCAATCCTGCCGTTGGCGCTCATGCCATAGGAGAACCCCTTTTGCCCGCTGTAGTCCGGCTTTGAACCGACCAGGAACAGGTCCGGGTCCGGTACTGCGAACAACGGAGCGTCGAATTCGCTGCCTTGGGCCGGCGCCTGGTTTTTCAGGAAGTCGGTTATCCACAAGGCTTCTACTTCCCACTCGCCCACGGGTTGGGTCAAACGCACCATTGGCACCGCGATGCGGCTGTCTTCAAGCAAGGCCGTCACGCCTTCGCGGTAATCGATAGGGTTGACCTGGTCCAACACCCGCAACTCATCGGCGCGGCCCCAGACGACTTGCTGCCAACCCACGGTGACCTCACCGTCACCCAGGTAATGGCCCCAATACAGATGCCGCCAGTCGGCACTGAAACGGTAGTCATCCCGTGCCTCCTGGCTATAAGGGTTATGCCCGTCATAGCGCGCGTCGTAGCGTACCCGGCCTTTGGCCTTGTAGTAGCCGCTGTCCCAGTTGTCTTCCAGGTTGGCCTTGAAATACACCGCTTTCTGCGTGACCGGATCATCCCCGTGCAAGCGCAGGGCACTGGCCAATCCCACTTCCGCGTCGGCATGGGTCGGCAGCAGGTCCGCACCCGCCAGGCGTGGCGCCAGCGATATCAGGCCAAGCAACAGGCTGCGTGTGAGCAATGCTGTGTTCATGGCTACATCCCCAACCCGGCGCCGCCGTCGATCATCAGGCTCTGGGCCGTGACGCCGGAGGCCTCCGGGCTGACCAGGTAACGCACCATGGCGGCGACTTCATCAGCCTGGATAAAACGGCGCAACGGCAGCTTTTTCTTGGCATTGCGCAGGATCTGCTCCTGACTGATTCCGGCAATACTGGCTTGAGTCGCCAATTCGCCTTGAAGCATTGGCGTATCAATCCAGGCTGGCAAAATCGCGTTCACGGTAATCCGGCGCGGTGCCAGGTCCAGCGCCAGTGCTTTTGTCATGCCGATAATGCCGTGCTTGGAGGCGCAGTAAGCGGTGTTGCGGACCTTGCCGATGCGGCCCAGGATCGACGACAAATTGATGATTCGCCCTCGGTCCGCCAGCAGTGGCAGGCACAGCGAAGTGACATAAAAGGTGCCGTTCAGATTGACCGAAATCACCTTGTGCCAGTTGTCCAAGTCCTCCGGTTCGTTCTCGTTGCAGACACCGGCGCTGTTGACCAGGACATCGATGTAACCGAGGCGCACCGACAGGTCGTTGAATAACGCTTGCACGCTCGCAAGGTCGGCGATATCGACGCCATGGGTTTCGATGCTTGCGGCAAATGCCCCGTTGCCGACCCAGCTTTGTAGCTGGGCCAAGTCACGGTCCACCAGGATCAGGCGATGGGCTTCGTCGGTGGCGAAGTGTTCCGCGACTGCGCGGCCAATGCCGTTGGCGGCACCGGAAATAAAAAAAGTTCGAGATGCGCTCATGGCATTTTCAACCCGCCATTGACCGACAACACTTCGCCGGTCACATAGGTGGCGCGGTCGGCCAGGTACAGCACGGCCTCGGCGATATCCCCTGGCACGGCAAAGCGCTTGATCAGCAGACGCGACTGGACCTCCTGCTCGTGGGTTTCGAGCAAGGCGGCGGTCATGTCGGTGCTGACGATCCCCGGCGCCACCGCGTTGACGCGGATATTGCGCGGCGCCAATTCGACCGCCAGGGCACGTGTCAGCGCCTCCACACCTCCCTTGGCGGCGGCGTAGCTGCTTTGGCCTTTGCCGGGCTTTTGCGCCGCCACCGAACTCAGGTTGATGATGCAGCCTTGACGCTGGCGCATCATGCCGGGCACCACCTGTTGGCAGCAGAGCAGTGTGCCGATCAGGTTGGTCTGGATCACCTCGCTGATGGCCTCGACCGAGAGCGTTGCCAGCAAACCATCCCGAGTAATCCCGGCGTTGTTGACCAGCAGGTCGATGCGTTCGAAGTGTTGTTCAACCTGTTCGAAAAACGCCTTGATGCTGTGGGCGTCGCTGATGTCGCACTGCGCGGTAAGGCATTCGCCGCCCATCTTTTCGACTTCATCGCGCACCGCCAGGGCCGCCGCTTCGTCACGCACGTAGTTGAATGCAACCCGGTAGCCGGCCTCGGCCAGTGCCAGGACAACCGCTTTGCCGATGCCGCGACTGCCTCCGGTGACTACCGCTGTTTTAGTGGTCATGGCCGTTCCTTAGAGTGAGTTGTGGGTCTTGAACTGCGCCAGGCCAAAGCCATGGATCGCCGCCAACGCACGAATCTGCTGCACTTGTTCGCGGCTGATGTCGCCGTAGGAGTAATGCTGGGTAATTCCCGCAAGCCCCATCAGCACCGACTCGGCCATGCAGGCATACAACTGGCCCTGTTTCAGGTAGGCCCGCACATTCGGCGCGAGCCCGTCGTCGAACGGCGTCTGGACAATGCCACCGTGCATGTACAGCACGTCGCTGCGCTGGGTGCCGATCGCTTGGTCAACGTTCAGCGGCACGGCGATGTCGCAGATCACGCTGTGTTCGGCGAAATGCCCAGCGTCGAGAAACGGCTGCGCTGCGTTTGCCGCACACAGCACGATGCGTGCGCGCTTGAGTGCTTGCAGGTCATCGGTGACGGTAATGAAGGCGTTGGCCCCCAGGCGTTCTTGCACCAGGCGCGAGACCTGCAGGCCCAACTGCGAGCTGCTGCCGAAGTCCTTTAGCAGCGCGTGAATGCCGTCGATGTCGAGCAGGCGCTGCGCCAGCAAGTCGTCGCTGGCCGTGCCCTTGAGAATCGAGCGGGCCGCGTCGGCGTAAATCAGATGGGCGGTTTTTTCCAGACGGCGCAGCGAGCCATCGCGGCCGCTGCCAATCAGGATCACGTGGTCGACAGCGGCTGACAGCAGCGACGCATAGGTCGACGCCACGTTACCGGCCGCGCCGACCACGGCTGCCGTTTGTGCGTGCAACTCAAGCCCCTGTTGTTTGCAGCCTTGCTCGATGGCCTCAAGGCCCATGCCGATGGTCAAGGCGTTACCGGACGTCAGCGCCATGTCCGGAATTTTCAGGGCCTGGCAGTTGTTGGTCACGATGGAGGTGTACATCCCCAACCCGGCAACGCGGTAGCCATCGGCGCGTGCGTCCAGGATGCGATTGCCGACTTCTTTGCGAATCACGTCGAGATCGCCGCTGATGATGTAGTCCGCCATGGCGTTGGAGTCCATGCACAGTGGGTACAACGTGAACTCCACGGCCATGCCCAGCTTCGAGCGGATCACCACCGGGCCCACGGGCGCCGCCCGGCGTTCCGGTGCGGTGCGTTGCATGAACACACATTTTTGTTCGGTGCTTAGTTGGCCGAGTGAGGGATCGACATCACCGAGGATGTCGGCATCGATCAAGTGATTGATAAAGGCCACGCGGGCGACGATGGGGGTGTCCTGCGGGGCGTTGGGCAGGGCGTTGACCTGGAAGCCGGTGTCGCGCGGCGCGACCGCCGGGATCAGGTCATTGCAAATGGTAGCGGCCAACGGGAACGCATCTCCGCGTTGCAGCATGTCGCAGACCTTTTGCAGGGCTTTGATCAGCCCGTCGATCTCGGCGAATGTGATGCAGGCGGGCGGCTCCAGGCGGATCACATTGGAGTTGCTGCCCGAAGGCGCCACGCGCAGGGCTTCAAACTGCAAGAGGTAGCCGGCAATCAGGTAACCCAAGGCGTCGTTGTACTGGGCTGAAGCCTGCACCAGCGAGCTGTTGGTGCTTTGGTCGTGCAGCTCAAAGCCCAGCAACAGGCCGCGGCCCCGCACATCGGCGATCACCCCCGGGTAGGCCGCCTTGAGCTCAAGCAGTGAGGCCTTTAGGTATTCGCCCTTGGTGTGCACGTCCTTGAGCATCGCTTGGTCATCGGCAAACAGACGATTGAGTGCCGAGAGGGCGATGTGGCAGGAGGCATCGTCTTCGGCGAAGGTCGAGCTGTGGATATAGCTGAAGTCTTTTTCATAGTGGCTGCTGCGAATCACGGTGGCCGCGATCTTCATCAGGCCACCGCCCAGCGCTTTGGACAGGCAGTAGTAATCGCCTTGCAGATTGAAATGACTGCTGGCCAGGAAGGTGCCGGTCCGTCCGAAGCCCGACTGCACCTCGTCGATAATCAACGGGCACTGCTGCTCGTTACACAGGCGACGCAACGCCCGGTAAAAATCAGTCGAGAATTCGATGATGCCGCCTTCGCCCTGGATCGGCTCCATCAGTACGGCGGTGATCGCGCTGAACGCATCGCGCTTGACCAGCAGTTGATCCCCGCTCCATTGCAGGCTCAGCCAATGTCGGGTGTGGCGCGCGGGCAGCTCCTGGAGTTGATGGGGTTGCTGGGGGTCAATGAACTCCACGTTCAGGCCGAACCGCGCGAACGGCTGGCGATACTGGCGGCCGTACGTCAGTTGCACAGTGTTGACCAGTTTGCCGTGAAAACTGCCGCGCAAAGCGACAAAGACCGGCTCGACATGCAATTCGGCGAGGTTGTGCTGGCGCACCGCTTCAACCACCTGGCGCACCGTGGCCGTGTTCAGGTGCGCGGGCAGCAGGCCTGCCGGCAAGTCGAGGTCAGCGACATCCACTTCGCGGTAGGCGCGGTCGCTGGAGGTCAATTGGGCCAGGGTGAAGTCGAGTTCGTCGAACTGGCGTTGCAGGTTTTTCTGACGACGAAACTCGGCATGTTTGACGGCAATTTCGACCGCTTCTGCACCACTGTTGGAAAAGGTCGAAATGTATTGTTCGTTGTTCTTCAGCTCGCGATTGAAGGCTTCGCTCAACGCGCGCGCTAGGGCTCCGGCCGTGCCGCGGATCGACATCTGGGCGTTAAAGGGCACGTCATTGCGCAACAGTGTGCAGAGCTGTTCGACAAACTGCGGGTCGTTGTGACCAAACAACGCCGCGCCATAGCCACCGAGAAAATCCGTCACGGTGACCTCGTCACCCTTGCGGTTGCGGTAGAACAATTGACTGCCCAGTGCGCGTTTGAACTCACACTCAAGCCCCAGGGCCTGGAGCAGATCTACAAACTTTGGGCGAACAAAATCACGGTAATCCATCACATCCATGTCCTATAAAAGAGGAGGGTGTTGTACAAAAAACGTCAGGCGTTATTGGCCTGCTCGCTGTACTTCAATTGGTAACAAGCGCTGAAACCGTTGTCTTCGCGGTTGAGCACCAGGCAATCGGTGAGCGTCGTTGAATAGGGAGCGCCCATCACAAAGGGCAGGTGCGCGGCCACGGGTTGGCTTAGCCCGGTAATTGGTGGCACGCGCTGGGCGAGCAGGGCGCAGCGGGCCAGGATCAGGTCTGCCAGGCTGGGAGCCGCACTGAGCAGGCCGGTCACCGGCACGCCACTGGTGATGTGGGCGCCGCCGGTGCGGCCCAGTACGTGGCTCAATTGCCGATCTTTGTCGGGCGTGCCGGTGCCAGTGCACACCAGCAGATCGGTTGGCTGGTCTGGCAGGTTCAGTGCCTCGAGAGAGACATGGGCGGTCATTGTTTGCAGGCAGACCTGGGGTTCATCCCCCAGATCCTCGCGACGGCGCAACACCAGGGCTGCCGCGCCTTCACCCGCGATACCGCCCGTGCCTTGCGCGTCGAAAGCTCGCAGGGTCTCCGAGCCGTCCGCACTGATGGTGCCGGCCTGTACCAAGGCGCTGAGTGCCAGGGCATCGAGTTCGCTGCCCGCACCGACAATGATCGCTACATCAATGCGCCCGCTCTGCAACGCGGCACAGGCTTCACGCAAGGCTGCCAGGTTGCCGGAGACGCCCTGCATGTAGGCGTTGCATTCACACTCCAGCTTGAGCGCCAGGCTGGTCACGCCCAGCAGGATATTGCTCAGGCCCTTGAGCACCAGGAACGGATCCTGCGCCCGCTCCTGCAAAATACGTCGGGCCAGCAGGTGCATGTCTGCCCCTTCGCCCTGGCGGCATTCGTGGAGCAATTCGCCGTAGGACGCCAGAGAAGGATGGGTGTATCCACCCTGGCAGCAATAGAGCCCATAGGTCAGGCCGTCTGCACCGGGTGTTAGGTCGGCATCGGCCAGTGCCTGACGAACCGCGCTGACACCCCAGATGACGGCGGGCGTGCAGTAGCGTTGCAGGTTCTGCGCGAGGTCCTGACGACTGCGTTGATGATCGTCATAGTGGATCTGGCCAAAGGCCGTGACCCGCTCGCTGTGAAACTGCAAGGAGCGCAATGGCTTGATCCCGCTGCGCGACTCGCAGGCCGCAGTCCAGAACGCGTCCACGCCCCATCCGCTGGCCAGGACACAGCCGCTGCCGGCGATAGCGATGGGTGTTTGTGCGGCACTCATTGTGCGTGCTCCTGGTATTTGCCCAGCACCAGGCAGGTATTGAGCCCACCGAAGCCGAATGAATTGCTCAGCGCCACGTCAACTCGGCGGTTGACCGTCTGATGGGCGCAGTAGTCCAGATCACAGTCGTCGGCGGCGCTGTGCAGGTTGAGGGTCGGGGTAATCCGGTCGTGCTGGCAGGCCAGTGCGGTGACGATGAACTCGGGTGCGCCAGCGGCGGCGATCAAGTGCCCGAACTGGGACTTGTTGGCGCTGATTGCCAGCCGTCGATAGTGCTCGTCTTGGGCGAATACCGACTTGATGGCCAGGGTTTCGGCGGCATCGTTGAGCGGGGTGGACGTGCCGTGAGCGTTGATCAGGTCCACCTGTTGCGGGCGGATGCCGGCATCGTGCAAGGCGGTCTGCATCGCCAGGGCGGCGCCTCGCCCTTGCGGGTCGGGTGCGGTGACCTTGTAGCCGTCCAGGCTGCTGCCAAACCCCAGCACTTCGGCATAGGGCACGGCGCCACGGGCAAGGGCGCTCTCCAGGGTTTCGAGCACTACAAAACCACCGCCTTCGCCAGCAACCAGGCCGCTGCGATGGCGATCGAATGGACGGCAAAGCCCGTCGCCCCAGCGTTGCTCGCTGCTGGCTGCGCCCAACAGGTAAAGCGCGGTCATGGTGTCCAGGCTCAACACCGAGTCGGCCCCGCCGGCGACAGCGACGTCGACTTCACCCCGGCGGATCATCTGGAAGGCATTCCCGATGGCCTGGGACGCCCCGGCGCAGGCGCTGCTGATGTTGATCACCGGGCCTTCGCAACCGCTGTCGTCAGCGATCACCCTGGCCAGCCGGTCGTTGCTCTGGCACAGCGAGTGGGCCGCACTGACCTGGTCAGCCTTGGCCATCAAGTGGCGCCATGCAGGGCAAGCCTGCTGCTCGCCGGACACGGTCAGCAGCATGTCCTGAATGTTGTGGGCCGGTGCGCCGGACGCGCACAGTACGGCCGCATCGCGCAGTTGTGCGGCGCTCAGGCCGCTGTCGGTGATCGCTTGGCTGGCCGCCACCCAACCCAACTGGCTGCGTTTTTCCAGGGGCATCTGCCAGGCGCGATGGCCTTTCAAGTAGTCCGGCAGTTGGCGGGTGTCTACTGGCGCGGCGTAACGCACCGGGAAGCTACCGTCGGCCACGCCTTCGGGTTGCCATGGGCGGATGCAGTGCTCACCGCGCAGCATCTGCGCCCACATTGATTGCCATTCGAAACCGAAACCGGTCACGGCACCCAGGCCGGTTATCACAATCCTTGGTGGGCTCATGCCTGTTTCTCCATGGCTTCTTTGGCCAGTAATACGGCGCCCCAATGGCCCGCACGGCTGTGATTGAGCAGCAATGTGTACCCATCGCGCTGGTCGTGAAGGGTCAGGGCGATTTCAGTCAACAGGGCGCTTGCTCCCAGGTCGCCGGTCATGGGCCGGGAGCTGTGAAGCGTCGCCTGGGTGTCTGCGAGCAGAAGCGGCAGGAAGGGGGTGTCCGGCGCGGCGACGACATGTGCTACGTCGCGCAAACCTACTTTCTCTCGGCTTAATGCTTGTTGGATGACCTTGTGCGCCACGGCGTTCGAGCGTTCGGGGCAAGCACTGTAACCACGGGCGAACCCGGCGATGCGCAAGGCGCCGTGGGTTGGCGTGCACGACGTCAGCAACAGGCACGCTGCGCCTTCCCCATAACGATCCGGCTCCGGGAGTGCAGGCTGTTCGGTGCTGTCGCGCAGGTACAGCGCAGGCGAGAGGTTCGGGCTACTGCTGACCACAACCCCGGCGTCGGCTCGGCCACCGGCGATGTGTTCGAACGCCTCAATCAGCGCATCGACTCCCGCATTTCCCTGTGAGCAGAAACCGCCCATCGGGCCACGGCAGTGCAGCGCCTCGGCTACATAGGCCATGACGCTGCTGTTGAGCATCATCAGTGCGTGCAGCGGCGGGGTATAAGCGAAGAGTTGTGCGAGCAGTGCGTCCGGTTGTTCGGCGATGGCCTGCACGGCTTCCCAGCAGGAACTGGGGCCGTCCACTTCCGGAATGGCGGCCATCAGCGCCACGCGCTCGCCAGGCAGGTGCAAGTCATTCAACGGGCCGGCAAGCTGCCCGGCGCAATACAGCAAACGGGCGCCCTGAGGTTCGACGCTGCGTTGAATCTTGCGGTCGAACACCGTGGTGGGCAGTCGCGGTACGGTCACGGGATAGGCCAGGTGGTCCGGGGCAAAATCCAACGGCTGGGCGGCCCGCACCGGGCCATGTAAATCGGCGCACTCAGTGCCTGCGTGGTTGAACACCGACGCAGCGATCAAGTAGACGGGTTTTGTCTGGAGGCTGTTCATTTCATGCATTTCCCAACACCAGCGAACTGTTGACGCCGCCGAAACCGAACGAATTGGACAGCACCACCTTGATGGGCTGTTGCTGGGCTTCGGTCAGGAAGTTCAACTCAGGGAACTCGGCATTTGCCGGGTCATAGTTAAGGGTGGGGAGCAGCACGCCTTGCTGCAGACTCATCAGTGACAGCACCGCCTCAATGGCGCCGCTGGCCGCCAGGGAGTGGCCAATGGCCGATTTGTTGGCGGTGAATGTCATCGTGCTCACGGCGGTGCCGAATACCCGCTCAATCGCCAGGGCTTCACTGCGATCGTTGGCCTGGGTCGAGGTGCCATGGGTATTGACGTGATCGACGGCGTCGCAGTCCAAGCCGGCATTCGCGATGGCGGCTTGCATGCAGTGGGCGTAATGGCTGCCATCGCGGCTGCTGGAGGTGATTTTCTGCGCTTCGCAATAGTTGGCGTAACCCAGGACGCGGCCGATCGGGCTGGCCTTGCGTCGTTCGGCATGTTCCCTGGACTCCAGCACGATCATTGCCGCGCCTTCGCCGAGGACGAAACCGCAGCGGTCGTTCATGAACGGGCGGCTCTGTTGTTCGGCAGTGAGGTCGGCCCGCTGGCAAATGGCACCGAGGCCGTCGAAGCTGTAATAGGACAGTTCATGGGCCATCAACTCAACGGCGCCACAGATGGCCAAGTCGATCTCGCCGCGCTCAATGGCGCGAAACGCACTGCCGATCGCCATGGTGCCGGCCGCGCAGGCATCGGAATGGGTGCTGATATGGTCGCGAATGCCGAGCAGGTTGGCGATGTGCCAAGTCTGCTGATCAATCCGTCGAGCAAACGGGCCGCCCGCCAGTGTGTGCTGATCCAAGTAGCGATCAAGGTCGACGCTGCCGGCGTCGTCCATATAGCGGCTGGCCTCTTGCAGGTCACGGCTCACGCAATGCTTGTTGGCGCCGAGGAACACACCGCTGGCCGCGCGGGAGAAGTCCGCGGGAACCAGGCCTGCCTGCTGGAGCGCTTGCCTGGCAACAAACTCCGCGAGCAGGCACTGACGGGGCATTGGCGTGGCGCCCACCGCAACCTGAGCGCCAATGGCGTGCCACTGATCGTGATCGATATAACCTGCGGCGTTTACCGCAAAACCCAGCTCAGCAAACACCGGGTGTTGACGAATGCACGACCGCTTGGAGCTGATCTGCGAAAACAACGTTGCAGCGTCCAGTACCGTGGGCGCTACCAGCCCGTAGCCTGTGACTAAAACCTCTCGCGGCCCCATGAAAAACTCCTAGGCCGTTTCTGGCAAACGGGACGCGGCAAACTGCTCTACCAGTTGGCGAGAAATTTCGTCGCCTTCCAGCGGCGTCAGTCGCGCACTGCAACCGCCGCACACTACTTGGCGACGCTCATTGAGACGTGCCTGCTCGGCGTTGCACTCAGGGCAGGTGGCGGGCAAGTGGTCAAACATCCGGTAGCACTGTTCGGCCCAATTGCGCACGGTCGTGGCCGCGAACACATCTGCCGGCTGCATGCCTGGACGCAATTGGCCGGGCGCAAATGCGCTCAGGCTTTGCTCCAGAAGGTCTACGCCGGACTGGGTGATACGGCCTTTTTCGACCAGCTCGCTCACGTCGCCAAACACCGCTACCGCATGGTCCAGCACGCTGGTCTTGGGCAATGTGCAGCCGTAATGGCGACCTAGCTGAAAACTCAGGTCGACGATATCCAGGGAGTCGGCATTGAGGTCCTCGACGATGCTGCTGTGTTCGTTCACCTCTGTGAGGTCCATCACCAACAGCTGCGCGAGGATTTCGCGGGTAGTGGTAATGACGCTGTTCAAGTCCAATGGATTGTTCATCGGCTATCTCCCTATAACGCGTGAATGGGGGGCTAAGCAGTGGCGCTGAGGGGCCATTTGCTTGAGGTGATGTGTGAAGGCGGCGCAGCGTAAACCCTCCCCTGAGGGGGAGAGTCAATGTGCCATTACCCTTTTTTGTCGGACAATCGAACGCGTCAAAAGCCAGATTAGGCTTTTGAATCCATTCGATATTCTGTAGCCTTGCGCAGCTTCACTTTTAGCCGTGCTTGATGAACACAATCACTTCGTCCGGCGGCGCCCGAAGGGCTCCAGAGCCGGTGGTACACTCGACTTTCGCGCTACTGCGCCTGCAGGTCTTGCGAACATGACGCAGATATCTGAACGCCTACTGGTTCAAGCCCACCTCGACGCCAAGCAGCCCAAGGCCCTCAGCGCCGATGAAGAGGCGAGCCTGCGTGCCGCCATCGCCGCCGAGCTGAAAGCTCAGGACGCGGTATTGGTTGCCCACTTCTATTGCGATCCGGTGATCCAGGCCCTGGCCGAAGAAACCGGCGGCTGCGTCTCCGACTCCCTGGAAATGGCCCGCTTCGGCGCCGCCCACCCGGCCAAGACCGTACTGGTCGCCGGTGTGCGTTTCATGGGCGAGACCGCCAAGATCCTCACCCCCGAAAAACGCATCCTCATGCCAACCCTGGAAGCCACGTGCTCCCTGGACCTTGGTTGCCCGGTCGATGAGTTTTCGGCCTTCTGCGACCAGCATCCCGAGCGCACGGTGGTGGTGTACGCCAACACCTCGGCGGCGGTCAAAGCCCGAGCCGATTGGGTGGTGACCTCCAGCTGCGCGCTGGAAATCGTCGAAAGCCTGATGGACAACGGCGAGACCATCATCTGGGGACCGGACAAGCACCTGGGCACTTACATCCAGCGTCAGACCGGTGCCGACATGCTGCTGTGGGACGGTGCCTGCATCGTCCACGAAGAGTTCAAGTCCAAGCAGCTCGAAGACATGAAGGCGCTATACCCGGATGCAGCGATCCTGGTACATCCGGAATCGCCGACCGCGGTGATCGAACTGGCGGATGCCGTAGGTTCTACCAGCCAACTGATCGCTGCGGCGCAACGACTGCCGAACAAAACCTTTATCGTCGCCACCGACCGCGGCATCTTCTACAAGATGCAGCAGCTGTGCCCGGACAAGGTCTTCGTCGAAGCGCCCACGGCCGGTAACGGCGCGGCGTGCCGCAGTTGCGCGCATTGCCCGTGGATGGCGATGAACACGCTGGAGCGCACGTTGCAGTGCCTGCGTGAGGGCAGCAACGAGATTTTCGTCGAGCCGTCGGTGATTCCTCACGCTGTTCGACCGCTCAAGCGCATGCTGGATTTCACTCAGGCGGCGCGCCTGAAGCTGGCGGGCAACGCCTGAACCGAGGCGAGCTCGGTTAAAAATGTGAGAGGGGGCTTGCCCCCGATGACGGTGTATCAGTCAATAGAAATATTGAATGTACAGCCGCTATCGGGGGCAAGCCCCCTCCCACATGTAGATCTTTAATTAAGAAGGGTTTTATTTCTTTTGCTTCGGGATGCGCACTAACTGGGTGTCCGAATAGATGTCATGCCAGCCGCGTTTCTGTTTATCGAACAACGCCCAGATAAACCCCAGCCCCACGCACAACCACGACGCAATCGACACCACAAAGCGCAACAGCGCCTGCCACAGGCTGATGCGCGAGCCATCGGCGTTCTGCACGCGCACGCCCCACACCTGCATGCCCAGGGTCTGCCCGGAATGGGTCCAGAACTTGGCGAAGAAGCCGAACAGCACAAAGAACAGAATCGTCGACAGCAGCGGGTCGCCGTCCAGGGCACCGGATTCGGTGAGGGTGCGCATCCTGGCTTCGCCTAAAAATGCCATCCACACCAGCTTGTAGATAAATGCGGTGACGATCAGCAGGGCGGTGCACAACAGGAAGTCATAGAACATCGCTGCCAGGCGACGGCCCAGGCCAACGGCGGGGAATTCGCCTTGGGGGCTCAGCAGGGGTTTGGACATGGCAGGATTCTCTGAGGAAAAAACGCATTTTACGGAATCGCGTCCATAAAAAAGCCCCTGATGTCATATCAGGGGCTTTTTGTCGCAGTAAGGATCAACCTTCTGCTTGTACTTCGTCAGCCTGCATGCCTTTTTGGCCCTGCACCGCAACGAATGTCACTTTCTGGCCTTCTTTGAGGCTCTTGAACCCGTTGCCCTGAATAGCGCGGAAATGTACGAACAGATCCGGACCGCTTTCTGGAGTGATAAAACCAAACCCTTTTTCGTCGTTAAACCACTTGACGGTACCGCTCTGACGTTCAGCCATTTTCTTATTTCCTTGACGCTATAAATTGATGACAGCCCCTTTCACATGAAAGAGTACTGGGCTGGGTTGCAGGAAAGTAAGAGACGTCGAACGGGTTGTAGCACAACTACTTCAGCTACTGCCCAGGTCCAGGTTCCAAGCGACCCATGCAAACACAGTGGGCAAACTCTACGCCAACTAATAGAGAAAAAACAAGCCCTGCAAAACTCCATGTTTTGCTCGGCCTCATGACACTTCGTTGAATAATGTAGAGCGGACTTATTCGATAGATTCGCTCACTTGTTATAGCTGTACACCTATAACAATAACTATCGTGAATGCACTGTTTTATGGCGGTTGCGTTACAGATTAGTGCACGTTAACGCAACCGCGTTACTTATAGGAACAGTCAATCAACCACGATAGTAACGCTGTGGCACGAATGGCATTTTACTTACACGAAGCGGCACCTTTTTCCCACGCACCAACGCAGAGACTTCGGTATCCAGTGCAATGAATGCGCTGTCCAGGTAACCCATGGCCAAAGGGCCGCCGAGGCTTGGGCCAAAGCCGCCGCTGCAGACGCTGCCGATCACAGTGCCGTGCTCATCGACAATTTCTGCCCCTTCGCGCACCGGAGTGCGTTCCTGGGGTAACAGGCCGACGCGTTTGCGGCTTACACCGGTCTGCTGCTGGGTGAAGATTCGGTCGGCACCCGGGAAGCCGCCGGCGCGTGCGCCATCGGCACGGCGGGCCTTGGAGATGGCCCACAGCAGGCTGGCTTCAATCGGTGTGGTTTCGGTGTTCATGTCGTGGCCGTACAGGCACAGGCCGGCTTCCAGGCGCAGGGAGTCGCGGGCGCCCAGGCCGATGGCCTGTACTTCGCTCTCGGCCAACAGGCTGCGCGCGAGGCTTTCGGCATTGGCCGCAGGCACGGAGATTTCAAAGCCGTCTTCACCGGTATAACCGGAGCGGCTGACGTAGCAGTCCACACCCAGCAGGCGCAGGGAAGCGAACTGCATAAAGGTCATCTTGGTCACTTCCGGCGCCAGGCGCGCCAGCACCTTCACCGCTGCGGGGCCTTGCAGGGCGAGCAGGGCGCGTTCTTCGAACAGCGGCTCGATGGTGCACTGATCACCAATGTGTTTGCGCAGGTGCGCCAGGTCCTGGTCCTTGCAGGCGGCGTTGACCACCAGGAACAGTTCGTCGTTGCCCAGGTTGGCGACCATCAGGTCATCCAGGATGCCGCCTTGCTCGTTGGTGAACATTGCGTAGCGCTGCATACCTACCGGCAGGTCGATGATGTCCACGGGCACCAGGGTTTCCAGGGCCTTGGCGGCATTGGCGCCGGTCAGGCGGATCTGGCCCATGTGGGACACGTCAAATAACCCGGCGTGTTCACGGGTGTGCAGGTGTTCCTTCATCACACCCAGTGGATATTGCACCGGCATGTCATAGCCGGCGAAGGGCACCATGCGTGCGCCCAGTTCGATGTGCAGGGCGTGCAATGGGGTTTTCAACAGGGTTTCGGTGGACATATTCAGCTCCTGAAAAACGTGCTGCCGCGCCTTTAGGCGTCAGCACTCGATAATGTTGACCGCCAAACCGCCACGGGCGGTTTCCTTGTATTTGCTTTTCATATCGGCACCGGTCTGGCGCATGGTGCGGATGACCTTATCCAGCGAAACGAAATGCTGCCCGTCGCCGCGCAAAGCCATGCGCACCGCATTGATGGCCTTCACCGAGCCCATGGCGTTGCGCTCGATGCACGGCACCTGTACCAGGCCGCCAATCGGATCGCAGGTCAGGCCGAGGTTGTGTTCCATGCCGATCTCGGCAGCGTTCTCCACTTGGGACACGCTGCCGCCCAGCACTTCGCACAGCGCGCCGGCAGCCATGGAACAGGCCACGCCGACTTCGCCCTGACAACCGACTTCGGCGCCGGAGATCGACGCGTTTTCCTTGTACAAAATCCCGATGGCGGCGGCGGTAAGCAGGAAGCGCACCACGCCGTCTTCGTTCGCGCCTGGGATAAAGCGCATGTAGTAATGCAGCACGGCCGGAATGATCCCGGCTGCGCCATTGGTGGGCGCCGTGACCACGCGCCCGCCGTTGGCGTTTTCTTCGTTGACCGCCAGCGCGTACAGGTTGACCCAATCGAGCACCGACAACGGATCACGCAGCGCCGATTCCGGGTGCTTGCACAGTTGGCGATGCAGCGCGGCGGCACGGCGTTTGACCTTCAGGCCACCGGGCAAAATCCCTTCATTGCGACAACCGGCGTCCACGCAGTCCTGCATCACCTGCCAGATTTTCAGCAGGCCAGCGCGGGTTTCCGCTTCAGGGCGCCAGGCACTTTCATTGGTCAGCATCACTTGGCTGATGGACAGGCCGTAAGTGGCGCAATGGCCGAGCAAGTCCTTGGCGTGCTTGAAGGGGAATGTCAGCGGCGTGGCATCTTCGACAATCCGGTCGGCACCGGCGGCGTCTTCATCCACTACAAAACCACCGCCGACCGAGTAGTACTCGCGGCTGCGAATCTGGATGTTGGCAGCGTCGAAGGCACGAAAAATCATGCCGTTGGGATGGTAGGCGAGGGGCTTGCGAATCATCGCCAAGTGTTCTTTCTCGTTGAACGCAATGCTGTGTTCGCCGAGCAGGTTCAAGCGGCCATCGCTGCGCATCTGTGCCAGGCGTGCGGCGACGGTTTCAGTGTTCACGGTGTCCGGGTGTTCGCCTTCCAGGCCAAGCAACACAGCCTTGTCGCTGCCGTGACCTTTACCGGTGGCACCGAGGGAACCGTAGAGTTCCACCTTGATGCTGCAGGTGGTGGTCAGCAGGTTGTCACGTTTGAGGCCTTCGACGAATCGAGCGGCGGCGCGCATGGGGCCGACGGTGTGGGAACTGGAGGGGCCGATGCCAATCTTGAACAGGTCGAACACGCTTAAAGACATGAGTGGTTCTCCGGTTTCTTATTATGTTTTGGGTGTGCTCGGTCAGTGTGGGAGGGGGCTTGCTCCCGATGGCAGTGCGTCAGTCAACAGAGATGTTGAATGTAAAACCGCCACCGGGAGCAAGCCCCCTCCCACATTTGATTGAGTTCAGCCTCAGGTTACGCGTAGCTCTCGATTGAAGGGCATGCGCATACTAGATTGCGATCACCAAACACGTTGTCGACCCGACCAACCGGCGGCCAGTACTTGCCTTCGATCAGCGAAGCAACCGGATACACCGCCTGTTCACGGCTGTAGGGGTGGCTCCATTCGCCCACCAGTTCCGCCGCAGTGTGCGGAGCGTTCTTGAGTGGGTTGTCGTCCTTGTCCAGTGTGCCGTTTTCCACTGCGCGGATTTCTTCGCGAATGGCGATCATGGCGTCGCAGAAGCGGTCCAGTTCTTCTTTGGATTCACTTTCCGTCGGCTCGATCATCAAGGTGCCGGCCACCGGGAACGACATGGTCGGTGCGTGGAAACCGAAGTCGATCAGGCGCTTGGCCACGTCATCCACGCTGATGCCGCTGCTGTCTTTCAGTGGGCGCAGGTCGAGGATGCATTCATGCGCCACCAGGCCGTTGCTGCCGGTGTAGAGCACGGGGTAGTGCTCTTCCAGGCGGCGGGAGATGTAGTTGGCATTCAGGATCGCCAGTTGCGAAGCGCGCTTCAGGCCCGCGCCGCCCATCATGCTGATGTACATCCAGGTGATCGGCAGAATGCTCGCGCTGCCGAACGGTGCCGCACAGACCGCGCCTTCCTTGCGCTCCATGGCCGCGTGGCCCGGCAGGAATGGCGTGAGGTGGGACTTGACGCCAATCGGGCCAACGCCCGGGCCGCCACCGCCGTGAGGAATGCAGAACGTCTTGTGCAGGTTCAGGTGGGACACGTCGCCGCCGAACTTGCCCGGGGCGCAGAGGCCGACCATCGCGTTCATGTTAGCGCCGTCGATGTACACCTGGCCGCCGTTGTCGTGGATGACGCCGCAGATCTCGCGGATGCCTTCCTCGAACACACCGTGGGTAGACGGGTAGGTGATCATCAGTGCCGCGAGGTGATCGCGGTGCTCGATGGCCTTGGCGCGCAGGTCTTCAATGTCCACGTTGCCACGTGCGTCGCAGGCGGTCACGACCACGCGCATGCCAGCCATGTTGGCGGTGGCCGGGTTGGTGCCGTGGGCCGAAGACGGGATCAGGCAGATGTCGCGGCGTTCTTCGCCACGGCTCTGGTGATAGGCACGAATGGCCAACAGACCGGCGTATTCGCCTTGGGAACCGGCGTTCGGCTGCAGCGAGATCGCGTCATAGCCGGTGGCCGCGCAGAGCATGGCTTCCAGGTCGGAGGTCAGTTGCAGGTAGCCGGCGCTTTGTGTGGCTGGTGCGAAGGGGTGCAGGGCACCGAATTCGGCCCAGGTCACCGGGATCATTTCGCTGGCGGCGTTGAGCTTCATGGTGCACGAGCCCAGCGGGATCATGGTGCGGTCCAGGGCCAGGTCTTTGTCTGCCAGCTTGCGCAGGTAGCGCATCAACTCGGTTTCGGAGTGATAACGGTTGAACACCGGGTGGCTGAGGATCGGCGACTGGCGCAGCAGCGCGGCCGGCAGGGTGCTCTCAGTTTCCGCGAAGGCTGGCAGGGCCTTGCCGTCGGCGAAGATCGCCCACAGGGTTTCGATATCGGCTGGGGTGGTGGTTTCGTCCACCGACAGGCCAACACGCTCAGCGTCCACCACACGCAGGTTGATGCGCTGGGCGCGGGCCTTATCGTGCAGGGCGGCGGTGTGGGCGCCGGTGTTGAGGGTGAGGGTGTCGAAGAAGTGTTCCTGCTCGACCTTCAGGCCCAGCGCGGTCAAGCCCTTGGCGAGGATCGCGGTCAGTTGGTGAATGCGCTGGGCGATCTGGGTCAGGCCTTTAGGCCCGTGGTACACGGCATACATGCTGGCGATGTTGGCCAGCAGCACTTGGGCGGTGCAGATGTTGCTGGTGGCCTTCTCGCGGCGGATATGTTGCTCGCGGGTCTGCATGGCCAGGCGCAGGGCCGGCTTGCCGAAGCGGTCAACAGACACACCGACCAGACGGCCCGGCATGTCGCGCTTGAACGCATCCTTGGTGGAGAAGTACGCCGCGTGCGGGCCACCGAAGCCCAGCGGCACGCCGAAGCGTTGCGCGCTGCCGATGGCCACGTCGGCGCCGAATTCGCCCGGAGGCGTCAGCAGGGTCAGGGCCAGCAGATCGGCGGCCACGGCTACCAATGCGTTGGCGGCGTGGAAGCGTTCGGTCAGTTCGCGGTAGTCGAACACGTCACCGTTGCTGGCCGGGTATTGCAGCAGGGCGCCGAAGAACGGGCTGACGTCGGTCAGTTCACGTTCATCGCCCACAACCACATCAATGCCCAGCGGTTCGGCGCGGGTACGCAGCACGTCGAGGGTCTGCGGGTGACTGTGCACCGAGGCGAAGAAGGCGTTGCTGCCTTTGTTCTTGCTCAGGCGTTTGCAGAAAGTCATGGCTTCGGCAGCGGCGGTAGCTTCGTCCAGCAGCGAGGCGTTGGCGATCGGCAGGCCGGTGAGGTCGCTGATCAGGGTCTGGAAGTTCAGCAGCGCTTCCAGGCGGCCTTGGGAAATTTCTGGCTGGTACGGGGTGTAGGCGGTGTACCAGGCGGGGTTTTCCAGCAGGTTGCGCAGGATCGGTGACGGCGTGTGGCAGTTGTAGTAGCCCTGGCCGATGTAGGTCTTGAACAGTTGGTTCTGGCTGGCGATGGCCTTGATCTTCGCCAGGGCCTCGGCTTCGCTCAGGCCGTCTTCCAGGCCGAGCACGCTGGTGCCCTTGATGCTTTCCGGGATCACACTGGCGCTCAGGGCTTCCAGGGAGTCAAAGCCCAGGCTGGCGAGCATGTGCTGCTCATCTTCCTGGCGCGGGCCGATGTGGCGGGCGATGAATTCGTTAGCGGTGCTGAGATTGATCGTCATGGTGCGCTCCTCAGGCTTCAGCGTTGGCTTTGATCAGGCGGTCGTACGCATCCTGATCCAACAGCTTAGCCACTGCGTCGGCATCGGCCGGTTTAAAGCGGAAGAACCAGCCTTCGCCCATCGGATCTTCGTTGACCAGTTCCGGGCTGCCATCGAGCTTGTCGTTCACTTCGAGGACTTCACCGTCCAACGGCATGTACACACCGCTGGCAGCTTTTACCGACTCCACGGTGGACGCTTCGGCGCCCTTGTCATAGGTCTGCAGCTCAGGCAGTTGCACGAAAACCACATCACCCAGCGCGTTCTGCGCAAATGCGGTAATGCCCACGGTGACGCTGCCATCGGCTTCGGCACGCAGCCATTCGTGATCTTCAGTAAAACGCAACTCGCTCATGGAAATTCCTCAGGGCCAGATTCGTCTGGTGGACGGGATTGGAATAATGGGGAGTTACTTAGCAAGATCGCGGCCAATGTTATTAATCACTTATAAATCAATAGCTTAATTATTTTGGCTGCGACATTGGCCACAGCGGCTGTAGCGATTTCGATACAGCGCGGTGCGCGAAAAAAAGCCTATGTGGATCAAAGCCTTGCATGGCGCGTAAAAAGCAGGGCTGTAGCGATATCGTTCCGCTGTAGCGCTTTCAGTACGGTGAAGGTCGCTTTCAGCCCTTTGTGCAAGATAGATGTACTGCTTTGGGCGTTCCCTGACGCTTTAACGTGCCGTGATCTCGTTATCAGGATGCATCCCATGCGTGCTTCAACTGCAAATTCTCCGGAGCTCACCCAGGCGCGGATGTCCCGCGATTACTTATCCAAAGTGTTTGCCCATCGCTTGAGCCTGACCGCTGTGGCCCAGTCCATGATCCAGGGCTGGCTGGAGGAGCGGTTCGTCGGTGCGCGCCTGCGGGCGCACACTGCTTGGATCGGTGTGATACAGGCTGGCGGTGACTACACACAGCTCATCACGTTGAGCGATGCGCTGATCAAACGCTGCATGAGCGGCGAAGCGCTGAACTACACGCCAGGCCATCATCAACTGCTGACTCGCTCGGGCGAGCGGGTGTTCGAGGCGGTGACCGACGCGATCACCGTGGACGACATCGAACAGATGCTCAACGCCCTGGCCCCCGGTGTGCTGGAGGGGTTTGCCGAACGGTTGGTGGACTACTGGAACGAGCGCGTGTCGGACGGTTCGGCGCACAGTCGCTGGGACGCGGTCGGCCGCCAATTGCGTGCGTGCCTGATGACGGCGCGGCAGAACCCGCCACTAAGCTCGGAGCACGCGCGCGCGCTGCTGGGGCTGGGCGATGAACATACCCAGGTCTGGAGCGACCGCGCGGATCGCGAAGCGTTGGGCCAGCCGCATGTATTGCGGATCTATCAGGTGTTTGCGGTCCAGAACGAACGCCAGGGCGAATGGCTGCCTTTGCTGGTGTTGCAACGTCAGGTGCAGGGCCAGCGTGTCACGCTGCTGTACGTCCCGGCGCTGAACCTGCTGACGCTCGATAACCTCGACGCGTTGGGCAATCTGTTGCCGCGCTATATGAACCACTATTTGCCCGGGGTTCCCGTCCACTGGGTGCTGCGTGAGCCCGAGGGCAACGTGTTCGATGCCCTGGCCCAGACGTTGCTGGAGCGCCAGTTGCGCAGCCTGTATCGGGTCGATTGGTCGGCACTGCCGGAGATTGGCAGTTATGAACAGTTGTTTATTTCACTCACCTCACCGCTGGCCTGGTTCGACCCCGACGCACTGCAGCAACCCCACGAAGAACAGTTGCCGCTCTGGTTGCAACTTGCCGGCAGCGCAGATCGTCTGGTTTATGGCCGGTGGCTTGAGCGCCTGCAGCAAACCACCGGTGGCGCATCATTTCTGGATGGCCTCGACTCAATAGATGTCTACGCGCGCAACGCCCTGCGCCGGCAAATGCGCCTGGACCGTCCAGGCCAGGCGATCATCGACCCGGATGATTACCAACTGACCTTCGAGCGCACCCAGGGCGGCACCGTTGGCTGGACCCAACGCACCGCCAGGACCTTGACCCAATGGTCGCTGGAAAACCCCTTCGTCACGGCATACGCCAGCGTGCAGATCAGCCATCAGACCCAGCCGGAAAGCGTACCCGGCTGGCTGACAGCTGCGTACCTCAAGCAACTGATCGAACGCGTGGACGTGGGCAAGCACTATCCGACGCTGCTTGAGCGCGCGTTGATTTCGGACCCGGTGGACTGCCCACGTCGGCGTCGCTTGTTTGTTGATCAGATGACGATCCAACTGCCCATGCGCGCCTTTGAAAACAGCCTGCGCCGGCGCCACGGTTTTACCCGGACCGGCGCCCTGGTGGTGCGCACGATGCTGCAGGAAGACCCGCTCAAGCGTGTGCTCAGTGGCGAGGTGATTGTGGCGCGGCCCCTGGCGTTCCTGCTCCATGCCGGCGGGCGTGCCCACAAGGCGGACAACCTGTTTGTGATCGGCCCGCGCGATAACAGCCCGCTGCCCCACATTCTTTATCGGCCGGATCACGTCGACGCCGTGTTGCAACAATTCCCCAGTCGCCAGGCGCTACTTGATGAAATCGCCCGCGTCGACAGCGATCTGCAGCGCCTGGTGCTGCAACGCTTGCCGGACGCCAGTCGGGCGTTGTTCGGCAATGGCGGTTTTCTGCGGCCCCACGTTCAGCGTTTTCTACCGGGGGATGAATACGACGCGCAGCCCACTTCAAGCCCGGTCCTACTCAGTGATGAAGTGATAACCGGTGATTTTCTGGCGGTCGTGTTTGATGAAAACGCCCACAGCCTCTGGCAACTGGCGGTGAAGCAGTCAGCGTCCAACGAGGCGTTGCGCTGGGCCGTGTTCAAGAATGATCTGTGGCAATTGTTCAATGCGCTGCTGCCCATGATTCGCGGGCCGGTGGCGGTCGCGGGCTGGCTGTTTCAAACCTTCAAGACGTTTCGCGCGGTCCTGGCGCTGCCGCCAGACGCCAGCCAGGAAGACGCCGCCGCTGCCCTCACCGAACTGATCGGTAGCCTGGCCGGCTTGCTCCTGAGCCCGGTGGTCAAACTGGATGAACGTTTGGGCCTGAGTGCGAGCAAAGCCGTCACCACCGGCACGGTGCACACCACGGACGTCATCCCGGTCGGCCACGTTCGCCAACCAACGTCGACGTTTGCCTGGCCGCGTTCGCTCGCGGATATCACCGCCATGGATTATTCCTGGGCTAATTCACGGCTCAAGCTCAATCCGCAGCAGCAGGCAAAGCTTGAGACCTTCCAGTGGGCGCCTGGTCGGGGAGAGCGTGGGCCCGACAGGCCCGCGGTGTTCTCGGCCGACAGCCCGGTGCGCGGCCAGGTCCAGGTGCTGCGCGACGGTGGCGCTGCGAGCCAGGAAAACTACACGTTGCTCGACAGCAAGATATACGGCGTGACGGCAGTGGAAGGTGGCTGGCGAATAGCTGATCTCAGGGATCCCCAGCGCCTGGGGCCGTGGCTCAGAAAGAGCGCGGATGACGTATGGACAATCGACCTCGGCCTGCGCTTGCTCGGTGGGCAGAAGAGAAGCCCGGCTGCGCGGCGCTATGCGCAAGTCGAGCGCAAGAGTCTCTTGATTAAGGATGAGTACGACGCGGCTGTCGCTGAACTCATAGCGTGCGAACGCAAAGTGAAGGCAGCCGAAAGCCTGTGCGAAAAGGCCCATTCAAGCGCTGAAGGGCAATTTACCGACCAGCACCGGCGCGATGCCAGGATGCGCTTTTTGGCGGAAATGGAAAAACAAGAGGGCGCGCAACAAAAACAACTCAATCTGCTTATCCGCAAGAACAGCATTAAGCCCATGGATGGTTTTGAAAGAGAGCATTGCGCGCAACTGAAGACCATGTTGGAAACCATGCGCCGACGCATGTACGTATTGACCTTCAATCGTCGTGAGGAGCAGTTGCCACCAGCGCGCATAGAGCAAGTGACCGCGCAGTTTGAGGATGCTGACGTGACGGTGTCCCAGGCCGCCGAGCGTGTGCTGAACGAAGAAGCGCATAAGATCGGCGAGTTTCAGCAATCCATGGTTAACCTGAGCTTCTGGGAACGTGTGTTCTACCAGCGTTTGCAGGGTGTACCTGGCTATAAATCCTTCGTCGGCGACTTGGCGCCTTCGTCCTATGGTGCGCCGCTCGACTGGAGGACGCTGCAGTTGCAGACCCTCAAACAGATGATCTGGCGTCGACGGCCGACGCCCGAAGAACACGACGATTGCATGCGGGTCAAGGGGGCGATCGACGAGGCGATTCAATCGGCCCAGTCGCAAAAAACCATTGATGAAGCGGGCGTGCTCAGTGTGCAGCAGCGCATTGAAGGTATTCGGGCGATTCTGCACGAGTACGCCAGCACCCTGGCGATACTCGCGGAGTACCGCGAAGCACTGCCGGAGGTGATTCACAGCGACATTGAAGTGCCTGTGGAGTCGACAATCCTCAGTCTGGATCAAGAGTCGCGAATATCGTTGGCAAAACTGCTGCGCGAGCAGGAGGGTAGCCCCCAGGCCACGGCATTGCGACGCCCTGGCGCCGATCAACGGCTGGTCCGTGACTCGAAAAAACGCTACCAACTGGGGCGGGTGCGTGCGCGTACGCCGGATTCGGGTGAAGAGATCGTCGACCTGATCAGCCCGGTTGATCAGCGCGTGGTGGTCAGTTTGCAGGAGCGGGCCGGTTCAACTGAGTTCGAAGCGATTGCCGAGGCGGCGCCCGTTGTGCCGCGTCCGACACGTTCCCTGGAAAACCTCAAGGGCGACGCCCGCCGTTTGTTGCAACGCGAACCCATGGTGCTGCAACAGGCGCGCAACGAGGCGCTCGGCAATACCCCGCCGGAGAACGTTGAGGCGCGGCTGACGCGGCAATCCGCGACCGTCCGGGCGGTTGCCGACAAGTTGCGCAAGGCGCTGCCAGCCGCGCCCGATGTTGTGTCGCAGACGTTGTTGGATGATCTGGAGAAGGTCGCGCGGCGGTACCTGGAACAGGGGCGATCGTTGCGCATCGAGATGATCAAGCGTATGCCGCCCAATGAAAGCGGGATCGCCTGGCTTCATGCTCAAGACCAACTGCAGATCGTGCGCATCGAGGGGCGTATTGCCCTCAAGCGCGTCGATGATTTTTTGCAGGAGTATGTGGTCAAGGACAAGCAGGGCAGGGTGCTGGCGTACGCGCACTTTCATTATTTGACGCCCACCGCAGCGGATGCCGATTTCAAGGCCGGGCATCTGAAACTTCCGGAGCAGCGCTTCACTAGTTTCCGCAGCCTGGCCGACAAGACCGATTCGGATGTGGTCGCGATCTATTACTCGCGCATCAGCGCGCCCATGGCCGAGCGGCTGTTCTTTCGCGCAACTGACTCGGTCAAGCACCGAGGGCGGCGGGCGTTCTGGTGACGATTGGGTTCAGGATTTGCCGGGAATGCCGTACTTGCGCAGGCGATGGGCGATGGCGGTGTGAGAGGTCTGCAGGCGGCTGGCCAGTTGTCGGGTCGAGGGGTAGCTGACGTAGAGCGTCTCCAGCAGGCCGCGTTCGAAGTCCTCGACCGCCTGTTCGAGGCTGTCGACTTCGCCGTCGCTCTGGCGTGCCACTGAGGTGCCGGCGATGTCCAGATCGCCGATGTCCACCAGGCTGCTTTCGCAGATGGCGGCGGCGCGGAAGATCACGTTCTGCAACTGGCGCACATTGCCTGGCCAGCGATTGCCCAACAGCGCCGGGTAGGTGCCTGGCGCCAGGCGGCAGACCGGACGCTGGATCTGCGCGCAGGCTTGCTGCATGAAGTAACGCGCCAGCAACAGAATGTCCTGGCCACGCTCGCGCAGCGGCGGTACTTCGACGTTGAGCACGTTGAGGCGGTAGAACAGGTCTTCGCGGAACGTGCCTTCGGCGACCATTTTTTCCAGGTCGCGGTGGGTGGCGCTGAGGATGCGCACATTGACCTTCACTTCACGGTCGCCACCCACCCGACGAAAACTGCCGTCATTGAGGAAGCGCAGCAGCTTGGCTTGCAGGTACGGCGACATTTCGCCGATTTCATCGAGGAACACCGTGCCCTGGTTGGCCAGCTCCATCAGCCCCGGCTTGCCGCCGCGCTGGGCACCGGTGAAGGCGCCGGGGGCATAACCGAACAGCTCGCTTTCGGCGAGGTTCTCCGGCAGCGCCGCGCAATTCAACGCCAGAAACGGTGCGCTGTGGCGCGTGCTGATAGCGTGGCAGGCGCGCGCCACCAGCTCTTTGCCGGTGCCGGTTTCGCCCTGGATCAACAGTGGCGCATCCAGTGCCGCGACCCGTTGGGCACGTGCCTTGAGGGTGCGGATCGCCGGTGATTCGCCGAGCAGCGCATCAAAGCCCTCGGCGTGGTCGTGGTGCAGCGCCGACAGTTGTTCGCCGATGCGGTTGGGTTGGTACAGCGTGAGCAGGGCGCCGGCGTCGGTGATCGGCGTGGCATCCAGCAGCCAGGTCTGACCGTTGATGCTGATCTCGCGCAAGGGCAGGCGAAAGCCCTGCTCCAGCAAGGTATCGAGCAACGCCGTGTCATTGAAAAGCTCGGCGATACTTTCTCCGGCCGGTTCGCGCCCGTACAACGCAATCAGCGCCGGGTTGGCCAGCAGGATCTTGCCCGCACTGTCCAGGGCCAGCACCGGGTCGGTCATCGCTGCCAGCAAAGCATCGAGTTGCAGGTGGCGGCGTTGGCCGGGGAGGATGTCCACCACCCTTACCGCTTGCACGCCCTGAACGCTGAACAGCGCGTCGCGCAATTCTTCCAGTACCTCGGCGCTCAGCGTCGGGGCGTCGATATAGACGTTGGGCGGCACCATTTCCACCGCATCCAGGTTGAGATTGCGCCCACCGAGCAAGGCCAGGACTTCCTGGGTAATGCCGACGCGGTCGATGAAGCTGACGTGGATACGCATGGGGCGCTAACAATTCTGGGGAGCGGGAGGCGGCAAGTATGCCTTGGCGCGCATGTAGATCAAAATGTGGGAGGGGCGGAGCGACGATTCGACTTGCCCCCGATAGCAGGGTGTCAGTCAGCGTATTTCCAGCTGACACACCGCCATCGGGAGCAAGCCCCCTCCCACATTTGGAGCAGGGTTGTGTCAGTTATTCCAAGTGCTCAGGCTTGATCGGGTCGCCGGATTTCACATCCAGCTGATGCCGCACATCCTCGAACATCTGGTCGTACTGCTTGTGCATCGAGCCATTCAACACTGCGATCTTCGGCATCCCGTACTTCTGCGCGATGTTCATCGCGTGCCGCGCGAAGTCGAAGGCCTGGTCCTTGGGCAGATAGAACTCTTCGTTGATGTCCTTACCCTGCACCGAGCCGTGCAGCTTGAACAGCATGCCCGTGCCTTCCTTTGGGTCCTGGCTGACTTCATAGTCAATGCACAGGTTGTAGCTGTAGTCGTCCTTGTTAAGGGCGTGACGTTCGACGTGCAGGTGACCGGGTTCAAAGGTGGCCATAGGCGTATCTCCTCTACTTCACAGATAGGTGATGCCAGGTGTTGCCGTGCTGATGCGCGTGCCGGCGCTGCCCTGGACGATGGCTTCGATGTCCGAGAGTGAACCGATGACCGCAGTTTTGCCAGTCTGACGGGCGAATTCACAGGCGGCCTGCACCTTGGGCCCCATGGAGCCGGCGGCGAAGCCGAGTTTTTCCATGTCATCGGGATGGGCCTGGCCGATGGCCTTTTGCGTCGGTTTGCCAAAGTCGATGAACGCTGCGTTGACGTCGGTGGCGATCACCAGCAGATCGGCGTTCAGTTGCGAGGCCAATAGCGAAGAGCACAGGTCTTTGTCGATGACCGCTTCAATACCTCTGAGCTTGCCGTCTTCACCGTACATGGTCGGGATACCGCCACCGCCGGCGCAAATCACAATGGCGCTTTTTTCCAGCAGCCACTTGATTGGGCGGATTTCAAAGATGCGTTTGGGGCGCGGGCTGGCGACGACGCGGCGATATTTATCGCCATCCGGGGCAATGGCCCAGCCTTTCTCGGCGGCGAGTTTTTCCGCTTCCGCCTTGGAGTACACGGGGCCGATGGGTTTGGTGGGGTTCTGGAAGGCCGGGTCCTTGGCGTCCACTTCCACCTGGGTGAGCAGGGTGGCGAACGGCACTTCAAAGTCCAGCAGGTTGCCCAGTTCCTGTTCGATGATGTAGCCGATCATGCCTTCGGTCTCGGCGCCAAGCACGTCCAGCGGGTAAGGAGAGACGCCGGTATAAGCGGCCGCCTGTAACGACAACAGGCCGACTTGCGGGCCATTGCCGTGGGCGATCACCAGCTCGTTGCCGGAGTGAATCTTGGCGATTTGTTCGGTGGCGATGCGGATATTGGCGCGTTGGTTGTCTGCGGTCATGGGTTCACCACGGCGCAGGAGGGCGTTGCCGCCCAGGGCTACGACGATGCGCATAATTCAATCCTTCTATGGGTGTGAGCACAGAGGCCAATGTGGGAGGGGGCTTGCTCCAGATAGCGGTATGTCAGGCAACTTATCTGTAGCTGATCCGCCGCCATCGGGGGCAAGTCGAATCGTCGCACTGCCCCTCCCACACTTAACCCGTGTAGCCTTTAGATATCCGCGAGTGCCGACACCAGGATCGCCTTGATGGTGTGCATGCGGTTTTCCGCTTGCTCAAAGGCGATGTTGGCCGGCGACTCGAAGACTTCCTCGGTCACTTCCACGCCATTGGCCAGGTTCGGATACCGCGCGGCAATGTCCTTGCCGACCTTGGTCTCGCTGTTGTGGAACGCCGGCAGGCAGTGCATGAACTTCACACGTGGGTTGCCCGAGGCTTTCATCATCTTGGCGTTGACTTGGTACGGCAGCAGTTGCTCGATGCGCTCGTCCCACGCTTCCACCGGCTCGCCCATGGACACCCAGATATCGGTGTGGATGAAGTCCACGCCTTTGACTGCTTCTTTCGGGTCTTCAGTGATGGTGATGCGCGCGCCGCTTTCCTCGGCGAATGCCTGGCACTGTTTGATGAAGTCTTCATGGGGCCACAGGGCTTTCGGCGCGCCGATGCGCACGTCCATGCCGAGCTTGGCGCCGATCATCAGCAGCGAGTTGCCCATGTTGTAACGGGCGTCGCCTAGGTAGGCGTAGCTGATGTCATGCAGCGGCTTGTCGCTGTGCTCGCGCATGGTCAGGGTGTCGGCGATCATTTGGGTTGGGTGGAATTCAGCGGTGAGGCCGTTGAACACCGGGACCCCGGCGAACTTGGCCAGTTCTTCGACGATTTCCTGTTCGAAGCCACGGTATTCAATGGCGTCAAACATGCGGCCCAAAACGCGGGCGGTGTCTTTCATGCTTTCTTTGTGGCCGATTTGCGACGAAACCGGGTCGATATAGGTGACGTGGGCGCCTTGGTCATGGGCCGCCACTTCGAACGCGCAGCGGGTGCGGGTCGACGTTTTTTCGAAGATCAGCGCGATGTTCTTGCCTTTGAGGTGTGGGCGCTCGGTGCCGGTGTATTTGGCGCGCTTGAGGTCGCGGGAAAGGTCCAGCAGGTAGTTCAGCTCGCGAGTGGTGTGGTGCATCAGCGAGAGCAGGCTGCGGTTGCGCATATTAAAAGCCATGGTGGATCTCCTTAGGTTTCGGTTATCCCCTCGGCTGCTGCTGGATAAGCAGCGGCCAAGGCCAAAAATTAATAGTCGATAGGGTCGCGGATGATCGGGCAGGTCATGCAGTGGCCGCCGCCACGGCCACGGCCGAGTTCGCCGGCGCTGATGGTGATGACTTCCACGCCAGCCTTGCGCAGCAGGGTGTTGGTGTAGGTGTTGCGGTCGTAGCCGATCACCACGCCTGGCTCCAAGGCCACTACGTTGTTGCCGTCGTCCCACTGCTCGCGCTCGGCGGCGAAGCTGTTGCCGCCAGTCTCAACCACGCGCAGGGCCTTGAGGTTGAGCGCGGCGGCAACGGTCTCGAGGAAGTTGGTTTTCTCCCGTTGGATGTCGATGCCGTGGGGCTTGCTGTCGTCAGGGCGCAGGGTGAAGGGCACGATCTGGTTGACCACTTCCGGGAAGATGGTCACCAGGTCGCGGTCGCAGAAGCTGAACACGGTGTCCAGGTGCATCGCCGCGCGGGATTTCGGCAGGCCGGCAACGATCACCCGTTCCACAGCTTTGTTCTTGAACAGGTTGCGCGCCAGTTGGCCAATGGCCTGGTGGGACGAACGCTCGCCCATGCCGATCAAGACCACGCCATTGCCAATGGGCATGACGTCACCGCCTTCCAGTGTGGCGGCACCGTGTTCCTGATCGGGGTCGCCGTACCAGATCTGGAAGTCGGCGTTGGTGAACTCGGGATGGAATTTGTAGATGGCGCTGGCCAGCAGGGTTTCCTGGCGTCGCGCCGGCCAGTACATCGGGTTGAGCGTCACGCCGCCGTAGATCCAGCAGGTGGTGTCGCGGGTGAACTGGGTGTTGGGCAGCGGCGGCAGAATGAAACTGGCGTGGCCGAGGAAGTCGCGGAACATCTCGATGGTCTTGCCACCGAAGCTGCTCGGCAGGTCATCGGCCGACACGCCACCAATCAGGAACTCGGCGATCTTGCGCGGCTCCAGGCTGCGCAACCAGGAGCTGACTTCATCGACCAGGCCCAGGCCCACGGTGTTGGAGGTGATCTTGCGTTCCAGGATCCAGTCCAGGGCTTCGGGGATGGCAACGATATCAGTCAGCAGGTTGTGCATTTCCAGCACATCAATATCCCGCTCGCGCATTTTGGTCACGAAGTCGAAATGGTCGCGCTTGGCCTGGGCCACCCACAACACGTCATCGAACAGCAGTTCATCGCAGTTATTCGGGGTCAGCCGTTGGTGGGCCAAGCCTGGGGAGCACACCATGACTTTGCGCAGTTTGCCGGCTTCGGAATGTACGCCGTACTTCACTTTTTCCGTGGTCATTACAGATCCTCCAAGGAGCAACAGTTACAGAGTCAGGAAGCCGTCGTAGAGGCCATAGGCTGCCACCAGGGCGCCAATGACTACTGCGGCGAAAATCAGCTTCTCGACGTTGGTGAAAATCGGTTTGCCCAGTTCATGCTTAGCCTTGGCGAACAGGATCGCTCCGGGGGCATAGAGCAGGGCGGACAACAGCAGGTACTTGGTGCCGCCGGCGTAGAGCAGCCAGACCGCGTAGATCAGCGCGACTGCGCCGATGAACAGGTCTTTCTTGCGCTCTTTGAGGGCGTTTTCGTAGGTTTCGCCGCGCACCGCCAACAGCAGCGCGTAGGCCGCCGACCACAGGTAAGGCACCAGGATCATCGAGGTGGCGAGGTAGATCAGCGACAGGTAGGTACTGGCGGAAAACAGCGTGATCACCAGGAACACTTGGACCATGGCGTTGGTCAGCCACAGGGCGTTGACCGGCACATGGTTGGCGTTTTCCTTACGCAGGAACTCCGGCATGGTGTGGTCCTTGGCGGCGGCGAACATGATCTCCGCACACAGCAGCACCCACGACAGCAACGCCCCCAGCAGCGAGATGATCAAGCCGACACTGATCAGCACCGCGCCCCAGTGGCCTACCACATGCTCCAGCACCGCAGCCATTGACGGGTTCTGCAACTTGGCCAGTTCCGGCTGGGTCATGATGCCCAGGGACAGCACGTTCACCAGCATCAGGAACAACAGCACAGTGATAAAGCCGATCACGGTGGCCTTGCCGACGTCGCTGCGTTTTTCCGCACGGGACGAGAAGATGCTCGCGCCTTCGATGCCGATGAACACCCACACGGTGACCAGCATCATGTTGCGCACTTGGTTCATCACGCTGCCCAGGTCTGGGTTTTTTACGCCCCAGATGTCAGCGGTGAAGATGTCCAGCTTGAACGCGAACACGGCGATCAACACGAACAGTACCAGTGGCACCACCTTGGCGACCGTGGTCACCAGGTTGATGAACGCTGCTTCCTTGATCCCGCGCAGCACCAGAAAGTGCACGGCCCACAGCAACACCGACGCGCCAATCACCGCTGCGGGTGTGTTGCCTTCGCCGAAGATCGGGAAGAAGTATCCGAGTGTGCTGAACAGCAATACGAAGTAGCCGACGTTGCCCAGCCAAGCGCTGATCCAGTAGCCCCAGGCTGACGAGAAACCCATGTAGTCGCCGAATCCGGCCTTGGCGTAGGCGTACACGCCGCCATCGAGGTCGGGCTTGCGATTGGCCAGGGTCTGAAACACGAACGCGAGGGTCAACATGCCGATGGCGGTAATCACCCAACCGATCAATACCGCGCCAACATCAGCGCTGGCGGCCATATTTTGCGGCAGGGAAAAGATCCCGCCGCCGATCATTGAGCCCACGACAAGTGCAACCAGTGCACCTAATCGAAGTTTTCCGGGGGATTCAGACATTGCATAACTCCAATGCAGGAGAAGAGAGACCACAGAATAATTCCGTGTGCTAATCAAACAGCTGACTCAGATCACTTCATTGGCACATCCCATTGTGAATAAATGACTTAGGCTGGAAACTCGTGGGCGATAAAAATCCTTGGAAACGCGCTGCGCAGAGCGGTTAACCCCATTAAATTTAATTATTTGGCCGGTGAGATGGACGTTTGAAGCTAAACCTTTTTGCCGGATGTGCAAACTATTTGAGCGGTGTTTCACTTATTCGCTATAAATATTAAGAGTTGATGCACTATTTAAAATCTAAATAAGCCTAAATGTTGTTAATTTAAATGCCATTTGGTTATGAACGGATTGATTTAATCGCCATCCCTAATAAACGCTACACTCGCTGATTTAATTAGTTGAGTGCTCAGTTGTCAGCTCAACACGGTTTTTCAGTCAGGAGTGTTCATGTCTCAACCGGCCCAGAAACTTCGACTCAGCGCCCTGATCGCCTTGGTGGTGGGGTCGATGATCGGCGGCGGGATCTTTTCCCTGCCGCAAAACATGGCCGCCCGTGCCGAGGTGGGCGCGGTATTGATCGGCTGGGCGATCACCGCCGTCGGCATGTTGACCCTCGCGTTTGTGTTCCAGACCCTGGCCAATCGCAAACCCGAGTTGGACTCAGGGGTGTATGCCTACGCCAAGGCCGGGTTTGGCGATTACATGGGGTTTTCGTCGGCTTGGGGCTATTGGATCAGTGCCTGGATGGGCAACGTCGGTTACTTCGTGTTGCTGTTCAGTACCCTTGGCTACTTTTTTCCGGTATTCGGCCAGGGCAATACGCCGGTTGCCATCGGCTGTGCATCGTTGTTGCTGTGGGCGGTGCATTTCCTGGTCATGCGTGGGATCAAGGAGGCGGCATTCATCAACCAGATCACTACCGTGGCGAAGATCGTGCCGCTGCTGATGTTTATCGTGATCGCGGCCGTGGCCTTTAAAGCCGATATTTTCACCCGTGACATCTGGGGCCTGGGCAACCCGCAGCTCGGCAGCGTGGTGGATCAGGTGCGCAACATGATGCTGGTGACGGTGTTCGTGTTTATCGGCATCGAAGGCGCCAGCGTCTATTCGGCGCGGGCCGAGAAGCGCTCGGATGTCGGGCGCGCCACGGTGATTGGCTTTCTTGGCGTGCTGGCGCTGTTGGCGCTGGTGAATGTGCTGTCCCTTGGGATCATGAGCCAGCCAGAGCTGGCCAGCCTGCAAAACCCCTCCCTGGCGGGCGTGCTGGAGCATATTGTCGGCCCTTGGGGCGCCCTGCTGATCAGCCTGGGCCTCGCGGTGTCGCTGTTGGGCGCATTGCTGTCCTGGGCGTTACTCTGCGCGGAAATCCTCTATGCCACGGCTCACGACAAGACCATGCCGGCGTTCTTGAAGAAGGAAAACGCCAACCAGGTGCCGGTCAATGCCTTGTGGCTGACCAATGTGATGATCCAGATTTTTCTGGTGATCACGCTGTTTTCCCACAGCACTTACACCACGCTGATTTACCTGGCGTCGTCGATGATTCTGGTGCCGTACCTGTGGTCGGCGGCGTATGCCGTGCTGTTGAGCGGGCGGGGAGAAACCTATGAAGGTGCCCACCGCCATCGCATCAAGGACCTGCTGGTGGGGTTGATCGCCCTGGGCTACGCCCTGTGGCTGCTCTACGCGGGGGGGCTGAAATACCTGCTGCTGTCGGCGCTGCTGTATGCGCCGGGCGTGATCCTGTTCGCCCTGGCCAAGCGCGAACAGGGCCAGCCGTTGTTTACCCATGTTGAGAAGGGCATTTTCAGCTGCGTGATCGCCGGTGCAGGGCTGGCGGCGTATGGGTTGTACAGCGGGGTATTGTCGTTGTAGTGGGGGGACGGTACTGGCCTCATCGGGAGCAAGCCCCCTCCCACATTTTGATGGGTAAACATCTTCAAAATGTGGGAGGTCCCACTACCTTTTCGACGTAGCGCTGTCGCGTAGCAAACGGGCGAGTTGGCTTGCGCCGCGTTGGGGGGAAGCGCCCCTGATTAAGACGAATGCGGTGTATCAGGCACTCTTCTGTGCCTGGTTTTGGGGCTGCTTCGCAGCCCAACGCGGGGCAAGCCCGCTCGCCACAGTTACAGTGTTCCTCCTTAACTGACTGGCATTAGGACAAGCCCGCTCGCCACAGGAATGCGCTCGTCTGAAATGGTTTATGCAAGACTCAGGGCTTGCTCCCCATGGCGGAGGTCAAGTCACCATTGCGGCCTGTGTGAGCCCAATTCTCCAGCCGGCAAATCCCATTGCAATGGCGTACCGCCGATGGTCAGCGGGGGCAGCAGCCGGTGGGCCTGGCCCCAGGCGGTTTGTTCCACGACCAGGCCTTGATCTCCAGGTTCTTCCTCTCGCAACGCCGGTTGCTCCGGAGCCTGGCCTGCTTCCACCAGTAACGTCGCGGTGCGCGCCAACGACAACCGCGCCGAACCACCGCGCCCGGACTGCAATCGTTCGCCCAGCGCCTGAATCGCACTGGCCGCCATGAGGTACCCGGTCGCGTGATCCAGCGCCTGCAACGGCAGCGGCACCGGTTTATCCGCGTGTTTCCAGAGCATGCCCGCCTCGGCGATCCCGCTGCTCATCTGCACCAGGCTGTCGAAGCCCCGACGATTTCGCCACGGGCCGCTCCAGCCATAGGCGTTGAGGCTGACGTCGATCAGGCCGGGGGCGATGTGTTGCAGTTCTGGGGCGGTGTAGCCCAGGTGCTCCAGGGCGTCAGCGCGGTAACCGTGGAGCAGGATGTCGGCGTCCTTGAGCAAACGCTCGAACATCATCCGGCCTTCGGGCGTTTTCAGGTCCAGGCGCGCGCAGCGTTTGCCCAAGGTCATTTCCGGGACCACGCCGGGTTCGTTCCAGGTGGGGGAGTCGATGCGCAGTACATCCGCGCCGAGGCCAGCAAGAAAACGACTGGCCACGGGGCCGGCCAATACGCGGGTCAGGTCCAGCACCTTGAGGCCGGCCAGCGGGCGTGCCGCCGAGCCGAGCCAGGGTTTGTCGGTTGTGGTTTCGAAAGTCCGACGTTGAACCAACGCCTCGGCGTTCACCGCCAACCCTTGCGGATGTTGCTGCCAGGCGCGCCAAGCACGCATCTGCGCCGCGCAGCCACCTTGGTCGACAATCGCCTGTTCCAGTTCGGCGGCGTTCCACGCAGCGACCTTGCCGGCCATCTCGGCGCGGTCGGCGACCGTCCCCAGCACACGTTCGGCGGCGGCGCGGTGATGGGGCGCGTTGGTGTGCAGGCGAATCCAGCCATCGGCGCTGGCGTAGTCGCCGGCTACCGGGTCCCACAGTGGCGGCACTTGCCAGCCTACCGGGCGGATCGAGGAAGAAAACCAGAAAGAGGCGAGGCGCCGGTCCACACTCACACTGGGTAAGCGCCCGGTCTGTTGCTGGATCAGTTGTGCGACGGCCTGCCCGGCGGCGCCGATGCTGGCACTGGCCAGTTCGGTGACGGCGTAGGTCGAGGGCAGGGCGCCAGCCTCGGTGAAGGTCAGCGGGGTGTGGGGTAGATCGAGTGCGGCTTGGATGGGAGTCAGCAGGTCAGTCATCGAAGGCCCTCCGTAAGAGAAGGGCCACTATAGAAGATCATCACACCGGCGTTGCAACCCCAGGTTCCAACGGCAGGTCGATGCTGGCGATAAAGCCGCCGTCAGGATGATTGGCCAGGATCAGGCTGCCGCCATGGCGTTCGGCTGCACGCCGCGCAATCGCCAGGCCCAGGCCGTGGCCTTGGGCAGTCTGGCCGGGCGCGCGGTAGAACGGCTCGCCCAGTTGGCTCAGGTGTTCGGCGTCAACACCGGGGCCATGGTCGCGCACGCTGATCAGGATGCGCTCGCCGTGGCGCTGCGCCCGCAACTCGATCGCCTGGCCTGGCGGGTTGAACCGTTGGGCATTGCGCAGCAGGTTGTCGACGGCGCGTTCGATCATGGTCGGCCAGCCCTTGAGCTGCAGGTCATGTTCGCTGGCCAGTTGGACCACTTGGTCTGGCGCGCCGAGCTGGGCGTCTTTTTGCAGGGTCTTGAGCAGGGGGGTGAGGTCGACATCCTCAGCGCTGGCGTTGTCGGCATCGACGCGTGCCAGTACCAGGATCTCGCTGATCAGAGCTTCCAGGCGGTCGCATTCGCGAGTCAGGCGCGGCCAGAGTTTTTCTCGTTCTTCGGGCCCGGCGCGTTCGGCCAGGGCCAGCGCGATCCGCAGGCGGGCCAGGGGCGAGCGCAGTTCGTGGGACACATCGCGCAGCAACTGGCGCTGGCTGCCGATCAGGCTTTGCAAGCGCGCGCCCATGCGATTGAAGTCAGTGGCGAGTACACCGAACTCATCACGCCGATTGGCCAGGCGCGCCAGGCTGTTTTGCTGGTAGGTGGCCTGGCCAAGGTCATGCACCGCACCGCGCAGGCGGCTCAGCGGGCGGGTGATGGATAAGGTGACAAACAGGCTGAACAGGGTCAGCACCACCAAGGCAATGGCCAAGGCGCTCAATGGCCACGTCAGGCTGCTGCGGTGCCATTCGTCGAGCTCCGGATGGGCGATGCGGTAGATCAGCAGGTACGTGTCGCCGGTTTTCTCGCTGGTGTACTCGGCGGTCAGACGGCGCCAGGGAAGGTGGCCTTCCTTGCTGTCGTTCTGTCGGGCTTCAAAGGCGGCGGCGCGGCGCGGGAAGGTGCCACGCACCACTGGCTCGCCGCTTTCGTTCAGCACTTGCACGTCGAGGTGATACTGGCGCTTGCGCTGTTGCAGCAATTCCTGGGCAGCATCTTCGCCCTGGGTTTCGTAGAGTTGGGTCCACTCTTCGGCCAGGTTTTTGAGGCCAGGGTGCCGGCTGAGAATCCAGGCGTCTTGATTGAGCATATGCCCAAGCAAGATCGACAACCCGGCAACCAAGGCGATGGCCAGCCAGAAACTGGCCAGGATGCGCCAGAACAATGAACGCACAGGAAACCCTCAAACAGGAAAAGCCCAGTGGCGGGAGCCACTGGGCTGGTAGCTTTAACGCGGGAGCATTATTGCGCTTTTTGCGGCTGTTGCGCTTTCCAGGCCTGGAATTCCTTCCATTCGGCTCGACGCTGTTCCTGCTTCTTGACGATCTCGTCAAACTTCTTCTGCTGGTCAGGCTTGAGCACGGCACGGATATCGGCCTGCGTTTTCTGCTTGCCGGCGGCGATTTCATCCTGCATGGCTTTCTGGTCAGCGGCCGGGAGTTTGTCCAGGTACTTTTTGGTCAGGTCTTTGCGAGCGTGCCATTGGTCGCCCATCAGCTTGCCGATCTGCTGGCGCTGTTCCTTGCTCAGGTCCAGTTGGCTGAAAGGGCCGCCTTTGCCACGCGGACCGTGTTCACCGCCGTGGCCCGGGCCGCCCATCATGTGGCCTTCAGGACCGCCCATCGGGCCTGGGCCTTCGGGCATCGCGGCCATGGCAACGGTTGGCAGGGCAGCGGCGAACATCAAAGCGATAAGGGTCTTGCGCATGGTGATTCTCCTGTCTCTATTCCGGTGAGTCCGGATGTGAGTAGGTTACCCAGATCAAGGTCAGCGGCAGTCAGGGGAGCGTAAAGCTTGGGTAAAGACGATTTTGTGCTAACTGACAAAACTTTCACGGGGCGTAGTAATAGCCTCGGCTGCGCAACGCCACGATCCGTGGACGTCCGTCCGGGTGCGGGCCGATCTTTTTGCGCAGGTTGCTCACGTGCATGTCCAGGCTGCGGTCGTACAGGGTCAACTTGCGGCCAAGGGCGATCTGCGCCAGTTCCTGCTTGTCCAAGGGCTCGCCGGGCTGGCGCAGCAAGGCTTCCAGCAGGCGGCTTTCGGAGACGGTGAGGGTAAATTCCTGTTCATCAATGCTGACCACACCCCGTACCGGGCTGAAACACAGGTCGCCCAGCTCAAGCTGGCTGGACACGGCGGCCGGGTGGCTGCGGCGTAATACCGCGCGCAGGCGGGCGGTCAGTTCACGGGGGTCGCAGGGCTTGGCGAGGTAATCGTCGGCACCCAGTTCCAGACCGAGGATGCGGTCCAACGGTTCGCCCCGGGCCGATAGCATCAGCACCGGCAGCTCCGGGTGATCGTTGCGCAATTGCTTGAGCAGCTCCAGACCGCTGCCGTCTGGCAGCATTACGTCGAGCACGACCGCTGCCGGAGCACTGTCGGCCAAGGCCTTGCGCGCGCTCAAGCCATCGTGGCAGGCATGCACCTGAAAGCCTTCCTGGCTCAACCAACTGGTCAGCAGCTCGCAGAGCTCCTGGTCATCATCTATCAGTAACAGCTCGCTCATGACTCACTCAATTTAGCCATTGTCGACGGCGACGGTGCCCCCCGCTGGCGAAGATCCCGCACAGCAAGGCGATCAGTGCGACGGCCCCGCCGGTGACAAACCACTGCTGTTGCTCGGTCAGCCATCGGCTCAAGGTACCGCCCTGTGAATCTTTGAGTTGCTGGGCCAGCTTTTGGTTCTCTTGGCGAAGGCGACTCAATTGGGCGCTTTCGCGCGTAGCATCCGCGCTTTGCAGTTGTTTGGTCAGTGCTTCACGCTGCCGTTCGCTTTCTTTCAAACGTTGCTGCAGCTCGCTGATCTGGCTGCCGGCACTCAAGGACAAGGGCGTGGAACTGCCGGTGTTCGAGGTTTCTTCAGCGTGGGCCGTAGCCCCGATTGTTAACACTGCCAACAGACAAAACTGACGTAAGCGCATCGGAACTCCTGATTCCACACGAATATTCAGAACGTTGTCGGCAGGTTACCGAGAATAATGAGTAATAAGCAGCGCGCCGAACGCAATCGGTTCGGCGCAGCTTGGGTTAAGGCAGGACTTGTTTGAACGGCTTGATCACGACATCGGCGTAAACGCCCGCCGCGACATAAGGATCAGCCTTCGCCCAGGCCTGGGCATCGGCCAGGGAGGCGAACTCGGCGACGATCAGGCTACCGGTGAAGCCAGCGTCGCCTGGGTCGTTGCTGTCTACGGCCGGGTGCGGGCCGGCCAGTACGATGCGGCCTTCGGCTTGCAGCACTTTGAGGCGCTCGACGTGTGCCGGGCGAACGGAAAGGCGTTTTTCCAGCGAGTTGGCAACGTCAGTAGCAATGATTGCGTAGAGCATGTCAGTCCTCGGTTTTCGGCGTAGTGGTCTCGGCATCATGCAGGTGGCGCGACAGGTAAATGCCCTGGGCGACCAGGAACAACACGGTCATGCCCAGGCTGCCGAACACTTTGAAGTCGACCCAGTAATCCTGGAAGGTAAAGGCCACGAACAGGTTGGCGGCGCCGCAGAAGATGAAAAACACGATCCAGGCAATGTTCAGGCGCGTCCAGACCGGTTCTGGCAGGGTGAGCGCGTGGCCCATGATTCGCTTGATGAGCAGGCGGTCGCCGATGAAGTGGCTGCCGATAAACGCCAGGGCAAACAGCCAGTTCACCACCGGGGCTTTCCATTTAAGAAAGGTTTCGCTGTGGAAGGCCAGGGTCAGGCTGCCGAAGACCAGGCACGCGACCAGGGTCAGCCATTGGCTTTTTTCCAGTTTGCGCTGGGAGATGAAGATAGCGCCGTAGACCACGACAGAGCTGATGATCAGCACAGCGGTGGCGCTGTAGATGCCGCCGAAGGTGAGCTCGTGGCCGGCCAGATCGATGACCCGAGGGTCGAGTTTGTAAACGATGAAGAACAGCAACAGCGGGATGAAGTCGATGAATTGTTTCACAGTAAGAGCCAGAAGCTGGATGTGGCGGCATAATAACAAACATCCTTGGTTGCGAAAGCGCCAGCTGACTTGAGGTTACACACTCCCGTGAATGTTGATTTGCACTGCCACAGCACGGCCTCCGACGGCGCCCTGGCGCCTGCGGTACTGGTTGCGCGTGCGTTTGAAAAAGGCGTGCGAGTCCTGGCGTTGACCGACCACGACACCCTTGAAGGTCTTGACGAAGCGCGCGCAACCGCCCATTCGTTGGGCATGCAACTGGTCAACGGTGTCGAATTGTCCTGCACCTGGGGCGGGGCCACCATTCACGTGCTCGGTTATGGTTTCGATCAAAACGCCGCGCCGTTGATGGAGGCTATCGCGCAATTGCACGATGGCCGCTGGCTGCGGTCCGAAGAAATAAGCCGCAAGCTGGCCCTCAAAGGCATGCCTAATGCCCTCGACGGCGCCCGCGCGATCCAGCAGGAGCTGGGCGACAGCGGCAATGCGCCGGCCCGTCCGCACTTTGCCGATTGGATGGTGCGTGAAGGTTTTGTTAAAGACCGCGCCGAGGCTTTTCGCAAATGGTTGGGCGCCGGCAAGTTGGGCGATGTGAAGCAACATTGGCCGACCCTTGAAGACACCGTCGAGACCCTGCGGGCCTCCGGGGCTTGGGTCAGCCTGGCGCATCCCTGGCATTACGATTTCACTCGCAGCAAGCGCCGCAAGCTGATCAGCGACTATATTGGAGCGGGTGGCCACGCAATCGAAGTGGTCAACGGGCATCAACCCGCCGAACAGGTCGGCAGCCTGGCGATTCTTGCCCGCGAATTTGGTCTGCTGGTCAGTGCCGGCAGTGACTTTCATGGCCCAGGCGGCTGGTCCGAGATCGGCGAGTACCGCGCGATCCCGGAAGATTTGCCGCTTTTGTGGGGGCGATTCAAGCATGACCCCATTGTTGCCACCGTCTGAACAGGTAGAGCTCGTGAGTCAATTCTTCCAGATTCATCCGGAAAATCCCCAGGCGCGCCTGATTAAACAGGCCGTGGAGATTATTCGCGCCGGCGGCGTGGTGATCTACCCAACAGATTCGTCCTACGCCATCGGTTGTCAGATAGGTGACAAGGGCGCGGTCGAACGTGTGCGGCGCCTGCGTCAGCTGGACGACAAGCATAACTTTGCACTGATCTGCAGCGATCTATCCCAACTGGGGCTGTTCGCCAAGGTCGATACCGGTACTTTCCGCCTGCTCAAGGCCCACACGCCGGGGCCTTACACCTTCATTCTCAACGCCACACGCGAAGTGCCGCGCCTTCTGCTGCATCCCAAAAAACGCACCATCGGCCTGCGTGTGCCGGAGCACCCGATTGCCCTGGCGTTGCTGGCGGAGCTGGGTGAACCGCTGATGAGCGTTTCGTTGATCATGCCCGGCGACACCGAGCCGCTGGAAGACCCGTACGAAATGCGCCAATTGCTGGAAAAGCAGGTAGACCTGATCATCGATGGCGGCTTCGGCGGCGGCAAAGCCTCCACCGTGATCAACCTGGCCGACGGCGAACCTGAAGTGATCCGTGTGGGTTGTGGCGATCCGGCGCCCTTTATGGTCGAGGCCTGAATGTCGTCAGTGGAAACCGTCGACCCCCAGGCAGGTGCGCAGCAGGAGCTGCCATTTGCGATGGTGTACGGCCAGGCCGTGCTGGAAATGCCCCTGGATCTGTACATTCCGCCGGACGCCCTGGAAGTCTTCCTTGACGCCTTCGAAGGCCCGCTGGATTTGTTGCTGTACCTGATCCGCAAGCAGAACATCAACATCCTCGACATCCCGGTGGCGGAAATCACCCGGCAGTACATGGGTTATGTCGAATTGATGCAGTCGGTGCGCCTGGAGCTGGCAGCCGAGTATCTGGTGATGGCCGCCATGCTGGCCGAGATCAAATCGCGCATGCTGTTGCCGCGTTCGGAGACGGTGGAAGCCGAAGAGGACGACCCGCGCGCCGAACTGATCCGTCGCCTGCAAGAGTACGAACGCTTCAAGGCGGCCGCCGAAGGCATCGACGGTCTGAGCCGCGTGGGCCGCGACGTGGTGGTGCCCAAGCTGGATGCTCCCGAAGCTCGCGCACGCAAGCTGCTGCCGGATGTAAGCCTGGAAGAGTTGCTGATGTCCATGGCCGAGGTACTGCGCCGGGGCGATATGTTTGAACACCACCAGGTCAGCCGCGAGGCCCTGTCTACTCGTGAACGCATGAGCGATGTGCTGGAGCGCCTCAAGGGCGGCGGCTTTGTGCCGTTTGTCGAGCTGTTCACCAAAGAAGAAGGGCGACTGGGGGTGGTGGTGACCTTTATGGCGATCCTCGAATTGGTCAAGGAATCCTTGGTCGAGCTGGTCCAGAATGAGCCTTTTGCGGCTATCCACGTGCGGGCGCGAGCCGAATAAAGAGCTGAATCGATGAATCTGACTGAACCCCGCGAACTGGCGCCGTTGCTGGAAGCCTTTCTCCTGGCCTCGGGTAAACCGCAATCCCTGGAGCGCTTGTTCGAACTGTTTGAAGAGGCTGAGCGCCCTGAGCCGCCGGTGTTCAAGAAAGCGCTGGAAATCTTGCGCAAGTCCTGTGAAGGCCGCGCGTTTGAACTGCGCGAAGTGGCGTCGGGTTATCGCCTGCAAATTCGTGAGAAATTCTCCCCGTGGGTTGGCCGCCTATGGGAAGAACGCCCGCAGCGTTATTCGCGGGCGATGTTGGAGACCATGGCGCTGATCGCCTATCGCCAGCCGATTACTCGGGGTGAAATCGAAGATGTGCGGGGCGTGGCGGTCAACAGCCATATCGTCAAGACGTTGCTGGAGCGCGAGTGGATCCGCATCGTCGGCTACCGCGACGTGCCGGGCAAACCGGCGATGTTCGCCACTACTAAGGTGTTCCTCGACCACTTCAACCTGAAAAACCTCGACGACCTGCCGCCGCTGGCCGAATTGCGTGAGATGGAAGCCGAGCCGGTGCTGGACTTCGACGACGCCCCAGTGCCGCCAGGTTTGCAGGAACTTGCCGATGCCACGGCCGAGCCTGAAGAACCGAAAGACGAAACCAGTTTCCACACCCTTTTGCTGGAACTGGACGACATGGAGCAGGGGATCAAGACCGACTTCGATGATTTGCTGCGTGATGGTGCGGCTGAGCCTGAAGCCGAAGTGAACGTTGAAGTTGAGCCTGAAGTCGAAGCTGAACCTGAGGAAGATATCCTCGGCGTGGCTGAAGCCCGCGAGAAACTCCTGGCTGCCGTTGCCGCTCTCGAACCGCCGCCGTTGAGCGATGAAGAAGACGAAGCCCGTGCATTGGCCGAAGCTATTGAGGCGGAACGCCGCGAATTTGAAGACTGATGCGGTCAATGCGGGATGTGAGAAGACATGAGTTCACCCAAAGACCCTTGCATCAGCGTCTGCAAATTCAGCGATGAGATCTGCGTCGGGTGCGGTCGCAGCAAACGCGAAATCCGTGCCTGGAAGAAACTCGACAAGACCGACAAGCGCACTGTCCTGGCCGAAGCCGAACTGCGTTTGTTGGCCTTGGGCGCCACCGGTCGGCGGAAAAACAAATGACTTGGCGCATATCGACTAGTCTGTGATGCGCAATGCGCGCCTTACGCGTATGATTCGCGACCCTTTGCCGACCTATTCGGCCAAAGCCCCGCTTTCAACACTCTTCAGGCCACGCCTGAATCGACCCACCGGGAGGTGCTTAAGATGAACGATAAAGACCAGAACGACAGCCAGGAAATCGGCCCTGCAGGCGAAAAGCTGCAAAAGGTGCTGGCGCGTATCGGCGTGGGCTCGCGCCGCGACGTCGAAGCCTGGATCACTCAGAAGCGCATCAAGGTCAACGGCGTCGAGGCCACCCTCGGTCAGCGCGTCGATCTGCACGATGCAATCACCATTGATGGCAAAGTCATCAAGCGTGAAGAGGCCGCCGAATCGGTGCGCCGCGTGATCATGTACAACAAGCCCGACGGCGAGATCTGCACCCGTGACGACCCGGAAGGCCGTCCGACCGTGTTCGACAAAATGCCTAAGCCTAAAGAAGGCCGCTGGATCAACATCGGTCGTCTGGACATCAACACCACTGGCTTGCTGATGTTTACCACCGACGGTGAACTGGCCAACCGCCTGATGCACCCGTCCTACGAGATGGACCGTGAATACGCGGTACGTGTACGTGGCGAAGTCGATGACGAGATGATCGAGCGCTTGAAAGCTGGCGTCGTCCTCGAAGACGGCCCGGCCAAGTTCACCGACATCAAGCAGGCTCCAGGTGGTGAAGGTTTCAACCACTGGTACCACTGCGTGGTGATGGAAGGCCGTAACCGTGAAGTACGTCGCCTGTGGGAATCCCAGGGCCTGGTGGTCAGCCGCCTGAAGCGCGTGCGTTTCGGCCCGGTGTTCCTGAACTCCGACCTGCCGATGGGCCGCTGGCGCGAAATGAGCCAGTACGAAGTCGACATCCTCAGCGCCGAAGTGGGCCTGACGCCAGTTGCCATGCCGCAGATGAACGCCAAGAGCAAAGACAAGCTCGAGCGCATGCAGCGTAAATCGTCGCGTCCTGTGGCACGTGCCGAGCGCGTGGCGCGCACTGTTCGCCCGGCGCTGGATGCTCCGGCGACCGGCGGGCGTATCTCCCGTCAGCCGCATATTGAAGGTGAGCGTCGTCCAACGGCCCCATCGCGTCAGGAAGGCGAGCGCGCACCGCGTGCACCGCGTCCTGCGCCGGCCGGTGGTCGCAGCAACCGTGGCGAAACGGATCGCCCGGCCGACAACGCCAGCACCAAGCGCCCAGCCAAGCCGGCGGCGAACAAGCGTCCCGGCCCGAAACTGGTCGCGGACGAGCCGTCGGGCAAGCGCCGTGGCGCTCCAGCGGGTTCGGGTCAGCGTCCGGGGTTTGGTCGCAAGAAGCCGCAGTGATGCAATAAGTGCTGCATAAAAAAAACGCCAACTGTTGAAGTTGGCGTTTTTTTTGCGGCGGGATTTGCGCCTGGAGCGTTTCACCGGATCGTTATTCGTCGAGTGATGGTGTGCGGTGTGGGCTAAACAGTTACCACCGGCGTTCACCACCGCGGCACTAGATTGAGCCCTGCACTCACTTATGCCACGAGGCGACGACCATGGATATCCGCATCAATCACCGCTACATGACCCGTGAACAGAAAGCCCTTTTTATCCAGGCCATCCTGCTGCTGAAAAACGACGTCCAAAGTGTCCTGCGTCCCGGACAGCAAATGCGCTATGACGATTACGTACAGGTTCACAGCAACGCCTTCGACGGCCCGGAGGCTTTCACGCCGATGCCGCACCGCTCGCCGCTGTTTTTCCCTTGGCACCGCGTATTCCTGCGTCAATTCGAGCGGGATCTGCAAAGCGCGGTTAACGATACCAGCGTCACCCTGCCATTCTGGGACTGGTCGATGGAGGGCTCAAGCAATCCATTCACGCCTGGCTTTTTGGGCGGCGATGGCGACAGTGCTCAAGCCCAGCGTGTAACGTCGGGCCCATTCGCTTATCAGGACGGGCGCTTTGAAATTCGCCAGGGGGTTCCGGAGGGGGATAAGGGCTTGCGCCGCGAACTGGGCGCAGGGCCCGGCGCGCATCTGCCGAACTCCGAACAAGTGCTGGATGCGCTGGCCAAGACGCCGTATGCCCCGGGGCCGGACAGTTGGGGCAATTTCTGTGAAGGCGTGCTGCATGACCCTGTGCATCGCTGGGTGGGCGGTAACATGTCGATGCCGTCCTCACCCAACGATCCGGTGTTTTTCCTGCACCACTGTTACCTTGACCTGTTGTGGGAGCGCTGGAAGCGTCAGCATCCCACCTCTTTGCCCTATTATCCGGTATCGGATATGCCTGGGCTGGATCGTCAGGCCACACTGGTCTTCCATGCTCCGAACAATCCCGCTCCTTGGCCGGAGACCTGGACTGTTGACAGCGTGATCACGACTGAGAGCCTGGATTACACCTACGGTCTGTTCACCTCAGTACCTGCATCCCTCGGCTCGCCGACGCTGACGACATGCGAGATGGGCTCGCAGAACGTGTGACTCTCCTCTGACACACCTGATCGATCAAGAAAACAGCAGGAGGCTTGCTCGCGCAGACGGTGTGTCAGGCGCTTCACACAGGCGTTGTCATACGGCCTCGCGAGCAAACCCATACTGGCAATATCGTTAGAACGCAAAGGTGCCATCGAACACGGGCTTGTCATCCAGTGCCAGCACCCCACTGGCGAAGATCAGGTCCAAGTGATGGCTGCCTTTCTGCCCTCCACCCAGACCCAAGTGCAGTCCACAGTGGCGCTCCTCGAACCCGGCATTGCGCGCATACAAGTCTTTCACCCCTTCATTGGTGCCAATTCCCAATTCCTCCACCCGACGATTGGACGGGTTGGCGTTCAAGTATTTGTTGAAGTCATCCACCAGCCCAGGCACTTCGCTGGCCACGCTGCAGACGGTCGAGTTCTCAATCCACAGCTCCAGCGGTGATTGCAGCACGCCGTATTTGCGCGCGAACGGGATGGTGCTGAGAAAGGTGCCGACAAACCGTACCTGCCCGTTGATGGCCTCGCTGTGGGTGGCGATCTCACCGGGGGCAAGGTCGTGGTTGCCCACGCCGTTTATATTGGTCCACTTCTTGATGCTTCTCAGCGGCGCCTCAAGGCGTGAGCCGTGCTTATCGGTAAAGCTCAGCACAGTGGCCTGGCCCATGCGCCGGATCAGCGTGGCGTTGAGGTCGGCAATGCGTTGCGGTTCGACGCTGAAGGTGTCGTAGAAGTAGTCACCGTAATCCTTGAACAGTAAGGACTTCTTCCAGTGTTCAGCCATCACACCCTGCAGGGCACGGATAAAGTCAGGGCCTTCGGCGCGAGGGTTGGGCAGGGTCGAGGAATCGTAGAGAAACAGATACAGGTCACAGCCTTCAATAGCCTCGGCCAGGGTGTCGCTGGCGGTCAGGTCCAGGCGCTGCACCTGGAAGTTGAAGCGTGCGGCGTTGCTGTGGTTGATGGCTTGGGCGATGGCATCGTAGCGCTCAGTATGGCCCAGCAGTACGTTTGGGCAGTTCAGGCCGCTGAGGGCCGGGTGGTGGGCGAGGTAGTAGAGAAAGTGTTCAACGGCGCGGGCCTTGTCCATGACGTCTGTCCTTGTGTGCCTTGGGTAAGGGGGCAGGCGCCGTGCACAGCACCTGCCGGATGCCTGCCGGTTAGAAAGGCCACATCGCGGTGCCAAATGGCACTACGGCATCAGCTTGCATCATTTCTACGGCGGCCTCATGGGTCGGCGCTTCAAACCAGTCGTCGAGTTGCAGTTCGGTTTCCAGGTCGTTTTCCAGTGCTTGCATGGTGTATCTCCTAGAGGACGGTGTTTGAGAACGGCCTGCCAACGGGCGTCGCTGGCAAGTGGAATGAACCTAGGAGACCCTGTTGTTTAATGCAAAATATTTATTGACACGGTTTCATTTGGATTTTTTCTTCTGTTTTTTTAGCGGGCGTTTTTTCTGAGGAAATACAGTGAGCTGCCAGCGCCTTTTGCGCGGAAATTTCTTACCGCCAATTTTTCCAAAGATGACAGCTGTAACGCAGTGTTTCCGCTATGTAACGATTAGTTTACGAGTAAGTCTCGGCGTTGTTGGTCAACTCAAGGCTGTAAGGAATCCCTGACAGATCGTCGCACGCACCGTTCGGGGGCGGGCGTAAGCTGTCGAGCGGTGTACAATGCGCCGCGTTTTACTGTGACCCCCTTTGCGTAACCCGCAAAAGGCCAAGACCTCGGGGTTTGCCGACCCTGATCATTCCGCCTGGCCACGAGCCTGGCGGGTTCGATTTCGTCACAGATAAAAACAAACAGGTGACGCATGACCGTTAGAAAGACGCTGTACTCCTTGTGCCTTCGCTGGGGTTTGAGCGGCGCTGCTTGAGGCGGAATTCAAGTCAGCCACGTGCATTCACATCATCAAACCTTGCGTGAGACCCTTTTCATGAGTGGACCCAATTCCTCTTCAGGCGAGCTGAAACGCGGCCTGAAAAATCGGCACATCCAGTTGATCGCCCTCGGTGGCGCCATCGGCACCGGCTTGTTCCTCGGCTCGGCCGGGGTGCTCAAGTCCGCCGGCCCGTCGATGATCCTGGGCTATGCCATTTGCGGCTTCATCGCCTTCATGATCATGCGCCAACTCGGCGAAATGATCGTCGAAGAGCCGGTCGCCGGTTCCTTCAGCCACTTTGCCCACAAGTACTGGGGCGGTTTTGCCGGCTTCCTGTCGGGTTGGAACTGCTGGATTTTGTACATCCTGGTGGGCATGTCCGAGCTGACCGCCGTCGGAAAATACGTGCACTACTGGTGGCCGGAGATCCCGACGTGGGTCTCGGCAGCGGCGTTCTTCGTGTTGATCAACCTGATCAACCTGGCCAACGTCAAAGTCTTCGGTGAAGCCGAGTTCTGGTTCGCCATCATCAAGGTAGTGGCGATCGTCGGCATGATCGCCTTGGGCAGCTATCTGCTGGTCAGCGGCAGCGGCGGCCCGCAAGCCTCGGTGAGCAACCTGTGGGAACACGGCGGGTTCTTCCCCCATGGCGTGGGTGGCTTGGTGATGGCCATGGCGATCATCATGTTCTCCTTTGGCGGCCTGGAAATGCTCGGCTTCACCGCCGCCGAAGCCGATCAGCCACGCACTGTGATCCCCAAGGCGATCAATCAGGTGATCTACCGCATCCTGATTTTCTACATCGGCGCCTTGGTGGTGCTGTTGTCGCTGACGCCATGGGACAGCCTGCTGGCGACCCTTAATGCGTCCGGCGATGCCTACAGCGGCAGCCCGTTCGTGCAGGTGTTCTCGATGTTGGGCAGCAACACCGCCGCGCACATCCTCAACTTCGTGGTCTTGACCGCAGCGTTGTCGGTGTACAACAGCGGCACCTACTGCAACAGCCGCATGCTACTGGGCATGGCCGAGCAGGGCGATGCGCCCAAGGCCCTGGCCAAGATCGACAAACGCGGTGTACCGGTGCGATCCATCCTCGCCTCGGCGGCCGTGACCCTGGTGGCCGTGCTGATGAATTACTTCATCCCGCAACATGCCCTGGAACTGCTGATGTCCCTGGTTGTGGCAACGCTGGTGATCAACTGGGCGATGATCAGCTTCTCCCACTTCAAGTTCCGCCAGCACATGAACCGCACCGGCCAAGTGCCGCTGTTCAAGGCGCTGTGGTACCCGTATGGCAACTATGTGTGTCTGGCGTTCGTGGTGTTTATCCTGGTCATCATGCTGATGATTCCGGGGATCCAGGTGTCTGTGTATGCGATCCCGGTGTGGGTGGCGTTTATGGCGGTGTGTTACTGGATCAAGAACAAGCGCAGTGCCGAAGCGGCGCTGACTGCGGCAAGTGTGCTGAAGTAAGCCCGCTGGCATAAACAGGAAACCCGGCGCTTTGCCGGGTTTTTTGTTGGCGGGGCGGTGATTTGAGCGGATTTCGTCTCAATGATGCCAAACTGTTCAAAGGCGCCGTGATTTCCAAAGCCCAGGCGTCGATGTTGTTGTCCGAGTAGGGCTTGTCCGTTTCGTAAGGTTTTTGATTGATGCTGGTTATTTCCAACAACGTGCACCTGCCCGACGCCGAGATCGAGCTGACCGCCATCCGTGCCCAGGGCGCGGGTGGGCAGAACGTCAACAAGGTGTCGAGCGCGGTGCACCTGCGTTTTGACATTTCGGGGTCGTCGTTGCCGGAGTTCTACAAGGAGCGGTTGCTGGCGCTGCGCGACAGCCGGATCACCAGCGAAGGGGTGCTTATACTCAAGGCCCAGCAATATCGCACGCAGGAACAGAACCGTGCCGATGCGTTGGAACGTCTGGTGGAGTTGATCCTCAGCGCCACCAAGGTGGAGAAAAAGCGCCGGCCGACCAAGCCTACCCTGGGTTCGAAGAAGCGGCGCCTGGAATCCAAGACCAAGCGCGGCAGCATCAAGGCGGGGCGTGGCAAGGTCGACTTTTAGTCGCCGCGTGCCTCGCGGGCCAGGGGCGCTTGCCGGTAGAGGTACACGCTCAGCAGCAAGCCACCGAGGGCGGCGAGGGCGGCGAACAGGAAGATCGACGCAAAACCGAAGCCTGCCGCCACGGCCCCGGCCAGCGGACCGGTGATGCCCAAGGACAGGTCGATAAACAGCGAGTAGGCGCCCACCGCCGAACCGCGGCTGGACGCGGGCACCAGGTTGACCGCTTCCACCCCCAGTGCCGGAAACACCAGGGAAAACCCGAACCCGCTCAATGCCGCGCCGGCCAAGGCCAGGTTGGCGTCAGGCGCCAGCCACAGCAACAGCAGGCCGAGGATCTCTACTGACAGGCACGCAATCGCCACGCGAAAGCCGCCGATGCGGTTGATCAAATTCCCGAACAGTAGCCGTGCGCCGATAAAACTGGCGCCAAACAGGCTCAGGGCCCACACCGCGTTATCCCAGTGCTGAGTGGTGTAATACAAAGTGATAAAGGTGGCGATGGTGCCAAAGCCGATGGAACCCAAGGCCAGCGCGCAGCCGTGGGGCAATACACGGCCCAGCACGTTCATGAACGGTAAGCGCACACCGGCCACGATCGGCGCGGCAACCTTGTTCCAGGCCAGCAAAAGGCCGACGACGGCCAGCAGGATAATGCTGACGCCCATGCTCCACAGCCCGAAATTTTTCACCAGCACTACGCCCAACGGCGCGCCGACGGCCAGCGCGCCATAGCTGGCAATGCCGTTCCAGGAGATGACCTTGGCCGTATTCGCCGCGCCAACTCGGCCGATGCCCCAGCCGATGGCGCCAGACCCCACCAGGCTTTCTGCGCTGCCCAGTACCAATCGACCGACGAGCAGGCTGCCCAGGCTGACAGCCGGCAGGTTTGAAAACCACGCAGCGAGCAACATGAACACGCCACTCAGGCCGCAGCCCGCCAGGCCGATCAGCACCGCGCGCTTGCTACCCAGGTTATCGATGATTTTGCCCGCGTAAGGACGGCTCAGCAGGGTGGCCAGGTATTGCACGCTGATCACCAGCCCTGCGATCACCGCGCCATAGCCCAACTCACTGTGGACATAGCCCGGCAACACGGCCAGGGGGATACCGATATTCAGGTAGCCGATAAAGGTGAACAACACGATGGAAACAACTTGCAGCGTGACCGCCATGGGGCGCTGGGTATCTGGCATGGGGAGAGGTCCACTGTCGCAGCAGGTAAAGATAGGCTGCTAATGATACCGGTGCTTTGACGTGTGCAGTGCGGTAAAACGCAAAAACGTCGGATCAAAAAGACGTCAGGTTTTGGTCGGAGCCAGTAATTGGGTGGTGACCAGAGCAGCCAAGGCGTTTTCCTGGGTACCGAAGCGCTTGAGCAGTACGGCTTGCTTGTCCGCGCTGAGGCGGTTCCACACCTCGACCATCTGCAAGGCGGCGTCGAGTACGGCGGTGTCCGGGGTATTGGGGAGGGTATCGGTCATGGCGGGGATCTCGGAGGATTCAGGCAGTGTGGAAAGCGCTCAAAGCTGCGCTTTCCACACGGTCTGGTACGGCGTCAGTCCTGGCTTTTGCTGTCGACTGGTTTTGCTTCTTTGGCCTCAGGCTGCTTCGCGCTGGCCTGCTGCGGTGTTGGCTGCTCAGTTTCGTGCAGGCTTGGGAAGGGGAGATTAGGTATCTCGTGCATCGTCGTCGCTCCTCGCAAGGTCTGTTTTTTCAATCGCAGGTGATTCCGCGCTCTCAAAAAGCTTTGGCAGGATACAGCACTGTAAATGACAAAAAGACTTTTATATCGGCGGATGCACGAACCTTTATGGCTTCACGCAAGTGACAAGAGGTCACACCGTTCAGAACGGCACCTTGCCCAGGATCATGTCGCGGTACATCACAAAATCTCCCAGCAGGCTGTAGAACGGGTGCTGAAAGGTTGCCGGGCGGTTCTTTTCGAAGAAGAAGTGTCCGATCCAGGCAAAGCTGTAGCCGGCAATCGGCACGGCCAGCAATAGGCCTAACGACCCCCTGCCAATGGCATAGGCCAAAATACCGATCACGAGGGTGGTGCCGATAAAGTGCAGGCGACGGCAGGTGCTGTTGGCATGTTCGGCCAAATAGTAAGGGTAAAACTCGGCGAAGCTATTGAATCGCTTGACGTTTTCCACGGTGACCGGCCCTTTTGATTGTTGTGCCGCCCAACAGATGTTCGGCGGGGAGCTTATTTGAGTCTAGAGTGATCAGTGGTAACAGCCAGTGACATTAGATGCCACTTTAGTATCCTTGGATTCCTGGCTGCCGTTATGAGCCTGCTTTATTAAGAAGACGCCATGAGCGAACGAACAACTTCTGCAAGCTGGGCGATGGGGATAGTCAAGGCACTGGAAATGGATGGTCTGGATTGCCGCGCCCTGTTCAAGCAACTGGGCCTTGACTACGCCGCCCTCAATGACCCCGATGCTCGGTTCCCGCAAGACTCCATGACGCGCCTGTGGCAACGGGCAGTCGAGCTGTCGGGCAACCCCGCGATTGGCCTGAACATGGGCAAGGTAGTGCGCCCGGCGTCGTTTCATGTGGCGGGTTATGCGCTGATGTCCAGTAACACCCTAGCCGAGGGCTTCATGCGGCTGGTGCGTTACCAGCGGATCATTGCCGAAAGCGCCGACTTGAGTTTCCGACTGCTACCCGAAGGCTATGCGCTGATTCTGACGGTGCATGGCGATCATCTGCCGCCCACAAGGCAAAGTGCCGAAGCCTCTCTGGCCTGTGCATTGGCACTATGCGGCTGGCTGACCGGCCGTACCTTGCAGCCGCGAAAAGTCATGTTGCAAGGTGAACAACCGGCGGACCTGGAGCCTTATAAGCAAGCTTTCCACGCACCATTGGAGTTCAACGCGCCCTATGACGCGTTGATTTTCGAACGCGCCGACATGGACGCACCGCTGCCGACGGCCAACGAGGCGATGGCGTTGTTGCACGACCGTTTTGCCGGTGAATACCTGGCGCGTTTTTCCGAGAGCCGCGTGACCCACAAGGCGAGGCAAGTGCTGTGTCGTCTGCTGCCCCAAGGCGAACCCAAGCGTGAAGTGGTGGCCCAGACGTTGCACCTGTCCCAGCGCACCTTGCAGCGGCGTCTGCAGGAGGAGGGCACGAGTTTCCAGACCCTGCTCGACGACACCCGCCGCGAACTCGCCGAGCAATACCTGGCACAGCCGAGCATGACGCTGCTGGAGATTGCCTACCTGCTGGGCTTTGCCGATCCGAGCAACTTCTTTCGCGCGTTTCGCCGCTGGTTCGATACCACGCCCGGCGAATACCGGGCGCGGTTGCAAGACACGTCGACCGTCAGTGACGCCAGAACGCCGGGATGCACAGAACAAAGACTGTGATGATCTCCAGCCGGCCCAGCAGCATGCCCAGGGACAGGATCCACTTGGCCGCATCCGGCAGGCTGGAGAAGTTGCCCGCCGGGCCGATCGTTTCCCCAAGGCCGGGGCCGACGCCGGAGACGGTACTGGCGGCGCCGGTGAGTGCGGTCATCCAGTCCAGGCCCAGGAGCGACAGGGCTAACGCGATAGCGCAGATGGTGATGGCAAAGAAAAACGAGAAGGTCAGGATCGAGCGCACGATCTCTTCGTCGAGACGGTGGCCGTTGTACTTCTGCTTGATCACCGCGCGCGGGTGAATCAGCTGGTTCAAGTTGGCCTTGAGCAGGATATAGGCGACCTGGAAGCGGAAGATCTTGATCCCACCGGCGGTGGAACCTGAACAGCCACCGATAAAGCCCAGGTAGAAGAACAACATCAGTGAGAAGTTGCCCCACAGACTGTAGTCCCCCAGCGCAAAGCCGGTGGTCGTGACGACTGAGGTGACGTTCAACGCCACGTGGCGCAGTGCATCCAGCCAGTGCAGGTTGGTGGTCCACCAGTACCAGGTGCCGAGCACCAGCCAGGTCACTACCAGCAAACCGAGCAAGCCCTGTACCTGCTGGTCCCTGAGCAGCGCCCGGCGGTTGCCGCGTAAAGTGGCGACGTACAGGGTGAATGGCAGGCTGCCGAGGATCATCACCACCACCGCGACCCAATGCACCGCCGGTTGTTTCCAGTGGGCCAGGGATTCGTCGGAGGTAGAGAACCCACCGGTGGAAATCGCCGACATCGCATGGTTGATCGCGTCAAACAGGCCCATGCCGGCCCACCAGAACGCCAGGCTGCCGAGGATGGTGATGCCTACATACGCCGCCACAATCAGCCGCGCCACCATGTGAGAGCGGGGCATAACCTTTTCCGAACGATCCGAGGACTCGGTCTGGAACAGGCGCATGCCGCCAATGCGCAGCAGCGGCAGGATCGCTACCGCCATGCCGATAAACCCGATACCGCCTAGCCAGTGCAGCAGCGAACGCCACATCAGGATGCCCGGCGACATGCTGTCCAGCCCGCTGAGCACCGTAGAACCGGTGGCAGTAATGCCGGACATGCTTTCGAAAAACGAGTCGGTGTAGCTGATGTGCTGGGTCAGCAAAAACGGCAGCGCGGCGAACACACACACCACCACCCAACTGGTGACCGTCAGCAGGTACATGTCCCGCGGGCGCAGGTGCACGTGCTCGGGGCGACCGGGGATTACAAGGGCAAGGCCGGCGATAAAGGTGATGAGGCTGGCCCACAGGAACGAGGGCAGGTCGCTGGTGCGTTCGAAGATCACCAGGGTGGCCATGGGCACGACCATGGCGATCGCGAGGGTGATCAGGAAGATGCCGATGATGAAACCGATGATGCGTAGGGTCGGCAACGCCATGAAATGAGCTCGAAATAGGGCAGAGGCGTCATTCTACCTAGGGTGCAGGGCATGTAAACCGGGCCTTGAAAGCGACGCAAATCAAATGAGGGAGGGGGCTTGCCCCCGATGGCGGTGTGTCAGCGAAGAAAATATCTGCTGAACCAGCGCTATCGGGGGCAAGCCCCCTCCCGCATTGGTTCCTGAGTGTTGGTACTGCTGTGAAAGGCAGGTAAAAAAAAGGCGACCCGAAGGTCGCCTCATTCAACACGGCACTGATCAGAACTCGTGATCAGCGTTATCCGGGTTCAGGTCGCTGATGCCCAGCTTGCCCGCTGCGGCTTCGATCGAACCGGTCTGCTTGACCAGCGAAGCAATCGCGTCGCGCACGATTTGGTTGCCTGCGTCGTTGCCGGCCGCGATCAACTGGTCGTAGTGCTCACCTTTGTTGGCATGATCAACGATGACCTGCATCTTGGCTTCGGTCGCAGCCAGGTCGGCCTTCAGAGCGGTGTCGGCAGCCGGATCGGCCTTGGCTACCAGGGACGACAGGCTCGCGCCGGTCATCTTGGTGCCGTCGACGCGGGTGTATTCGCCCAAGTAGACGTTGCGGATGCCCTTGGCGTCGTAGAACTGCGAGTTGTGGGTGTTATCGCTGAAGCAGTCGTGTTCGTCTTCCGGCGAGTTGGCTTCGAGGGAAACCTTCATGCGCTCACCGGCCAGCTCGCCCAGGGACAGGCTGCCCATGCCGAACAGCATTTTGCGCAGGCCGTCGGTGGCAGGTTCTGCCTCCAGGGTGGCGCGGTAGTTGTCTTCGACGTTGGGTTTCCAGTTGCCGACCATTTCCTGCAGGTCGCTGACCAGCAATTGGGTCACGGCGCTGAGGTAGGCACGACGACGCTCGTTGTGGCCGCCAGTGGCGCCATCACCGGTCAGGTAGTCCGAGGCAGGACGGTTGCCGGCGCCAGGGCCGGTGCCGTTCAGGTCTTGGCCCCAGAGCAGGAATTCGATGGCGTGGTAGCCGGTGGCGACGTTGGCTTCGGAACCACCCAGCTCGTTGAGACTGGCGAGTTTTTCCGGGGTGATGTCCTTCACGTCGATCTTGTCTTCGCCGACCTGGATCTCGGTGTTGGCGATGATGTTGGCAGTGGCGCCAGGGTTACCCAGGGCGTGCTCGTAGGATTTGTCGACGTAGTCGATCAGGCCTTCGTCCAGGGGCCAGGCGTTAACCTGACCTTCCCAATCATCAATGATGGTGTTGCCGAAGCGAAACACTTCGCTCTGCAGGTACGGCACGCGCGCTGCAACCCAAGCGGCACGGGCGGCTTTCAGGGTTTCGTCGTTGGGCTTGGCGAGGAAGGCGTCGATCGCGGTTTGCAGGGTTTTTGCGGTGGATTCGGCATCGCTGTACACCGCGAAGACCATATCGGCGTAATGCGCGACAACGGCCTTGGCAGCCGCTTCGTCGACCTGACCGGCAGGAGTGGCAGCCGCTGGAGCGGTGGTGCTGGCGGCCGGGGTCGGCGCCTGGGGCGCTGCGGCCTTGTCTTTACCTTCGCCGCAACCGGCGAGAGAAATGGCAATGGCCAGCAGACTGGCGGTGGCCAGGGGCATACGAATCATGGCGAACATCCTGCTTCGGTTGTTAATAGGGCACGCGGGGGCGCGCAAAACTGCAACATAATGCGAAAGATTTGCATTTTGTGTAAAGGGTTAAACGCGGGAAATATTCAGTATCGTTTTGCCACGTCAGAGAATGGCTGCGTTATTACGCTCAGCCTGCTTCAGAAAAACTGCCAGCTCCCGGGCCTGCAAGGGTTTGCTGTAGTAGTAGCCCTGACCTTCATGACAGCCCTCAGAGATGATGTAGGCCTCTTGCTCGGCAGTTTCCACGCCTTCAGCGATGACCTGCATGCCCAGGCTTTTGCCCAGTTGGATAATCGCCCGCACGATGGTGGCATCGTCGTCGTCGTCCAGCAGGTCTTGGACGAAGCTTTTGTCGATCTTGATCTTGTCCAGCGGCAGGCTCTTGAGATAGCTGAGCGATGAATAGCCGGTGCCAAAGTCATCGATGGCGATCAACGCCCCGGAGCGGCGCAGGCTCAGCAGGTGTTGGGCGGCGGTGCTGATGTCTTCCATCAGCCCGGTTTCGGTAACTTCCAACTCCAGGCTGCGCGGCGGTAAACGGTAAATCTGCATCAGGTTATTGACCACCCGCGGCAATTCGGCGTGGTGTAACTGCACGGTGGACAGGTTGACCGCCATGCGCAGGTCGATGAAGCCCTGGTCATGCCATTCGCGCAATTGCCGGCAAGCCTGGTCCAACACCCATTCGCCGATCGCAATAATGGTGCCGTTCTGTTCGGCCAGCGGGATAAACAGGTCCGGCGGCACCAAGCCGTGTTCTGGATGTTGCCAGCGGATGAGCGCTTCCACACCGACCACATGCTGGTCGCGATAGCTGATCTGCGGTTGGTACACCAGGTGAAACTGGTCACGTCCCAGGGCTTCCCGCAGGTCTTTCTCCAACTCACGGCGACGGCGCATCTCGCTGTCGACGCTGGCGATATAAAACTGATAGCGGTTGCGCGAACGGCTCTTGGCCAGGGTCATGGTCTGTTCGGCTTTTTGCAGCAGCTTCTCGGTGCTGTCGCCGTCTTCCGGGAACAGGGTGATGCCGATGGTGGCCCGCAGGCGAATCTGTTCGTGGTCGAGGGCGAATTCCCCTTCCAGATCGTCGAGGATACTTTGCGCCAGTTCGGCGGCTTCATAAGGCTGTTCGATATCGGCCTGTACCAGGGCGAACTGGTCACCCCCCAAGCGGGCGAGCGCGCCGAGGCGGCCGCTGTGGGCCCGCAGACGGTCGGCCAGGGCGAGTAGCAATTTATCGCCGGCCTGGTAGGTGAACTGCTCGTTTACGCTTTTAAAATCATCCAGCCCCACGCACAACACCGCTACGCGGCGCTGACGGCGGCCGGCGTCGATCAGGATCTTGTCCAGTTGCTCCTGCAGTTTCTGGCGATTCGGCAGGCCGGTCAGGAAATCATACTGGGCCATGCGCAGCAGGCTGCTTTCTGCTTCGTGGCGCAGATGGGTATTACGTTCGATAGATTCGAGTAACTGATTGGCGGTATTGATCCACAACCCTAATTCGTTGCGTTCATGGCCCTTGAGCTGCGGGATCTTGTGTTCGCTGGGGCGGTCCGGGTTGATCGACGTCAGGTGCCCGATAATCCGCGACAGCGGCTTGGTCAGCAGCCAGTGATACACCAAGTACAACACCAGGCCCATGGCCAATGCGCGTAATACCCCGGAAATAAAGATGATCACTGAGCTGACAATAAAGCCTTTGCCATAGGTGGCGGTGTCGAGGGTGATGCTCAGGTCGCCGTAGTACTCGCTGTAGGGGCCTTTGCCGACCAATGCGGTGGTGAACGTGCGCTCCTGTCCCAGAATCAGGTCGGTCAACCAGCGGCTGGAGGAATGCTGCAAAGCGCGGCTTTTTTCCGCGAGCATGGTTTCATTGGGATGGCCGATGGAGGCCATGCGCACGGCATCGTCCTGAAACAGGCCTTCAATCACCTGCATACCCATCTCGCGGTCCAGGCTGTAGACAGCCTGGGTCGAGGGGTCGCGGAACATGTCGAGGATGCGCTGGGCATCTTCGGCCACGGCCTGGCGCGTCTTGTAGGCATCGAAAACGATCTGCGCCACGCTCAGCGCAACGCCCACGATCAATGCCGACAGCAGCACAACCCGTAGCAACTTCACCGACAAGCTGTTTTTGAGTTCCAGCTTCAAAGGGGCATTCCTTGTCTCATGCGGGTGGCCTTCAATATGCCATGAGTATTGGCAATCTGGTGATGGCAGTCAAAGGAACATTGCAGTGAGAAGGGGATGGATGTTTTGTTCGGGCAGGGGGCAGGAAAACGGCGGATTTGATCCGCCGTTATTTGTTACGCGTGCGAGTGCGAAGGGGCGTCAAGCGGGTGGCGGATTAAAACTCAATCTTTGGCGGGGCTGGTGGCTGTTGATCCGCCCCTAACTGAGGGGCCTTGGCGCCCAATATGTCCTTAACCACATCCATCCCTATTTCCGCCGCTTTACCCAGGACAGGCAAGAGCGCGGAGGCTGCGCCGCCGATCATCGACATTGGATTCATCATTGATTCTCCGACATTGAATGAGAGGTGTATTCCTCTCACCGGTTGGGTGGCGCATTCCTCTTATTGAGTTCCGCACTTCCCGGTCGGTCCAGAGTCGACGCCCACAAAAAAGCCCGGCAATCGCCGGGCTCTTTCTACTGCAAGGGTTGCTTAGGCAGTGAAGGTCTTGCCTTCGAACTGCTCAGCCACGAACTTCCAGTTGACCAGGTTCCAGAACGCTTCCACATACTTTGGACGTACGTTGCGGTAGTCGATGTAGTAGGCGTGTTCCCAAACGTCGCAGGTCAGCAGCGGGGTGTCGCCGCTGGTCAGCGGGTTGCCGGCGCCGATGGTGCTGGCCAGGGCCAGGGAACCGTCAGCCTTTTTCACCAGCCAGCCCCAACCGGAACCGAAGGTGCCGACGGACGTCTTGGTGAACTCTTCCTTGAACTTGTCGAACGAACCGAACGCAGTGTTGATGGCTTCAGCCAGCGCGCCGGTTGGTTGGCCGCCGGCGTTTGGCGCCAGGCAGTTCCAGTAGAAAGTGTGGTTCCAGACCTGAGCGGCGTTGTTGAAGATGCCGCCCGAAGAAGATTTGACGATCTCTTCCAGAGTCTTGCCTTCGAACTCGGTGCCAGGCACCAGGTTGTTCAGGTTCACGACGTAAGTGTTGTGGTGCTTGTCGTGGTGGAACTCCAAGGTTTCCTTGGAGATGTGCGGCTGCAGGGCATCGTGTGCGTAGGGCAGCGGCGGCAATTCGAAAGCCATGATGATTCTCCTAATCAGGTCAGTTGCGGTGAGCGCAAGGCCGATCACGGGCGGCCAAACAAGCGCCGGGGAGTTTGTACTCTTTGCGGCGCAGGGGCAGGATCATAGCACCGGGGGTGCGGCAAAACCACGCAACAACTGTGTGGGATAGAGGTTCCAGAGCCTTTTGGAATAAGTTCATGGCGCGCTTATTAATTGGTAAGCCACGCTGAACATCATCACTGCCACCACCAAGTCCAGCAGCCGCCATGTGGCCGGGCGTGCGAGCCAGGGGGCCAGCCACGCGGCGCCGAGTGCCAGGGTGGCAAACCACAGGAATGATGCACTTGCGGCCCCTGCTACGTAGGCGCCAGGTTCGGTCTGTTGCGCGCCGAGTGAGCCAATCAGCAGCACCGTGTCCAAGTAAACGTGAGGGTTGAGCAGTGTCACCGCCAAGGCACTGAGCATCACCGCGCGCAACGAGCGCACTTTGAGGTTGCCGCCTTGTTCCAGGCTCTGTGTCGAGAACGCCCGACGCAGTGCCAGGGTGCCGTACCACAACAGGAAGGCCGCGCCGCCCCAGCGGGCAACTGCCAACAGCAGCGGGTTCTGCGCAAGGACCGTGGCCAGGCCGAACACCCCTGCCGCCACCAGTAGCGCATCACACACCACGCACAACGCCGCCACCGGCAGGTGATGTTCACGGCGCAGGCTTTGCGCCAATACAAAAGCGTTCTGCGTACCGATGGCCATGATCAGGCCCAGCGCCACCAACAGCCCATTCAGATAGCTTTGCCACATAGGGTTTACTCCGAGTCCGTAGCCAGTTGCCGCAACACATGCATCGCGCGTTCTGCATCGGCCCGGCCGACAAATAGATGGTCGTGGTAGTAGCCGGCAATCACGTTACAACTGATCCCAGCCTTGCCCAGCGCACTGGCGAAGGCGGCCGTCAGGCCAACGGCTTCCAGGGCTGAATGCACATTCAGGGTGATCCAGGCGGCTACGTAATCGAAGGCCAACCCAGCGTGTTCGGCTTGCTGGCGTTCCAGGATCAGCGTCAGGCCTTCCTGTTCACGGAAGCTGCCGATCACTTCGCATCCTGCCGGGATGTTGTGATCGGGCAGGGTGCAGAACACGTAATCACCGTCATTGAGGTGAGGGCTCATACTGCGCAACAGGGTTGCCAGGGCGGTTTCGCCAGCCATGTGAGATTCCTTAATAGAGGTAAGCAATGCTGGTCATTCTCACGGGCTTACCTGTATAAGAAAAACCAATACTGCTGATCGCTCATTAGAGAAACTGATGTTCGACTATAAATTGCTTTCCGCCCTGGCGGCGGTGGTGGAACAGGCTGGCTTTGAACGAGGCGCCCAAGTGCTGGGGCTGTCGCAATCGGCGATTTCCCAGCGCATCAAATTATTGGAAGCGCGCATCGGCCAGCCGGTGCTGGTGCGCGCCTCACCGCCGACGCCGACCGATATTGGCCGACGTCTGCTTAACCATGTGCAGCAGGTGCGCTTGCTGGAGCGCGATCTGCAAAGCCAGGTGCCCGCGCTGGACGAAGAGGGCATGCCCGAACGCCTGCGCATCGCCCTCAATGCCGACAGCCTTGCCACGTGGTGGGCTGAGGCCGTCAGTGACTTCTGCGCCGAACAGCATTTGCTGCTGGATCTGATTGTGGAAGACCAGACCGTTGGTCTCAAACGCATGCGCGCCGGTGAAGTGGCTGCGTGTATCTGCGCCAGCGAACGTCCGGTGGCCGGCGCCCGCAGTCTGTTGTTGGGCGCCATGCGCTATCGGGCCCTCGCCAGCCCGGCCTTTATTGCCCGTCACTTTCCACAGGGAGTGCGCGCCGATCAACTGGCCCGCACACCAGCGCTGGTGTTTGGTCCGGACGACTTCCTACAGCACCGCTACCTGGCATCCCTCGGCGTGGACGGTGGTTTCGAACACCATTTATGCCCATCGTCCGAAGGCTTTATCCGCCTGGCGGAATCCGGGCTTGGCTGGGGATTGGTGCCTGAACTGCAGGTGCGCGACCAGCTGGAAAAGGGTGTGCTGGTGGAGTTATTGCCAGATAAGCCCATCGATGTGCCGTTGTACTGGCATCATTGGCGCAGTGGCGGGCAGTTGTTGGGCCTGCTGACCGATCACTTGGCCCACGCATGTGGCCAATGGTTGGTGCCGTTGGACTGAGAGCGGTCGTCAAGGCAACAGCGATGAAAAACGAAAGAACACGGGGTAATACATGAAGATTCTGGTCACCGGCGCAAGCGGCTTCATCGGCGGGCGCTTTGCGCGTTTCGCCCTGGAGCAGGGCCTGGACGTGCGGGTCAACGGGCGGCGCGCCGAGGGTGTGGAACACCTGGTACGGCGCGGCGCCGAGTTTATCCAGGGTGATCTGAACGACGCCGACCTGGTGCGCGACCTGTGCCGCGATGTCGAAGCCGTGGTGCACTGCGCGGGTGCGGTGGGACTGTGGGGGCGTTACCAGGACTTTCACCAGGGCAACGTGCTGGTCACCGAAAACGTCGTTGAAGCCTGCCTTAAACAGCGGGTTGGGCGCCTGGTGCACCTGTCGTCGCCTTCGATTTATTTTGATGGCCGCGATCATCTGGGCCTGACTGAAGAACAAGTGCCAAAACGCTTCAAACATCCCTACGCTGCGACTAAATACCTGGCGGAACAAAAGGTTTTCGGTGCCCAGGAGTTCGGCCTTGAAGTGCTCGCCCTGCGCCCGCGTTTCGTTACTGGTGCCGGGGACATGAGCATTTTCCCGCGCTTGCTGAAAATGCAGCGCAAGAAGCGCCTGGCGATCGTCGGCGACGGCCTGAACAAGGTCGACTTCACAAGTATCCATAACCTCAACGAAGCCCTGCTCAGCAGTTTGCTGGCTCCCGGTTCGGCGTTGGGGCGGGCCTACAACATCAGCAACGGCGCGCCAGTGCCGGTGTGGGATGTGGTGAACTACGTGATGCGCCAAATGGAACTGCCCCAGGTCACCCGGTATCGGTCCTACGGCTTGTCCTACAGCGTGGCGGCGCTGAACGAGGCAGTCTGCGCACTGTGGCCCGGGCGCCCGGAGCCGGCGTTGACGCGTCTGGGCATGCAGGTGATGAACAAAGATTTCACCCTCGACATCAGCCGCGCCAGGCATTATTTGGATTACGAGCCGAAGGTCAGCCTGTGGACCGCCCTAGACGAGTTCTGCAGTTGGTGGAAGGCGCAGGATCCGGGGCTCAAATAAGGTCACACCAGGCAACACATCGGGAACCGAATTCAGGGTTCCGGGTCGATCAGTGCGACGGGGCTGGGGTTTATACTCCCGTCGCTCGGCCACCAGCCAGCTAACTCACCGATTCAGGGTTGATTCATGCGTAACGATGCTAAAGACGATTTCGACAACGTTCCCAGCCTGCGGGCCGATCATGGGGATGACGATGATTTCGAACCTTCCCCGGCCACCTCGGTGCGTTCGCGCAACGTGCCGGTCGTCAAGGTCAAGGGCGCCAGCACCGGCCCGCTGTGGGCATTGATCGGCGCTCTGCTGATCGCCTTTGCCGGCCTGGCCTGGTGGAGCTTCCAGCAGATATCCCTGATGGGCCAGCAGTTGGTTGCCACCCAGGAAAGTTTTGCGCGGATCAGCGAAGAAGCGGCGGGGCGCCTGCAGGATATCTCCGGCAAAGTGGTAGCCAGCGAAGCCAGCGTGAACAACGGCAGCGAAGCATTGAAACTGCAGATCAAGCAGTTGGAAAGCCAACTGCTGGAGCAGGGCAAGCAGCAACTCGGCGTAGCCGGCCAGGCCACCGAACTGGACAAGCGTCTCGCACAAATGACGTCCAGCACCAACGAGCTGTCGAGCGCCAATGCCAAGCTGCAAGGTCAGGTGCAGGCCCTGACCGACGCCGTAGCCAGCCTCAAGGCTGCGCAAGGTGATGCAGGCAAGCGCGACGGTGAGATAAAAGAGTTGGTCGCCGACGTTGCCGCGCTGAAAAAACAAGGCAACCCAAGCGCCGCCATCGCCCGTCTTGAGCAGGATTTGGTTGTGCTCAAAAGTGCGCAGGACAACCAGCCGGCCAATAACGATGCGCCGACCAATAAAGAGTTCGATGTGTTCCGCATCCAGACCACCCGCAATATCACTACCCTGCAAAGCCAGGTGCAGAACCTGCAACAACAGCTCAACGCCCCGGCGAAGATCACCCCTCTGGGTCAATGACCAAAACCAGCCTTAATGTGGGAGGGGGTTTGGTCCCGATGGCGGTGGATCAGTCAATAGATGTAACGACTGACACTCTGCTATCGGGAGCAAGCCCCCTCTTACATTTGGATTGGATGCTGAGGGTGGAATAATGCTCACCTTTAACATTGTCACTGCTTGGTGACATTTACCTTCCCCTTCGTTACTTGCCCTCATCTCGCCCTTGTTTAGACTCCGGTCACCCCACAAAAAATAATAAGGGCCACCCATGACTACGCAACGACTGCCTGCCAGCAGTTGGCTGAATGCACCTGCCCATTACGCTTGGCTCGCCGCCGAAGGGCAGCGCTTGCTGGCATTCGCCAAGGCCTCGCGTCTGCCTGAAGGTTTTGGCAACCTCGACGAAAAAGGCCAACTGCCAGCCAATGCCCACGCCGAAACCATGAACACCGCACGCATGACCCACAGCTTCGCCATGGCCCATGCCATGGGCTTGCCGGGCTATGCCGAATTGGTTGAGCACGGTGTTGCGGCCCTCAGTGGCCCTTTGCGTGATAGCAAACACGGCGGTTGGTTCGCCACGCCTCAGGCCTTCGATGGCAATACCGGCAAGGCCGCCTACCTGCATGCTTTCGTCGCCCTGGCAGCCAGTTCTGCCGTGGTGGCGGGCGCGCCTGGTGCGCAAAACCTGCTCAATGATGCGACCCACATCATCGACCAGTTTTTCTGGAGCGAAGAGGAGGGCGTTATGCTCGAATCCTTTGCTCAGGATTGGAGTGGCGTCGAAGCCTATCGCGGCGCCAACAGCAATATGCACGCGACCGAAGCCTTCCTTGCCTTGGCCGATGTGACGGGCGATACCCGCTGGCTGGACCGTGCACTGCGTATAGTCGAGCGCGTGATCCACACCCACGCCGCCGGTAACCAGTTTATGGTCATCGAGCATTTCGACCCGCACTGGCGCCCGTTGCTGAACTACAACGAAGATAACCGCGCCGACGGTTTCCGCCCCTACGGCATCACCCCAGGCCACGGTTTTGAATGGGCGCGGCTGGTGCTGCACCTGGAGGCCGCCCGCCTGCAAGCGGGGCTGGCCACGCCAGATTGGTTGGTGAGCGACGCCAAAGGCTTGTTCGCCAGCGCCTGCGAATACGCCTGGGCCGTGGATGGCGCCCCCGGCATCGTTTACACCCTGGACTGGAATCACCAGCCGGTGGTGCGCGAACGCTTGCATTGGACCCACGCCGAAGCCTGCGCCGCAGCCCAAGCCTTGCTTAAACGCACTGGCGAACTGCATTACGAAACCTGGTATCGGCGCTTCTGGGAGTTCTGCGAAACCCACTTTATCGACCGCATTCACGGCAGTTGGCACCACGAACTCAACCCGCATAACCAGCCCAGCAGCACTATCTGGGGTGGCAAGCCGGACCTGTACCATGCCTGGCAAGCGGTGGTGCTGCCTGCACTGCCCTTGGCACCGAGCATGACCAGCGCATTAAGCGCTGGGCGCTATGTCACCAACTGGTGACATTTGTGCGTCCCTTTGTTACCCGCGCTCGAAAAAACCATGTTTAAACTCCGTGCAGCGCAAGCTCTAGACTTGCATGCATAACAACAAGAAAAGGTATTCAGATGAACGCGATTAATCGCCTCGCCGTAGCTATTTCCGTTGCCTCGTTGTTTCCCCTCAGTGCATTTGCCGCCGACTCCAAAGGTACGGTTGAAGTTGTGCATTGGTGGACCTCGGGTGGCGAAAAAGCGGCTGTAGATGTCCTGAAGGCCCAAGTCGAGAAAGACGGCTTCACCTGGAAAGACGGTGCCGTTGCAGGCGGCGGTGGCGCCACTGCCATGACCGTGCTCAAAAGCCGCGCGGTCGCCGGTAACCCTCCCGGCGTTGCCCAGATCAAAGGCCCCGATATCCAGGAATGGGCGTCCACTGGCCTGCTCGACACTGACGTGCTCAAAGACGTCGCCAAAGAAGAAAAATGGGACTCCCTGCTCGACAAGAAAGTCTCCGACACTGTGAAGTACGACGGTGACTACGTCGCCGTGCCGGTCAACATTCACCGTGTGAACTGGCTGTGGATCAACCCGGAAGTCTTCAAGAAAGCCGGTATCACCAAGAACCCAACCACCCTCGAAGAATTCTACGCAGCCGGCGACAAGCTCAAGGCTGCGGGCTTTATTCCGCTCGCCCACGGTGGCCAGCCTTGGCAGGACAGCACCGTGTTCGAAGCGGTCGTGCTCTCGGTGATGGGTGCCGATGGCTACAAGAAAGCCCTGGTTGACCTGGATAACGCCGCGCTGACCGGCCCGGAAATGGTCAAGTCCCTCACCGAGCTTAAGAAAGTCGCGACCTACATGGACGTCGATGGCAAAGGCCAGGACTGGAACCTCGAAGCCGGCAAAGTCATCAACGGCAAGGCCGGTATGCAGATCATGGGTGACTGGGCCAAGTCCGAATGGACTGCCGCCAAGAAAGTCGCCGGTAAAGACTACGAGTGCGTAGCCTTCCCGGGTACCGACAAAGCCTTCACCTACAACATCGACTCCCTGGCGGTGTTCAAGCAGAAAGACAAAGGCACCGCTGCCGGTCAGCAGGACATCGCCAAAGTCGTGCTGGGTGAAAACTTCCAGAAAGTGTTCAGCATCAACAAGGGTTCGATCCCTGTTCGTACTGACATGCTCAATGAAATGGACAAACTCGGCTTCGACTCCTGCGCCCAGACCGCTGCCAAGGACTTCCTGGCAGACGCCAAGTCTGGCGGCCTGCAGCCAAGCATGGCGCACAACATGGCCACCACACTGGCCGTGCAAGGCGCGTTCTTTGATGTCGTGACCAACTTCATCAACGACCCGAAAGCAGACCCGGCCGACACCGCCAAGAAACTCGGCGCTGCGATCAAGTCAGCCAAGTAAAAGCTGACCTTGTGAGGGGGACCCCTAACCCCTCACAAGGCCTGTTCCTGTAGTCCTTTTTCCCTGTATTGGATTTCCCCATGAGTTCTGTTGCTGTGTTCAGCAAAGCCTCGCCGTTCGATGCACTGCAGCGCTGGCTACCCAAACTGGTGCTGGCGCCCAGCATGTTCATCGTCTTGGTGGGCTTCTACGGCTACATCCTGTGGACGTTTGTGCTGTCGTTCACCACATCCACGTTCCTGCCAAGCTACAAATGGGCGGGTCTGGCGCAGTACGAGCGTTTATTCGACAACGATCGCTGGTGGGTGGCGAGCAAGAACCTGGCGCTGTTTGGCGGCATGTTTATCGGCATCACCTTGGTGATCGGCGTGACGCTGGCGATTTTCCTTGACCAGAAAATCCGCCGCGAAGGCTTCATTCGCACCATTTACCTGTACCCGATGGCGCTCTCGATGATCGTCACCGGTACCGCCTGGAAATGGCTGCTCAACCCGGGCATGGGCCTGGACAAACTCCTGCGTGACTGGGGCTGGGAAGGCTTCCGTCTCGATTGGCTGATCGACCCGGATCGTGTGGTCTATTGCCTGGTAATCGCTGCTGTGTGGCAAGCCTCCGGATTCATCATGGCGATGTTCCTCGCCGGTTTGCGTGGCGTTGATCAATCGATCATCCGCGCCGCGCAGATCGACGGCGCGAGCCTGCCGCGCATCTACTGGAGCGTGGTGCTGCCGAGCCTGCGTCCGGTGTTCTTCAGTGCGGTGATGATCCTGGCGCACATTGCCATCAAGAGCTTCGACCTGGTGGCGGCGATGACCGCGGGAGGTCCGGGCTACTCGTCCGACCTGCCGGCGATGTTCATGTATTCGTTCACCTTCAGCCGTGGCCAGATGGGCATGGGGTCGGCGAGTGCAATCCTGATGCTCGGTGCGATCCTCGCGATCATCGTGCCTTACCTCTACTCCGAGCTGAGGACCAAACGTAATGACTAGTCTCGCCTCTAAACCGTCCATCAGCCTGAGCCGCATCGCGATTTACGCAGTGCTGATCCTCGCCGTGCTGCTGTACTTGGTGCCGCTGGTGGTGATGCTGCTCACCAGCTTCAAGACCCCGGAAGACATCACCAACGGCAACCTGCTGAGCTGGCCCACCGTGGTCACCGGCATCGGCTGGGTCAAGGCCTGGGACACCGTCGATGGTTACTTCTGGAACTCGATCAAGATCACCGTTCCGGCTGTACTCATTTCCACCGCCATCGGCGCATTGAACGGTTATGTGCTGTCGTTCTGGCGCTTCCGTGGCTCGCAGCTGTTCTTCGGTCTGCTGTTGTTCGGCTGCTTCCTGCCGTTCCAGACCGTGCTGCTGCCCGCGTCGTTCACCCTCGGCAAGATGGGCCTGGCCAGCACCACCACAGGCTTGGTGTTCATCCATGTGGTCTACGGCCTGGCGTTCACCACGCTGTTCTTCCGTAACTACTACGTGAGCATTCCGGATGCGCTGATCAAGGCTGCGCGCCTGGACGGTGCAGGATTCTTCACCATCTTCCGTCAGATCATTCTGCCGATGTCGACGCCGATCATCATGGTCTGCCTGATCTGGCAGTTCACTCAGATCTGGAACGACTTCCTGTTCGGCGTGGTGTTCTCCAGTGGCGACTCCCAGCCCATCACGGTGGCGCTGAACAACCTGGTCAACACGAGCACCGGGGCCAAGGAATATAACGTGGATATGGCGGCGGCGATGATCGCCGGGCTGCCGACCCTGCTGGTCTATGTGATCGCAGGCAAGTATTTCGTGCGCGGCCTGACGGCCGGCGCGGTCAAGGGGTAATCATGGCTACGCTTGAACTTCGCAATGTAAACAAGACCTATGGCGCCGGCCTGCCCGACACCTTGAAGAACATCGAACTGTCGATCAAGGAAGGTGAATTCCTGATCCTGGTCGGCCCTTCGGGTTGCGGTAAATCCACGCTGATGAACTGCATCGCCGGTCTTGAGACCATCACCGGCGGCGCGATCATGATCGGTGACCAGGATGTGAGCGGCATGAGCCCCAAGGATCGCGACATCGCCATGGTGTTCCAGTCCTACGCGCTGTACCCGACCATGAGCGTGCGCGAGAACATCGAGTTTGGCCTGAAGATCCGCAAGATGCCGCAAGCCGACATCGACGCCGAAGTGGCGCGCGTGGCCAAGCTGCTGCAAATCGAACACCTGCTTAACCGCAAGCCGGGCCAACTCTCCGGCGGCCAGCAACAGCGCGTGGCCATGGGCCGTGCCCTGGCGCGTCGGCCGAAGATTTACCTGTTCGACGAACCGCTGTCCAACCTCGACGCCAAGCTGCGCGTCGAGATGCGCACCGAAATGAAATTGATGCACCAGCGTCTGAAAACCACCACCGTCTACGTGACCCACGACCAGATCGAAGCCATGACCCTGGGCGACAAAGTGGCGGTGATGAAGGACGGCATCATCCAGCAGTTCGGCACGCCGAAAGAGATCTACAACAACCCGGCCAACCAGTTCGTGGCGAGCTTCATCGGTTCGCCGCCGATGAACTTCGTACCTCTGCGGCTGCAACGCAAGGACGGTCGCCTGGTGGCACTGCTCGACAGTGGCCAGGCCCGTTGTGAGCTGGCGCTGAACGTGACGGATGCGGGTCTTGAAGACCGCGACGTGATCCTGGGCCTGCGCCCGGAGCAGATCATGTTGGCGACAGGCGAGGGCGACAGCGCATCGAGCATTCGTGCCGAAGTTCAGGTCACCGAGCCAACCGGACCGGACACCCTGGTGTTCGTGCAACTCAATGACACCAAGGTCTGCTGCCGCCTGGCGCCCGATGTGGCACCCCAGGTGGGCGAGACCCTGACCCTGCAATTCGATCCGGCCAAGGTGTTGCTGTTCGACGCCAAGACGGGGGAGCGTCTGGGCACTGCTGCCTCAGTGCCGACACAGGGACATGCCGATAACGTGGCTCAGTTCAAGGGCCGCTGAACGATATAAGTCGTTGTTTTAGTTAAAAAATGTAACCCGCGTTAGATAAAAACAGTTTAATAACAATAAAGACGAGGATGTAGGGATGAAAAAGCAACACAACAACACTCGGCTGATCTGCCAACTGTCAGCAGCAGCAGCCCTGGTATTGTCCGCCAATGCGATGGCGGCCGATGCATTCAGCGCCGATTCCAAGTGGATGACCGGCGATTGGGGCGGCGAGCGTACCAAGCTGATCGAGCAAGGTATCGATATCAAGGCCGACTACGTTGGGGAGATGGGCGCCAACCTGCATGGTGGCTACAACGACGACAAGACTGGTCGTTACTCCGACCAGTTTGGTTTGGGCGTAGCACTGGATCTGCAAAAGCTGTGGGGCTGGGATAACACTCAGGCTAAGATCCAGTTGACCAACCGTAATGGCCAGAACATCTCCAACGACCGCATTGGCGATCCGCGTGCCGGCACGCTGAGCTCGTCGATGGAAGTCTACGGTCGTGGCCACATGGTGCGTCTGACCCAGTTCTGGATTCAACACCAGATGTTCGACAACAAGCTGGATGTGAAGCTCGGCTACTTCGGTGAAGGCGAAGACTTCAACACCTTCCCATGCGACTTCCAGAACCTGTCGTTCTGCGGCTCGCAAGTCGGTAACTACGTGAACACTTGGTACAACTGGCCTGTCAGCCAGGCGGCCATTCGCGTTAAGTACAACATCACGCCTGAGTTGTACGCGCAGATCGGTGCCTACAACCAGAACCCATCGCAGCTTGAGCACGGCAATGGCTTCAAGCTCAGCGGCAGTGGCACCAAGGGCACCGTGATTCCGGTGGAATTGGTCTGGTCGCCGAAAGTTAACAACCTGCCGGGCGAATACCGTGTGGGTTACTACAAGAGCGCGGCTGATGCACCGGACGTGCGTGAAGACGTCAACGGCGGCAATGCGGTCCTCACTGGCGCAGACTTCCGTACCCGCAGCAGCAAGAAAGGCTACTGGTTCGTTGCACAACAGCAGCTCACCACGCACAACGGCGATGCTTCGCGCGGCCTGAACATCGCAGCGAACGCCACTTTCCACGACAAGGAAACCAACCTGGTCGACAACTACCAGTCCTTGATGCTGGTGTACAAAGGTCCATTCGACGCGCGTCCAAAAGATGACGTCGGCATTGGTGCTGCTCGTCTGCACGTCAACAATGATGTGAAGAAGAACGCTGAGCTGCTGAACGCCGATAATGGCGTAAGTGACTATGACAGTGCGCTGTACACGCCGATTCGCGAAACCGAGTACAACTTCGAAATCAACTACGGCTTCCACGTCACCAACTGGCTGACCGTGCGTCCCAACCTGCAATACGTTGTCCAACCGGGCGGCGTGGATAAAGTCGACAACGCGTTGGTGGCTGGCCTGAAAATTCAGTCTACGTTCTAACGTTGTTGCGATAAGCTCCTTCTCTCTGTGCGCATTTGCGGGTAGCCATGGCTATCCGCTTTTTTTTGGGTGGCACTGTGATATTCGGGACCGTGGCACATGCATGAGCATCCGCTGCAACGCTTTTTCAAATCCTTGCGCGAGCGTCCAGTGTTCGCCTGGGAGCGCTTTCAGATGCGCGATGTGTTGGTGATTGACCATCCGCTGTGTCAGGCGGTGTTCAGCCGGCAGGGCGCGCAACTGTTGCATTTCCAACCCCGTGGCCAGAAACCCTGGCTGTGGTGCGCGGCCAAGTGGCCGCAAGTCGGCGCTATCCGTGGTGGCGTGCCGGTGTGCTGGCCGTGGTACGGCCGTCACCCGAGCGAGAACGCGTGGCCATCCCATGGCTGGGCGCGATTGATCGACTGGAAACTGCTCGACAGCAGCACCGACGACGACGGTGTACGCCTGCACTGGCAATTGCAGTTGTGCGACTGGCAGGTCGACCTGCACGCGCACCTGGGCGAAACCCTGGAACTGCGCCTGAGCACCGAGCATCAAGACGAACTCCCATGCCAGTTGAGCCATGCTTTGCACGCTTACTGGCGTATTGGTCACGTCGACGAGATAGCGCTGTCTGGGCTCGACGGCGCCCAAGGTTATGACCAGCTCAATCGTCAGGCTTGTCAGCAGGAAGGCGAATTGCGGGTGGACGGTGGGTGCCAGCGGGTGTTCCAGCACGAGGGTGAACTGCAGCTCAAGGATCACGCCTGGCAGCGTGAACTGTGTATCGACACTGGCGACAGTGCGGACACCGTGGTGTGGCATCCAGGCAGCCGGCCGTTGCTGGGGGTCAGTTTTAACGAGGCGTCGGGGTTTGTGTGCGTGGAGTCGGCGATGGCTGGCGCAAGTCTGGCGCCGGGGGAGCGGGCGCATCTCAGCTTGCAGGCGCGGGCTGGGGTTTAGCGGTGTGGCTGATGGCCCTATCGGGGGAAAGCCCCCTCCCACAGTTTGATTTGTGAATACATTTCAAATGTGGGAGGGGGCTTGCCCCCGATGAGGCCAGTGAAGCCAACACACAGACTGGCTTAGTTGAACTCATCCCCAACCGGATACCGGCTGTCATTCAAACTCTCTTTGATCTTGCGCAGATGCGGCTGGAAATCCACGCCACGGCGCAACGTCATGCCGGTGGCCAGCACATCCAGCACCGTCAGCTGAATGATCCGCGAGGTCATCGGCATATAGATGTCGGTGTCTTCCGGCAGCGGAATGTTCAGGCTCACGGTACTGGCCTTTGCCAGCGGTGAATTCTCGGCAGTCACGCCCAGCACCGATGCGCCGTTTTCCCGTGCGATACGCGCTACTTCCACCAACTCGCGGGTACGCCCGGTGTAGGAAATAATCACGAACAGCTCGCCGGTGTGCGCCACTGAGGCGATCATGCGTTGCATCAGCACGTCGGCGTGGGCGGTCACCGACAGGTTGAAGCGGAAGAACTTGTGCAGCGCATCCATGGCCACCGGCGCAGACGCGCCCAGGCCGAAGAAGTGGATCTGCCGCGCCTGGATCAACAAGTCCACGGCCTTGCTGATCAGGTTCGGGTCCAAGGCCTGGCAGGCGCTGTCCAGGGACGCAATGGCGCTGCCAAAGATCTTCTGGGTGTAGGCCTCGGGGTTATCATCGGCCTCCACGGCACGGCTGACATAAGCTGCGCCACTGGCCAGGCTTTGCGCCAACTGCAATTTGAGTTCAGGGTAACCGCTGACGCCGAACGAACGGCAGAAACGGTTGACCGTCGGTTCACTGACCGAAGCGGCCTGGGCAAGGGCGGCAATAGAGAAGCGGGTCGCCTGCTGCGGGTTGAGCAGGATGACCTCGGCGACTTTTTTCTCAGCCTTGTTCAATTCTTCGAGGCGGTTCCGGATCTGTTCCAGAAGATTTCGCACGCGGTCCATTCAGTCTTTCCTTCGGGCGACGATGCAAATAAAGGGCGGCAGCCAATCGACGAGTGGCTTTTCGCGGTGGCCTATCCTACTGAGGGTAGCTGAACACCACCACTCGGAATGCGTATTTCGGGAAAATGTTGTGGTTATTACTACATTTTTCCTTGAGTGATGCCTTGAAAAAAGGTATTTGTAGCTTAACTTGATAAAAGAACAAACATCATGCCTTCGATAACCGTAGAACCCTGCACCTTTGCCCTGTTTGGCGCCTTGGGTGATCTGGCGCTGCGCAAGTTATTTCCTGCCCTCTATCAACTTGATGGCGCTGGGCTGCTGCACGACGACACGCGCATCCTGGCCCTGGCCCGTGAAGCCGGTTCCGAGCAGCAGCACCTGGCTCATATCGAAAAAGAACTGCGTAAATATGTCGGCAACGAACTGGACGAAAGCATCGCCCAGCGTTTCCTGGCGCGCCTGACTTATGTCCACGTCGACTTCATGAAGGCCGACGACTACGTGGCCCTGGCTGAACTGGCGGGTACCGAGCAACGCCTGATCGCTTATTTCGCCACCCCGGCCGCGGTGTACGGCGCGATCTGCGAGAACCTATCCAAGGTCGGCCTGGCGGAAAACACCCGCGTGGTGTTGGAAAAACCCATCGGTTCGGACCTGGAGTCCTCGCGCAAGGTCAACGATGCCGTGGCGCAGTTTTTCCCGGAAAACCGCACCTACCGTATCGACCACTACCTGGGCAAAGAGACCGTCCAGAACCTGATCGCCCTGCGTTTCGCCAACAGCCTGTTCGAAACCCAGTGGAACCAGAACTACATCTCCCACGTGGAAATCACCGTGGCCGAGCAAGTCGGTATCGAAGGCCGTTGGGGCTACTTCGATAAGGCAGGCCAGTTGCGGGACATGATTCAGAACCACCTGTTGCAACTGCTTTGTCTGATCGCCATGGACCCGCCGGCCGATTTGTCGGCCGACAGCATCCGTGACGAGAAGGTCAAGGTGCTCAAGGCCCTGGCGCCGATCAGTCCGGATGGCCTGACCACTCAGGTTGTACGTGGCCAGTACATCGCCGGCTACAGCGCCGGTAAAGCGGTGCCGGGTTACCTGGAAGAAGAGAATTCCAACACCCAGAGCGACACCGAAACGTTCGTCGCACTGCGGGCCGATATTCGTAACTGGCGTTGGGCCGGGGTGCCGTTCTATCTGCGCACCGGCAAGCGCATGCCGCAGAAGCTGTCGCAGATCGTCATCCATTTCAAGGAACCGTCTCACTACATCTTCGCCCCCGAGCAGCGCTTGCAGATCAGCAACAAACTGATCATCCGCTTGCAGCCGGACGAAGGGATTTCCCTGCGTGTGATGACCAAGGAGCAGGGCCTGGACAAGGGCATGCAACTGCGTAGCGGGCCTCTGCAACTGAATTTTTCCGACACCTATCGCAGCGCGCGCATCCCCGATGCCTACGAGCGTTTGCTGTTGGAAGTGATGCGCGGCAATCAGAACCTGTTTGTCCGTAAAGATGAAATCGAAGCCGCGTGGAAGTGGTGTGACCAGTTGATCGCCGGGTGGAAAAAATCCGGTGATGCGCCCAAGCCGTATGCGGCGGGGTCCTGGGGGCCGATGAGCTCCATTGCACTGATCACGCGGGATGGGAGGTCTTGGTATGGCGATATCTGAATTGAAACTGCCTCGTGGCGTAACTGCCCATGAGTACCGCACGCCAGTGCAACTGGCGGACGGCCTGGCCAATGACGTGGCAGAGCAACTGCGCACGGCCATCAGTGCCCGTGGCGAAGCGACCCTGGTTGTGTCCGGTGGCCGCAGCCCTGTGGCGTTTTTCCAGAACTTGGCCAAGCAAGGCCTGGACTGGTCCAAGGTCACGATTACCCTGGCCGACGAGCGCTGGGTGCCGGTGGAACATGCCGACAGCAATGCTGGCTTGTTGAAACAGCATCTGTTGCAAGGCCCGGCCGCCAAGGCCAAGTTTTTGAGTCTGTACAGCGCCGCCGCCAATCTAGAAGACGCTGCCGAGCAGGCCGATCGCCTGCTGGCCGAGTTGCCAGCCATTGATGTGCTGGTACTGGGCATGGGCGATGACGGTCACACCGCATCGCTGTTTCCCAACAGTCCGAACCTCGCCGAAGCGTTGCAGGCCGACGGTACCCGCCGTTGCTGGCCGATGCTGGCGCCGACCGTGCCGCACCAGCGCCTGACCATGAGTCGCGCGTTGCTGGCCACGGCCAACTACACCGTGCTGTCGATTTCCGGCAGTTCGAAATTGACCACCTTGAGCGCCGCCCTGGCCAGTGACGACGTTGCTGCCATGCCGATTCGCGCGTTTTTGCAACCTACTTTAGAGATTTACTGGTGCCCATGAGCCAAGGATCAGCCGCTATGAAAAGCCCCCAACCGACCGTGTCCATGGCGGATAAAGTTGCCTTGATCGACAGCCTCTGCGCCAAGGCGCGGATCCTGCCGGTGATTACCATCGCCCGCGAACAGGACATCCTGCCGCTGGCCGATGCCCTGGCAGCCGGTGGTTTGACCGCATTGGAAGTGACCCTGCGTTCCGAGTTCGGCCTCAAGGCCATTCAGGTACTGCGCGAGCAGCGTCCGGAACTGTGCACTGGTGCCGGCACCGTGCTCGACCGTCACATGCTCGAAGCGGCCGAAGTGGCTGGCTCGCAATTTATCGTCACCCCCGGGATTACCCGCGACCTGCTGGAAGCCTCGGTGCACAGCCCGATTCCTTTGCTGCCAGGCATCAGCAACGCCTCCGGCATCATGGAAGGCTATGGCCTGGGCTACCGCCGCTTCAAGCTGTTCCCGGCCGAAGTCAGCGGCGGCGTGGCGGCGATCAAGGCTCTGGGCGGCCCGTTCGGCGAAGTGAAATTCTGCCCGACCGGCGGCGTTGGCCCGGCCAACATCAAGAGCTACATGGCGTTGAAAAACGTGATGTGCGTAGGCGGTAGCTGGATGCTTGACCCTGAGTGGATCAAGAACGGCGACTGGGCCCGTATCCAGGAAGTCACCGCCGAGGCGCTGGCGCTGCTGGATTGATCTGATTTACCGAATCGTTGTTGCTGTGCTTAACGGCATTTTTGCGGTGCACTTGGTCGGTGTACCGCTTTTTTTTGCCTGTAGAAAAGCGCTTATTCGGCGCTCAACTCGGTAATAGCGTTGATCAGCGCATGAATGTCCTGCGCGGAGGTCACCAACCCTGGCGTCACTCGAATACACGTGCCAAACGCTGCTCCGGTTCGCGTGGTGGCAAACAGGTCGTACTCTTTGAGTAACCGATCGACCATGCCCTGCTGATCGCGGCCGACGAATTTGAACGCGGTAATCCCGCAATACAGCCGTGGATCATCCGAGGTCAGGACCTCAATGCCTTTCAGTGGTCGCACCTGACTTACCCATAAATTGCGCAGGTAATTCACCCGAGCACCTTTGGCTGCTGCGCCACCCAATGCCCGATGTTCTTCAAATACCAATGGCAGTGTCATCAGCGCCGGAAAGTTCGGCGTGCTGTAAGACGTGCGTGCGCGAACATCCGTGATGGGGTAGTGGAATTCGCCCATGTCCGGATCGATGTCTGCCAGGCGTTCCGGAGCGATATACAGAAAGCCCAGGGTCAGCGGTGCACCGATCCATTTATGCAGGTTGAAGCCGGCGAACTGGATACCCAGCTCGGCGAGGTTGAAGTCGATCTGGCCCAGGGCATGGGCGCCATCGAGGATCACGTCGACGTCATGTTCACGCGCCGCCTTGGCGATGGCTGCGACGGGCATCACCAGGCCGGTGCGGTGGGTGACGTGAGTCAGCGCCATCAGCTTTAAACGCGGGTACTCAGCGAAGGCACTGCGATAGGTCTGCAACAGACTGTCGAAACTGGCCGGGTGCGTGTGGGAAAGCTCGATCACCTCTACACCGCGAACCCCGGCCAGCCAACGCATGGCGCCCTTGACGGTGTCGTACTCCAAATCACTGATCAACACCTGGTCGCCCGGTTGCAGACGGTTGTAGTTGCGGATCAGCGACTGCAACGCTTCGGTGGCATTGCGGGTAAAGGCCACCGACTCAGGATCTACATCGATTAATTCGGCCAATTGGCGGCGGATCTCGACGTTCTCGCCCTGTTCAAAGCGCTGGCGCACGTGCAGCGAATTGCTGCGGTTGATAAACGCCACATGGTCCAGATACTGCGCCTGTACTGCGCGGCTCATGCGCCCGAAGTAGCCGTTTTCAAGATTGATCGGACCCGGTTCCAGGTCATACCGCTGAGCGATGGCGTGCCAGTGACGTTCGTTGTTTGCATTCCCTTGCATGGCGCAGTTCCTGATTAATGGCGCGGGGCGGGCTTGCCGTGTTTAGTGCGCAAGGGTTCGAGCAGTTCCGACAAGCCGTTGTGGTCGATTTCCTGCATCAAGGCCAGCAAACCGCCCAGCTCGCCGTGGGGAAAGCCTTCGCGGGCAAACCAGTTCAGGTAAGGACCCGGCAGGTCGGCGATGATCCGGCCCTTGTATTTGCCGAAGGGCATTTCGCGGGTGATCAGCAGTTCGAGTTTTTCGGGGTTCATGGGGGATTCAATGGCGTGAGTCGAGACGTTCGAAAATACAGGCATTCTGCATGAAGGCCAAATGACAGATCATGCAAATAACGTACATACAGATCGTTCAAATATTTTTAAGTTGTTGAAATTAAACATAAAAGTTGTTTTTCAAAACCTGGCACGAGCGCTGCAATCATTAAGACAACCCTTCGTAACCTGCCTAAGGAATTGAAAAATGACTGACATCAATAAAGAATCGATCTCCGTACTCAATGACCTGATCGAGACCAGCATCGACGGCCAGAAAGGTTTCAAAGAATGCGCCGAAGACATCAAACACCCAGAACTCAAGGCGCTGTTTGCCAAGCGTTCCGCTGACTGTGCAACCGCCGCCGCCGAGCTGAAAACCGCCGTGCGTGCCCTGGGTGGTGATCCGGAAGATTCGGGTAGTGTGGCCGGCGCCCTGCACCGTGGCTGGGTCGACGTAAAGTCGATGGTTACCGGTAAAGATGAAGAGGCTGTGCTGAACGAAGCCGAGCGCGGCGAAGACCACGCACTCAAGGCTTATAAAGAAGCGATCGAGAAGATCAACAAGCACAACCTGCTGGGCATTCGTGACTTGGTTGAGCGTCAGTATCACGGCGTACAGCGCAACCACGACCAGGTGAAAGCCCTGCGTAACCAGGCTCGCGCTCAGTCGTAAGCCCTGCTGTGTAACAACTGTGGGAGGGGGCTTGCCCCCGATAGCGGTGGATCAGTCGATATTTCAATGACTGACACACCGCAATCGGGAGCAAGCCCCCTCCCACATTTGTATGGCGTTGGCCTTGAAACCAGACTCAGCCGATGCTGATCGGCGGAAGCTCGGTCAAGGTCACGACCTGCTGTTTGCGTGGCGCGAGGATTTCCGCCTCGCCATCCACTACCAACTCGTCACGCTGATTGAACACGCGAGTGGCGATACGTACGCGAAACTTCGGCAGCTTCTCGAGGATTTCCAGACGCACGGTCAGGGTATCGCCGATTTTGACCGGCTTCTGGAAGGTCATCTGCTGGCCGATATAGATAGTGCCCGGCCCAGGCAGCTCGCAGGCAACGGCCGCGCTGATCAAGGCGCCGCTGAACATACCGTGGGCGATACGCTCCTTGAACATGGTCGCCTTGGCGTATTCGGCATCCAGGTGCACCGGGTTGTGGTCGCCGGACATGGCGGCGAACAACTGGATGTCGCGCTCTTCGACGGTCTTGCTGTAGCTGGCGGTCTGGCCGACTTCAAGGGCTTCGTACGGGGTGTTGGTTACCTGAGTCATCTAAAGGTGCATCCTGTGGCTAAACGGTAAGTATCGGCCGATTTTAAACGGCTGATTTTAAAAGAAAAGTTATTCGCAGCGGGCTGGCCTGCGCAAGGTCAGGGCCTGGTCGAGCCACGTCAGCACATCCGCGGTGACGGCGTCGCGGTTGGTTTCGTTGAACACTTCGTGACGCGCCTGCGGGTACACATTCAATTGCAGATGCTGGCAGCCGGCCTCACGCAGGGCGTGGGCCAGGTTTTTGAGACGCTTGCCCTCACTCACCGGATCACATTCGCCGCCCATCACGAGGATCGGCAGGCCCGGATCAATCTGGGCGAGATTGGACGCTTTGCTGATTTGCTGCAAGCCGCCAAGCAGGTCGATCCACAGCTGGTTGGTACACCGGAAGCCGCAGAGTGGATCGCTGATGTATTTGTCCACTTCATCCGGGTCACGGCTGAGCCAGTCGAACGCCGTGCGGTTGGGCTTGAAGGCCTTGTTGAACGAGCCGAACGACAGGAACTCGATCAGCGCACTTCGCCCCCGTACACCCTGGCGCAGACGTTCGGCCCGAGCGATCACCCGCGCTGCGCGGTACAGCGCTACCGGTTGGAAATTCGAGCCACTGAGAATTGCCCCGTGCAGGCTGGCGCTGTGGTGCAGCAGGTAGGCTTGGGCGATGTAGCTGCCCATGCTGTGGCCCAGCAGGATGATCGGCAGCCCTGGTTGCTGCTGGCCGATGTGTTGATTGAGGCTTGCCAGGTCGCCTACCACTTTGTTCCAGCCATCCTTCTCGGCGTACAACCCCAGCGTACCTTCGTCGGCGGTACGTCCATGGCCACGCTGGTCCGGTGCATACACGCCATAGCCTGCGCTGCATAACGCTTCGGCCAAGCGTCCATAACGCCCGCTGTGCTCGGCCATGCCGTGGGACAGCATGACTACGGCGTGAACCGGGCCGTCGGGCATCCATTGATTGACGTACAGGCGGCTGCGGTCATTCGCGGTCAGCCAGAAGGTGCTGTGGTTCATGGCGCTTCCTTTGCTATGGGTCGTTGCAGTGTATAGCTGATCTGCCGAGGGGCGGGGTATCTGCCTACGCATCAGCGGCAAGATTCATACAATCAATGACACGATTTAGCGTATTTGCCTGTTTGGTCATAGCTGCTAACGTCCCCAAAGCTCCGCTTGTTATAAGCGGCCGGACATACTCAGGTAAGGGGACAAGAATAATGCAACCTGGTTTCTGGAATGACAAACGCGCGGCGGGCGTTCCCAACGATATCGACCTCACGGCCTACAAGTCGGTGATCGAAGTCTTCGAGCGCTCGTGCAAGGCCTTTGCCGACCGTCCGGCATTCAGCAACATGGGCATCACCCTGACCTACGCCGAGCTTGAGCGCCAGAGTGCGGCGTTCGCCGGTTACCTGCAACAGCACACCGACCTCAAGCCCGGCGAGCGCATCGCAGTGCAGATGCCCAACGTGCTGCATTATCCGATTGCCGTGTTCGGCGCCTTGCGCGCGGGGCTGATCGTGGTCAACACCAACCCGCTGTACACCCCGCGCGAGATGCGCCACCAGTTCAAGGACGCCGGCGTGCGTGCGCTGGTCTACCTGAACCTGTTTGGTTCGCGGGTACAGGAAGTGTGCAACGACACCGAGATCGACTACCTGATCGAAGCCAAGATGGGCGACTTCCTGCCCGCCGCCAAAGGCTGGCTGGTCAATACCGTGGTCGACAAGGTCAAGAAGATGGTCCCGGCCTATAGCCTGCCGCGCGCGGTGTCATTCAAGCGTGCCCTGCGCATGGGCTCGGGCCTGGCGGTGACCCGTCACCCCGTGACCCTGGATGACATCGCCGTGCTGCAATACACCGGCGGCACGACCGGCCTGGCCAAGGGCGCGATGCTCACCCATGGCAACCTGGTGGCAAACATGCAGCAGGCGCGTGCGTGCATGTCTCAGGTCGGCGACGACGGCCATCCTTTGATCAAGGAAGGGCAGGAGGTGATGATCGCGCCGCTGCCGCTTTACCACATCTATGCCTTCACCGCGAACTGCATGTGCATGATGGTCACGGGTAACCACAACGTACTGATCACCAACCCGCGGGACATCGGCGGGTTTATCAAGGAGCTGAAAAAGTGGCGCTTTACCGGGCTGCTGGGGCTTAACACGCTGTTTGTGGCGTTGATGGACCATCCGGAATTCAAGACCCTGGATTTCTCCCACCTCAAACTCACCAACTCCGGTGGTACGGCACTGATCAAGGCCACGGCCGAACGCTGGCAGCAAGTCACCGGCTGTACGATTGGCGAGGGCTACGGCCTGACAGAAACCTCACCGGTGGCGTGCACCAACCCCTACGGCAACAAATCGCGCCTCGGTACCGTGGGCATTCCCGTGCCGGCTACCGCGATGAAGGTGATTGATGACGAAGGCGTGGAGTTGCCTCTGGGCGAACGCGGCGAGCTGTGCATCAAGGGCCCGCAGGTGATGAAGGGCTACTGGCAGCAACCGGCCGCCACGGCCGAGAGCCTGGACGCTGAGGGTTGGCTCAAGACCGGCGACATCGCGGTGATCGATGAGGATGGCTTTGTACGCATTGTCGATCGCAAGAAAGACCTGATCATCGTCTCGGGTTTCAACGTGTACCCCAACGAGATCGAAGACGTGGTGATGGCGCACCCGGCCGTGGCCAACTGCGCGGTGATCGGCGTGCCGGACGAGCGCACGGGGGAGGCGGTTAAGTTGTTTGTGGTGGCGCGTGCCGAAGGCGTGAGCCTTGAGGAGTTGAAGACCTACTGCAAGGCCAACTTCACGGGGTACAAGGTGCCCAAGCAGATTGTGTTACGAGACTCGTTGCCGATGACGCCAGTGGGCAAGATTCTGCGCAGGGAGCTACGCGACATCGCCTGACCATGAATTGAAATGCAATCAAATGAGGGAGGGGGCTTGCTCCCGATAGCGGTGTATCAGTCACTGAATGTATTGACTGAACCACGGCAATCGGAAGCAAGCCCCCTCCCTCATTTGGTTTTGATTGTTCTGAAGGCCCCATTCCAGAGCCTTTCAGTGGGTAATTCGAGCGCCAAAATAATTGTGACTAAATATTGTCCTACAGTCGAGTTTATGACTGTAAGGCCCGCTTTTGGCTCTAGTCGGCCCTTGGCAAAGCTGCTACTCTCGGCGCGCTTTGTGACGTCTAGGCCTGCTTGAAAGCGCCAGATTCACCTAAAAAAACATACACCAATAATAATCGCATCAAATGCGATGATGAATTCGCGTCGCTGAGGAGTGGGCTTCCATGAACGAAGACTTTTGGAAGGATAAGTACCCCGCCGGGATTGCTGCAGAAATCAATCCAGACGAGTATCCAAATATTCAGGCGGTACTGAAACAGTCCTGCCAGCGCTTCGCTAACAAACCGGCTTTCAGCAACCTGGGCAAGACAATCACCTACGGTGAACTGTACGAATTGTCCGGCGCCTTCGCCGCGTACCTGCAACAACATACCGACTTGAAACCCGGCGATCGCATCGCCGTGCAACTGCCCAACGTCCTGCAATACCCGGTCGCGGTATTCGGCGCCATCCGTGCCGGCCTGATCGTGGTCAACACCAACCCGCTGTACACCGCGCGGGAAATGGAACACCAATTCAACGACTCCGGTGCCAAGGCCCTGGTCTGCCTGGCCAACATGGCCCACTTGGCGGAAAAGGTCGTGCCCAAGACCGCCGTCAAGCATGTGATCGTCACCGAAGTCGCCGACCTGTTGCCGCCGCTCAAGCGCCTGCTGATCAACAGCGTCATCAAGTACGTTAAGAAAATGGTCCCGGCCTACCACTTGCCACAGGCGATCAAGTTCAACGACGTACTCGCCAAGGGCAACGGCCAACCAGTCAACGACGTCAACCCGGCGAGCAGTGACGTGGCCGTGTTGCAATACACCGGCGGCACCACCGGCGTAGCGAAGGGCGCGATGCTCACCCATCGCAACCTCGTTGCCAATATGTTGCAGTGCAAGGCGCTGATGGGCTCCAACCTCAATGAAGGCTGCGAGATCCTGATCACGCCGCTGCCGCTGTACCACATCTATGCGTTCACCTTTCATTGCATGGCGATGATGCTGATCGGCAACCACAACATCCTGATCAGCAATCCGCGTGACTTGCCGGCAATGGTCAAGGAACTGTCGAAGTGGAAGTTCAGCGGCTTTGTCGGTCTCAACACCTTGTTCGTGGCGCTGTGCAATAACGAAGGCTTCCGCAAGCTGGACTTCTCTGCACTCAAGGTCACCCTGTCGGGCGGCATGGCCCTGCAACTGGCGGCCGCCGAGCGTTGGAAGGCCGTGACCGGGTGTGGCATCTGCGAAGGTTACGGCATGACGGAAACCAGCCCGGTAGCCACTGTGAACCCGATCCAGCACATCCAGATCGGCACCATCGGCATTCCGGTGCCGTCCACGGTGTGCAAAGTCATTGCCGATGACGGCACCGAGCTGGCGCTGGGCGAAACTGGCGAGCTGTGCGTCAAGGGCCCGCAGGTGATGAAGGGCTATTGGCAGCGCCAGGACGCCACCGACGAGATGCTCGACAGCGAAGGCTGGCTGAAGACCGGCGACATCGCGATCATCCAGCCGGACGGCTACATGCGTATTGTCGACCGCAAGAAGGACATGATCCTGGTCTCAGGTTTCAACGTGTACCCCAATGAGCTGGAAGACGTACTGGCAGGGCTGCCGGGCGTGCTGCAATGCGCGGCCATCGGCGTGCCGGATGAGAAATCGGGGGAGATCATCAAGCTTTTCATCGTGGTCAAGCCGGGCGCCACCCTCACCAAGGATCAGGTGATGGAGCATATGCGCGCCAACGTCACCGCCTACAAGGTGCCCAAGGCTGTCGAGTTCCGCGACGCATTGCCGACCACCAACGTGGGTAAGATCCTGCGTCGTGAATTGCGTGATGAAGAGTTGAAGAAGCTGGGCCTGAAAAAGTAAGCCGATAAAAAACCCGCCGATGCGGGTTTTTTTATGACTGGATTGGAATGCAATCCAATGTGGGATGGGCGGTACCACGATTCGACTTGCCTCCGATAGGGAGGGATCAGTCACCAGAGTCAGTGACTGACACTCTGCTATCGAGAGCAAGTCATATCGTCGCACCGCGCCTTCCACCTTTAAATCCGGTGCTTACAGGGCGAAATGCGCGAAGCTCACGTTAGCGCCGGCTGGGCGTACGTCTTTAAGGAACGAATCCTTGTCCGCGCTCAATTCCAACGTAATCTCGGGCTTGCGCTTGCCCGAATTGCGCACCACCAGACCTTCGATATGCTCGCGCAGGAACGCCGTTGGCACCTTCAGGTGCAGCAACTGGTCCGTCTCGGCGTTGTGCATCAACAAGTGAATCCACTCGTAATGGCCCACCGCAATACGGCCCAGCGGCAGGTCGAACCACCAGATATTGCGCTTGCGGTCCAGGTCGGTGAAATGGCAGTTGTTGACGCCGAGTACGGCACCGCCCAGTTCCTGGTTTCTACGGGCGATGGCCTGTGCTTTATTGAGTTTCATAACCTTCCTACGGGATCTGTTATTCAGCGTTATAGCCTGAATGTGCCGCGCATTCTCGTGGGTTGGCCGCCAAACATAAAGCCAAACCTGCCGTTTTGGACGAAATGCCCGCTGAAAATAATTGAAACTCTGCCGAACGGCCTCTGGTCAATCTTTGTGTAATCACCAAAACCCTTGATTGTTCTTTCGGAGAAATACCATGAGCAGCACATCGGACAAGGCAAAAGGCTTGGCAAACGAAGCGATCGGCAACATCAAGCAAGGCGTCGGCAAAGTGACCGGCAACGACAAGCTTCAAGCTGAAGGTGTGATTCAGGAAAAGAAAGGCGAAGTGCAGAAAGCAGTCGGCGATACCAAAGATGCGGTCAAAAAAGCGACCAAGTAAGTCTGTATCACTGGCTGTATTCGTACAGCCCGGCGGCCATCCACGGATGGCCGTTTTTGTATCCCTTATTGCAACTAAACTTTCGAAATTGTTTCAAAGTCGCCATATGGGCTACTTTGATGTAGAAAACGGCCCCTGAGTCGCCCACGATCTCACCCTCTTTGCGGCGAAAGGAGACGCTATGATCTTTCCGGTTCTCGATGGTCTCAAGCTGCACAAGGTGCTGGTACGCACCGTCAAGGAATTCGTCGACGACGAGATGTCCACCTACGCGTCTGCACTGGCCTACCAGATGCTGTTCTCGCTGTTTCCCTTCCTGCTGTTCCTGATTGCCCTGATCGGTTTCCTGCACCTGCCAGACTTCTTTACCTGGCTGCGCCTGCAGTCGGAACTGGTGTTGCCGCCCCAGGCTTTGGAGCAGGTCAACCCGGTGATCGACCAGTTGCAGCAGTCCAAGGGTGGCCTGCTGTCGGTGGGTATCGTGATTGCGCTGTGGACCGCGTCGGCTGGTGTACGGTTGATGATGAGCGCCATGAACGCAGCCTACGACGTGGTGGAAGGGCGGCCGATTTGGAAGCGTTTTCCGCTGTCGATTTTCTACACCATTGGTATCGCCGGCATGCTGCTGGCCGCTGCGGCGTTGATGGTGCTCGGCCCCCAAGTGATGGAATGGGTGGCGGGGCAGATCGGCATGCAGGAGTTCGTGGTCACCTTGTGGACCATCCTGCGTTGGCCGCTGATCGTGATTTTGCTGATGTTTGCCGTGGCGTTGATGTACTACGTGATGCCTGACGTCGAGCAGAAATTCCGCTTTATCACCCCAGGCTCGGTGCTCGCAGTGGTGGTGTGGATCGTGGCCTCCCTGGGGTTTGGCTACTACGTCAAAACCTTCGCCGATTACAACGCCATGTATGGCAGTATCGGTGCGATCATCGTCCTGCTTTTGTACTTCTATATTTCCGCTGCCGTGCTGCTGCTCGGCGCGGAGATGAATGCCGTGATCGAACACATGTCGGCCGAGGGTAAAGATCCCGGTGAAAAAGAGTTCGATGAACCCGGCCACACCGATGAAAAACAGCACGTCTCAGGCCTAGGCCGTGACCACTCCAAGCCCACCCCCGTTGAGCCTGATCAATGATTCGTGAAATCCTGAAAATGGGCGATGAGCGCCTGCTGCGTATCGCGCCACCGGTTCCGCCGGAGATGTTCGACAGCCCCGAGCTGTGGCAATTGATCGACGACATGTTCCAGACCATGGAGCACGTCGGCGGTGTAGGTCTGGCGGCGCCGCAGATTGGAGTCGACCTGCAACTGGTGATCTTTGGATTTGAAGCCAGCGAGCGCTACCCGGACGCGCCGCCGGTGCCGCAGACTATCCTGATCAATCCGTTGATCACGCCGCTCAGCCCAGTGCTGGAAGAGGGCTACGAAGGTTGCCTGTCGGTACCCGGTCTGCGCGGCGCAGTGGACCGTTACCAGCAGATCCGCTACGAAGGTTTCGACCCCAAGGGTGAGCCGATCGTCCGCACTGCCGACGGCTTTCATGCGCGGGTGGTGCAGCACGAGTGCGATCACCTGATTGGCCGGTTGTATCCGTCGCGAATCACCGACTTCAGCAAGTTCGGGTTTATCGAAGTGATGTTCCCCGACATGGACCCAACGGCTGACGAGTAACCCCCAGACACACTGAAAAAATGTGGGAGGCGAAGCGCCTCCCATATTTGAATCGCGCTTCACATCGGGTTATCGGGTCGGCTTCACGAACTTCAACGTCATCCGATCCGATTCGCCAATCGCCACATACTTGGCCTTGTCCTGCTCTCCCAGCTTCAATGCCGGCGGCAATGTCCACACGCCCTCCGGGTAGTCTTTGGTGTCTTTAGGGTTGGCATTCACCTCGCTTTGCCCCTCCAGTTTGAAGCCCGCGTCGGTGCCCAGTTTCACCACATACGCTGTGGTCAGATAGCCGCTGTGCTTGATGTCTTCCAGCGACGCTCCGTCTTTGGCGCGGTGATCCACAACACCTAGCACGCCACCGGGTTTAAGCACCTTGTAGAACGCGTTGAAAGTGGCCCTGTCGGTATCAGCCAGCACCCAGTTGTGCACATTGCGGAATGTCAGCACCGTATCGACCGAGGCCGGTTTGCCGAATACCGGTGCCTTGGGGTCGAACTCGATCACCTCAGCCTTGGCATAACGCGTAGGGTCGGCGGCAAATTTTTTCTTGAGGTTTTCTTCGGACGTACGCGCGTAAGCGCTGCTGCTCGCGGCCTGCACCGCAGCGATGTAGTGCCCTTGGTCCTTGAGCAACGGCGCCAGTACCTCGCTGTACCAGCCGCCGCCGGGGGTGATTTCGATCACGCTCTGTTTGGCGCCCAGGCCAAAGAATTCCAAGGTCTGCTGTGGATGCCGATACCCATCGCGGGCGCTGTTTGCTGGGTCGCGCCAACTGCCGGCGAGCACGCTGGCGTATTGCTGGGCACTGATGGGGGCGTCGGCTGCCTGGCTCAAGGCCGGGGCGAGGAGGGCGGTGAGGGCGAGGGCTGCAAGCGTCGGTTTCATGATCATCCTGGTAAAGGCCACTGTGCTGCCGAGGCTAGCATGGGCGCTTTACCGGCCGATCACACATTATCTGAGGTCGACCTCACCAACGGTTCTAAGCCCATGGCGATCATCGGTTTGTTGCGCTTGTAACGCACCAGCCGTTCGCTGAGGGATTGGGGCAGGATCGTATCCTGGGTGAATCCAATGCGCTGATACAGGCTTTCCAGGTCTGGATGGCACAGCAGCCATACCGTGCCTTGCACATCAGCTATTGCCTGAAGAATCAAGCGCGCCGCCAACCCTTGGCGGCGATACGCCGGAGCCACAAACACTCCGGTCAGCCATTGCCCGCCTACCACCGGCGACAGGCACAGCCCGGCGACAATTTCACCATCGCGCGCCACCCATAAACGCCCACCTTTAAGAGCCTTCATCGACGAGTCGTGGCTGCGGTAGAACTTGTTCAGCAGCGGCCACAGAGGCTCTGCCAGCAGATCAATGGACAACTCAGTCATGGTGTTCAGACAGGCTTTATAAAGGGGCGCGGATTATAAACCCCTTCTGGCGGGTGATCGGTGTTATACCCAGTGTTACATCCCCTTTCAGTGGAGCACGCATCATGGCCAAAGGTATGGATTCAAAGAAAGCAGCGAAGAAGAAACCGGCAAAGACCGCCGATGAAAAACGCGCCGACAAAAAAACCAAGAAATCCGAGAGCGGCCTGTTCGGTCACTGATCACCGTTCAACTGAAGGATTTTAAGCGGCCAACGCAACCCGCTCTGTTGGCCGTTCCCTGCCCCGCGCTCAACCTCCCTTCCTGCCCCGCCTTGCCATAACTAATGGCTGACTGGTGGCCTTGCATAGCGCCAAGCCCTGTCTATGCTCACCCAGAACCGTTGATGACGCTCGGCGTGTAAAGCGTTTCGGATGGTTATCCCATAAAGGTCTGCCAGCACTATCCAACTGATGAATGGAATGCGCCTAGCCAGGCGCGGGTTACTTAAGGGTGTCCGACATGTTCAACCTCCATCACAAGTCTGACCTGCTTGAAATCCAGCGTTTCTCCTGTGCACTCACCGAATCCAACGCCAAACTCGCCGCTATCAGCCGTTCCATGGCCATGATCGAATTTGATCGCGATGGGGTGATACTCGATGCCAACGACAACTTCTGCAAAACCATGGGCTACAGCGCCGAGGAAATTCGCGGCCAGCATCATCGGATCTTTTGTGACGAGGCCTACACCCATACCGACGCCTACGCCAAGCTCTGGCGCGACCTGGCGCGGGGCGAGGCCCTCAGCGGCACGTTCGTACGCTTGAACAGGCACGGCCAGGAGGTGTGGCTCGAAGCCAGCTATATGCCTGTGCTGGACAGCGACAACCACGTACAGAGTGTGATCAAAGTCGCGTCCGATATTTCCGCGCGGGTCCACCATGAACATGAAAACCAGAGCCTGATCGATGCCATCAGCCGCTCCATGGCGATGATCGAGTTCACCCCTCAAGGCCAGATTCTCAAGGCCAATAACAACTTTCTGAAGACCGTGCAGTACTCACTGGATGAAATCGTCGGCCAGCACCACAGCCTGTTTTGCCATCGCAGCGAAGTGGAGTCGCCGGCATACAAAGCTTTCTGGGCATCTCTCAATCGCGGCGAATACCACTCGCACCGCTTCGAGCGCAAAAACAAATACGGCAAAACCCTGTTTTTGGAAGCGTCCTACAACCCGATTTTCGACACCAACGGGCGCCTGTACAAAGTGGTGAAATTCGCCAGCGACATCACCGACCAAGTGACCACCCTGCGCACCGCCGCCGATTCGGCTCACGCCACCTCGGTACAAAACGACGCCTGCGCGCGCAAAGGATCGGAGGTGGTGCAGCAAACCGTGCAGATCATCGAAGAGATTTCTCACAATTTGAACCAGGCGGCACAGAGCATCGACGCGGTGAGCAAGCAGTCGGACATCATTGGCGCCATTGTGCAGACCATCCGCAGCATTGCCGAGCAAACCAATATGCTGGCGCTCAACGCCGCGATTGAAGCGGCACGAGCCGGTGAGCACGGACGCGGGTTTGCGGTGGTGGCCGACGAAGTGCGCAGCCTCGCCGCACGTACCAGCCACGCGACGGTGGAGATTGTGGAGGTGGTGCGCAAGAACCATGATCTGTCGTTGAGCGCAGTGTCGAGCATGCAGTCGAGCTTGAGCCGTACGGGGTTGGGGGTGGAACTGGCGAATGAGGCGGGGCAGGTTATCCTGGAGATTCAGGAAGGGTCACGGCATGTGGTGGATGCGATCGGGCAGTTCAATTCGACCCTTCAACTGCAATAGCCAACCTATCCATTTCCAATTTGGAAAGCCAATCCCTGTGGGAGGGCGCAAGCACTCCCACAGGTTGATCCGAAGTGTGGCTTAGATTGCCGCCAGGGTTTCTTTCACCGAGTGCGCAGGATCAGTGGCTTTCGCCGTTACTTGCTGCTCTTGTTGCTGCTTCAACCGGTCGGCCACTTGCTTGGAAATCGCGTCCTGTTTTTCCAGGGACATGTTCTGTACATCCGCCTCAGTCAAACCCTGCTCCTTGAGCAACTGCTCACGGATGCGTTCGGCCGGGGTTTTGCTCATGTACTCCGTGAATTCAGAGCGCGCGCCAGAGGTGGATGTGGTGGCAGGCGTCTCGGTCGAGGAGGTGGTTGCCGTGGTGGAGGCTTGCAACTGCACGCGGGTCTTGGCGAAGGCTTCGTCGATACGGTCGGTGGCTTTGTCCAGGTCCTTCTGCGCGACCGGTACGGTCACACTTTGCTGCGCGGCTTGAACGGCGCCGCTGTACAGCGCACTGGCGGCAGCGTTGGCTGGATCCATATCGGGGCGTTTGAGCTGTTGGACGGTCGATACGGCTTGGGTGTTGTTGTTAACCAGCATGATCGGGCACCTGGAGGAAATGTACGGTGCTACAGCTGGAGCAAATAGCGTGCCGGGCGCAAAAGCCCAGGTTTTGCTGGGGGCGGCTCGGCTGTTGCGGCAAGTGCTGGCCCATCGACGGCCAGCCATTGCCGCCTGCAACTCAGTAGGTGATGGGAATCTCGAATGTCTGAAACGCATCATCCACCGGTTGATAGCCCAGCACACGCGTGGTTTCGCTCAAGTCCAGACGCTTGAAACGGTTATTGGAAATGCCGTGGGCGATCAAGTGCTTTACGTCTTTAGTTTCAACCGAACGTTGCAGCAATTGCACCGCATCCCGTGGGCTGAGCCAAGCGCTGAGGTCGCGGGCGTTGTTCAGGTCGTGGCTTTCGGGGAATTCAAAGGCGCCAATGCGCAGTGCGATGGTCGACAGTGGCGTTTTCGCCGCGTAGTAGCCGCACAGCGCCTCGCCATAGCATTTGCTCACACCATACAGATTGGCGGGCAGCACTGGCATGCCAGGCGTGATCTGCCGATCCACCGGGTAGCCTTCGATGGTCTGGGCGCTGCTGGCGAAAACCAGACGCTTTACCCCGGCGGCCACGGCAGCTTCGAACAGGTAGGTGGTGGCGAGGATGTTGTTTGGCAGCAGTTCGTCGAACGAGGCGCTGGCATGGGGGATGCCCGACAGGTGCACGATCACGTCGATGCCATCGAGCAGCGCGACGAGTGCGGATTTATCGCTCAAGTCGGCGTGTACGAAGCGATGGTCGCCCAGGTCAAAATCCGGCGTTACGCGGTCTGTAAGCGTGAAGCGGTAGCGGTCTTTCGAGGCTTCGAAAAACGTCTTGCCGATTCTGCCGCAGGCGCCGGTGAGCAGTATGTTGAGTCCTTTCACGTGCATGTCCTTAGTTGTGGCCGTCGAGGGCGAAGGTCTGGAAGCCCGGATGCTGGCTGAGGCGTTCGTAATACGCTGCGATGGCGGGGTAGGGCGGATGCTCCATGGGCGTCATGCGCCAGCGGTGCACCGAAAGGCCGATAAGGACGTCGGCGAGGGTGAATTCGTCGCCGGTGACGTAAGCGTTGGTTTTGGTCAGCTGTTGTTCCAACAGGCCCATCTTGTCATTCCAGCCCTGTACGCCGGCTGCGATTCGTTGCGGGTCCTGATGCTCAGGACTCTGACGCACCAGCGCTTGGAACGCGTAACCCCAGGAAGGGTTGAGCTCGGTGGCTTGCCAGTCCATCCACTGCTCCACCCTGGCCCGTGGCGCGGGTTCGGCGGGCAAGAGGTCGTGGCGTTGGTAGAGGCTGACCAGGTAGCGGCAGATGGTGTTGGATTCCCACAGCACGCCGTGGTCGTCGATGAGCACAGGTATTTGCGCGTTAGGGTTCAGGGCCAGGAATTCGGGGGATTGGGTGGGGGTGTAGCCGATGCCCCAATCTTCGCGTACGTATTCGATGCCCAGTTCGTGGCATGTCCACAGGACTTTGCGTACGTTGATGGAAGAGGTGCGGCCCAAGATTTTCAGTGAGTGTCCCATGGTGCTTCCCTGGCAGTGGAGAAGGGACAATCTAGCAGGGGCCGGGGAGGTTAAGCGAGCGCGGTCAAATTGAGGGAGCCGGCAGGCTAGCTCCCTCGATGGATCACGTTCGGCTTGAAGGTCAGGTGCTTTCCCGCACCTGCAACTCAAAGCCCATGTCCACTACCGGCTTGGCGACCTTGTTGCCCGCCATGATCGTGAGCAGATGCTCCGCCGCACGGCGGCCAATGGCTTCGCGTGGCGTGCTGATGCTGCTCAGGCGCGGCACCATAAAGGACGACGCGGGCAAATCGTTGAAACCCAGCACCGCCACGCGCTCTGGCACCTTGATGCCATGGCGCAGGGCTTCCAGCAGCGCGCCTTGGGCCAGGTCGTCGTTGCCGAAGAAGATCGCATCCACGTCCGGATGGGCGGCCAGCAACTGCAGGAACAACTCACCGCCCAGGCCCACGGAAGAAGGACGCGGTGTCAGCAGCTCCAGCGCCGGGTCGTACATTCCGGCCTGTTGCAGGGCGCGGCGGAAACCCTCGCCACGCAGCAAGGTACGTTGGTCCAATTGCGCGCCGATATAGGCCAGGCGCTTGCGGCCACGGGACAGTAAATGCGCCGCGGCTGTTTCACCGGCGGCCAATTGCGAGAAGCCCACGCAATTCACGCCAGCGTTAGGGTCCAGGTCCATCATGTAAACGCAAGGCACATTGCTGGCCTCGACCATTCGTCGGGCGCTTTCGGTGCGATCGAAGCCCGTCAACAGCAAGCCCCGTGGCTGATAGGCCATGTAGTTGCGCAGCAGGTTTTCTTCTTCATCGCGGGAGTAGTGAGAGTTGCCGATCAGCACTTCAAAGCCTTTAGGCCGTAGCACCTGATGGATGGCTTCGAGGGTTTCGATAAATAGCAGGTTTGACAACGACGGTACCAACACCACCACCGAATGGCTTTGAGCTGAGGCCAGGGCGCGGGCTGCGGGGTTGACTACGTAGTTGAGCTCGGCAGCTGCCTGTTGGACTTTTTCTACCAGTTCGATGGCCACAGTGCTGATGCCGCGCAGGGCGCGTGAAGCGGTGATCGGACTGACGCCAGCCAGGCGGGCAACTTCGTTGAGGGTCGGGCGACCCGTGGTGCGCGTATTTTTATCGTTCTTAGAGGTCATCAGGCGGCTTGCCAAACAAAAATCGAGGCACTAAGGTAGCGCTGTCTCCAAATGGCTGCAAATTATTGAACTTTGGGTTGCCTGATCCGGTTCAAATGATTGGAGCGGATGCACGCGTCACTCCATAAAAATGACAAGACGGCGCGGGAAAAGCCTGTTTTTGCACGTGCCTTACGGTGTGCGAAGGTAGCGCTATCTGCGTCTTGAGGTGTTTCATGAGTCAACCTGTTACCGCCCTGGTCATCATGGGTGTTGCCGGCTGTGGCAAGACCAGTGTCAGCGAGGCCTTGTGCCGGCTGAACGGCGCCACCGCCATTGAAGGCGACAGCTTTCACCCTGCCGCGAACATCGAAAAGATGAGCGCCGGCCACCCCCTCAACGACGACGACCGCGCCGGCTGGCTCGACATCCTGTGCGATGAACTGCGCCGCTCGCTTAAAGCGGGTGAACATCCGGTGCTCACCTGTTCGGCTCTCAAGAAGAAATACCGTGACCACCTGCGCGAAGCCGCGCCAGGTCTGGGTTTCGTATTCCTGGAACTGACCCGTGAAGTCGCCTCGGACCGCGTGTCCCATCGCCCCGGCCATTTCATGCCGGCAAGCCTGATCGACAGCCAGTTCGCCACCCTTGAATCGCCCAAAGGCGAGCCACTGACCCTGGCCCTCAACGCCAGTGAAGACAGTGTCGAGGCGTTGGCCGAGCAGACCAACGCTTGGTGGCTGCAACACGGCTTTGAACGAACTCATTAATTTTTTGCCGGAAAAGATAGCGCTATCCCCGGCAAGAAATTCAACACCCGCTTTAATAACAACAACAAACAGGAGAGACCCCCCATGTTTGGCATGTCCCACGAGTCGTACCTGCTGCTAGACGCAGTCGTCACTATCATCGGGTTGATCGTTCTGATCACCAAGTTCAAGGTCCACCCGTTCATTGCACTGATCATCGCGGCCGGCTTCCTCGGCCTGACCTCGGGCATGCCCGTGGACAAGATCATCAAGGCCTTCCAGGACGGTTTCGGCGGGGTGCTCGGCTTTGTCGGCATCATCCTCGCGCTGGGCACCATGCTCGGCAAGATGATGGCCGAATCCGGCGGTGCCGATCAGATCGCCCAGACCCTGATCCGCGCCTTCGGCAAAGAGAAGGTCCAGTGGGCCATGATGTTCGCCGCGTTCCTGGTGGGCATCCCGCTGTTCTTCGAGATCGGCTTTGTGCTGCTGATCCCGCTGGTGTTTATCGTCGCGCGCCGCACAGGTGTGTCGCTGATCAAGATCGGCATCCCGCTGCTCGCAGGCCTCTCGGCAGTGCACGGCCTGGTGCCACCGCACCCGGGCCCGCTGCTGGCTATCGGCGTGTTTGGCGCGGACATCGGCAAGACCATCCTGTATGGCCTGATCGTCGCACTGCCGACCGCCATCATTGCCGGCCCGATCTTCGGTACGTTCATCGCCAAGTACATCCCCGGTAATCCCTCCCAGGAACTGGTGGATCAACTGGCCCGCGAGACCGACAACAAGTCGTTGCCAAGCTTCGGCATCACATTGGTCACCGTGCTGCTGCCGGTGTTTCTGATGCTGCTCAAAACCTTCGCCGACATCGCCTTTGCCGAAGGCAACGTGGTGCGCAACTGGATGGACATGATCGGTCACCCGATCACCGCCTTGCTGCTGGCGCTCCTGCTGTCGCTGTACACCTTTGGCAGCCGCCAGGGCATTCACTCCAAGCAAATCCTCAAGCTGCTCGACGCCAGCCTTGCGCCGACGGCCGCGATCATCCTGATCATCGGTGCCGGTGGTGGCTTCAAACAGATGCTGGTGACCAGCGGCGTGGGTGATGTGATCGGCCATATGGCGGTGAATGCGCAGATCAACCCGATCCTGCTGGCCTGGCTGGTGGCGGCGGTGATTCGTATTGCGACCGGTTCGGCGACCGTGGCGACCATTACCGGCGCGGGCATCGTAGTGCCGGTGGTGGGGATGATCCCTGGGGTTAACCGTGAGCTGTTGGTGCTGGCGACGGGGGCGGGTTCGTTGATCCTGTCTCACGTCAACGATGCGGGGTTCTGGTTGGTGAAGCAGTACTTCAACATGACCGTGGCCGAGACGTTCAAGACCTGGACGGCGATGGAAACCATTCTGTCTGTGGTGGCGTTGATCTTCATCATGCTGCTGTCGTTGGTGGTCTAACAGACACACCAGCAGCAAGGGTGAAAACCCAATGCAAATGTGGGAGGGGGCTTGCCCCCGATGGCGGTGGGTCAGTCACCAGATGCAGTGATTGAACCTCCGCTATCGGGGGCAAGCCCCCTCCCACATGTTGACCACATTTGTTCAGGTGGATCGGGTCAGGCTTTAGCGACCAGCCCATCCGCCCGGAACATCCCGCGAATCCCGCGCACCGCCTGGCGAATCCGGTCCTGGTTTTCGATCAGCGCAAAGCGCACATGATCATCCCCATACTCGCCAAATCCAATCCCCGGCGACACGCAGACCTTGGCTTCCAGCAGCAGCTTCTTGGCAAATTCCAGCGAACCCATGGCGGCATACGCCTCGGGAATCTTCGCCCAGACATACATCGACGCCTTGGGATTCTCGACCATCCAGCCCAACTCATGCAGGCCCTTGACCAGCACATTGCGGCGCTGGCGGTACTGCTCGGCGATGTCTTTCACGCACTGTTGATCGCCTTCCAGCGCAGCAATCGCGGCGACTTGCAGCGGGGTGAAGGTACCGTAATCGTGGTAACTCTTGATCCGTGCCAGGGCGTTGACCAGTTCCGGGTTGCCCACCATGAAACCGATGCGCCAGCCAGCCATGTTGTAGCTCTTGGACAGGGTGAAAAACTCCACCGCAATGTCCTTGGCCCCCGGCACTTGCATGATCGATGGGGCTTTCCAGCCGTCGTAGACGATGTCGGCGTAGGCCAGGTCATGCACCACCAGCACGTCGTACTGCTTGGCCAGGGCGATCACCCGTTCGAAGAAATCCAGCTCCACGCACTGCGCAGTCGGGTTGGACGGGAAGCCGAGGATCATCATCTTCGGCTTCGGGATCGACCCACGAATCGCCCGTTCCAGCTCGGCGAAGAAGTCCACGCCCGGAATCAGCGGCACTGAACGCACCTGGGCGCCGGCAATCACGGCACCGTAGATATGAATCGGGTAGCTCGGGTTGGGCACCAGCACCGTGTCGCCCTGGTCCAGGGTGGCCAGCATCAAATGCGCCAGGCCTTCCTTGGAACCGATGGTGACGATGGCTTCCGTCTCGGGGTCGATGTCCACCTCGTAGCGGTCTTTGTACCAGCGCGAAATCGCCCGGCGCAGACGTGGAATGCCTTTGGAGGTGGAGTAGCCGTGGGTGTCTTCACGCTGGGCGACGGTAACCATTTTCTCCACGATATGGGGAGGCGTGGCACCGTCGGGGTTACCCATGCTCAAGTCGATGATGTCTTCGCCGCGCCGACGCGCAGCCATCTTCAGCTCGGCAGTGATATTGAAAACGTAAGGGGGGAGTCGATCTATGCGCGCAAAGCGGCGCGGCGAACCTTGGTCGGCCATTGTTGCCTCGAAGTACGTAAGCGCCCGGAACCGTCCGAGCGACGTCGGCCACTGCGGTGGCCTGCGGAGCAGACAATACGGTCGATGATGGCCAGTTGTCCATATGCGTAGGAAAATTTTCTGCATGGAGTACGGCACGGATATGCCCCTATACTCGATGCGGGTTTGTTCCCTCATAAGAAGGAGACTGTTCGTATGGATCAGCAGACAAAACAACCGTTAGAGCCACGAATGGAAGCAGGCAAGGCCTTGGTGATTGCTGGGGTACAAGGGCGTTATTCCAAGGCGACGGTGGGCGATATTCCCAAGTTGTGGGAGTTGTTCGACACCTGCATCAAGGACATCAAGAAGCGCATCGGCGGTGTGACCTATGGCGTTTGCCATAACCCCAATCACGGCGAATTCGATTACATGGCGGGGGTGGAAGTCCCGAGCAAAAGCGACGTCCCGAGCAACTTCGAAGCCATTGAAATTCCACCGCTCAACTATGCGGTTTTCCCGCATTACGGACCGGTGCAGGCTTTGGAACAGACGTACGAGCGCATCATGTTCGAGTGGTTGCCACATTCGGGCTACAAAGTGGCAGGGCCGGATTTTGAACGCTACAGCGCTGATTTTGACGTGAGGAAAGGCACGGGGACGGTGGAGATCTGGTTGCCGGTAGTCAAGGCCTGATGTCACACGACTGAGCTGCGTTGGCAGCTCAGTCGTGGGTATCACTGGCTGAGCAGGCGGCCGATGAAGGAGTGGACACCTTCCAGCACACCGCTGGTTTGCAGTGTTTCACCCGCATTTACCCATTCAAGCTTGTTGATGTTGGAGATTTGGGGTCTTGATTGCGGGTCGCGCCATGCATCGGCCACACCCTGATCGCCAAAGGTGAGGTCCAACTGCCCAGTCGCGGTGTACCTGGTCAGTTCGACGAGGCTGCCGTTTGTATTGCGCCACAAGACGACGATTTTCCCATCGGGTTGAACCGTCACGCTGTCATAACTTCCATGACGAGCATCGTTCTCCTTGGGGATTCCGCCATTGAACTGCGGATCAGGTTGGCCGTTGGCAAGCAGGCTCGTCACGAAGTTCTGCTTGCGCGGCAACCGGTGCTCACCGCCGACGACAACTATCCGGCCATCGGGTCCTTTGGCCAGCGCTGAGGCCTGTTTTTCCCCGGTACCTGAAAGCTCCAATTGGACGTAACCTGCGTTACCAAAAGCCGTGTCCGCTTCTCCAGCATGTGTGAATCCTTTAATAAGGGCCTTGCCGTTTATAGAGCCCGCAATCAAAAACCCCCTCTCAGTGGTCAATACTGGGCCCATAAGGGCGCCGCGCTCTTCAAGCGGATCTAAAAAGCCGAAGTTGAGTTCCTGGCCGGAACTGCTGAGTTGATAGATAAAACTGCTTGTACCGTCATTAAATACACAAATGATCTTGTCATCGGACTGTAAAGCTAAACCGGCTTTGCTGTTTAAATTCAACTCAATCCGCTTATTCAGCACCACCTCGCCATTATTGCCGAACCTGAAGTCTGAATTGCCGTTTGCTTCGTTGAATCGACTGATAGAGACCGCCACATTGTTGATATGGGTGGCCAGTAACAGTTGCCTGCCATTAGGCTGAATGAGCATGTCGATGAAGGTTTGGCGTTGCTGCATCGCCGTCAGCCCTCGCCCGAATCGAGCGTCGTTCTCTCCCGTAGGCGTTTGTTTGGTGATGCCAATGAAGGGGCCATCCGGCTCGCTATACGGTCCTGCTGTGATGGTTGAACCGTCTTCGAGGACTCGGGAGATCCCTGCGGTGCGGGTGTTTATAACGGTACCGTCTTTGAGTGGAGGGGTGCCAAAGGAAAGATCCGGGCTCCCCGCAGTGTTAAGCGTATTGTTGCTCGGTGGAGTATTCATGGAGGGTCTCCGTGCTGGGCGTTGAGCGTTTCCACGCCTGCTCGTTGCACCGCTTGAGCGACTACCTTGGCATTCCAGTACAGAGCAATCGGCAACGCCTGTATAGCTGTGAACTTTGACAGTGGACAGCCAGGGAGGGTGGGCCAGAGTGGTCGATTTATCGGCGTTGGGATATTTAAAGCAGGCTGGGGTCGTCTCGTCCAAACACCCACTTTAACTTTCGCTCATACCCAACTCGCCCCTTATACGCCTCCCCGCTGTCTACCCATCCCGCGCCCAGATACAACCCCATCGCCGCCACATTGTCGGTGTCCACCGACAACTCCAGCGCCTTGATCTGTGGCCACGTCTCTATCGCTGCCGCCGGCAATGCCTGCAAACACGCCTTGCCGAACCCTCTGCCTTGTTGCCGCCGATCCACCTGGAACGCATGCAGCGTGGCGCTGTGTGCATCGGCCCAATGGGGCAGGCAAGGTGGGCGTTTGAGCAAGAGGAAGGCCACCGGAATGTCATCGGCCAGCAGGGCGAACCCTTTGACGCCTGGGCTTGGTTTGGCCAGCAGCGAATTGAGCGCGCAATACATATCGCCGCAAAACGGCAGTTGTTCGGGATGAACTTCGATGGCGCTGGCTTGCTGTCGTTGCACAGCAGTGAGCGCCTCGTAAGCGACAAGGCGGGTTTGCATCGGAACGTCCGAACGGCTGCAAGGAAGCGCGCAGTCTAGCGGGTTTGAGGGCGACACAGTGCTTAGTGATGAGCGCGCTGGCCCTGAGCGAGGCGCGCCAATTCACCACATACTCTGAGCCTGATCACTCATCCAGCATCTGCGCCAGCATCCAGCTGCCCGCCGGTCCCGGTGGATACTGCCGCGACCACAGCGCATCCACCGCTACCAGTCGCGGCCAACCGCGCACTGGGAGTTCCACCAGCCCAGTGTTGCCAAAGCGTTCCACCAGCCAACGCGGCAGCTCGGCCCAACCGAAACCGAGCTGGGCCATTTCCATCAGCATCAGAAAACTCGGCGCCGACCAAACGCGGCCGCTGGGGCGGGTTTCATTCGGGTTGATGATGCTCGCCAGCCGAAGTTCGCGGTGTTGCTGCAAGCGCTGCGCGTCGACGTTCGGCAGCGTGGCCAACGGATGCTCGGGCGCGACGAACAGCGCGATTTCCGTGCGTTCAGCCACGGGCGCGCGGCTGAGGTCGGGTGGGTAATGCGCCTGGGCTTCGACAAACGCGATCTGCGCACGACCGCTCTGCACCAGCGCGATCAAGTCTTCGCACTCGGCGATCAGCCATTCCAGTTCAAGGTCCGGGTAACGCTGCTCGAAGGCCTTGAGTGCGAGTTCGAAACGCTCAGATTGATAGGTATCGGACATGGCAATCGTGACTTTCGGCTCCAATCCCATGGCCAACTGACTCGCGGCCAGCGACAGGCGACTGCTGGCTTCCAGGACTTGCTCGGCGCGTTGCAGCAACACCAGGCCGGCGGGCGTGAGCGTCGGCTTGCGGCTGCTGCGATCAAACAGCACCACATCCAAGTCAATCTCCAGGCTGGCTACCGCCGCGCTGACGGTGGACTGGCTCTTGCCCAGTTTGCGCGCCGCCGCCGAAAACGAGCCTTGTGTGGCCGCCTGCACAAACGCCTGCAGCACTTCATTAGAGGCCATGACTATCGCCTTGATCGATGGTTATTGGTTATGAAGTATCGATTAAAAGGGTAATGATGGCAACCGTCGTCACTCTCGGAGACGGGTCATGAACCCTACCAAATCCATCACTGAACGCGTTTGCCAGGCTGTTGGTTTCGAAGCCCTGGCGTTGTTGATCTGCACCCCTTTGTTGGCGTGGATCATGGACAAACCCGCCCTGGAAATGGGCATGGTCACCCTGGCGATCAGCCTGATGGCGCTGACCTGGAACGTGATCTTCAACGGCCTGTTCGACCGACTCAAGGCACGCCTGCAACTGGCCAACAATGGCTGGACCCGTGTGTTGCACGCGCTCATGTTTGAAGGTGGCTTGATTTTGGTGTGCGTACCGCTGATTGCGGCGTGGCTGAACATCAGCCTGATGCAGGCATTTATCCTCGACATAGGTGTATTGCTGTTCTTCCTGCCGTACACCTATGTGTATCACTGGGGCTATGACGTACTGCGCGACAAGCTCCTACAGAAACATTCCGCCCGACGCCTCGATGCGCTGGCCGGTGATCCAGTGGCTGCCGTCGGCCAGCAGGCTGGCAATCGCTCCACCGATATCGTCCGGTAAGCCGGCGCGGCCCAGGGCGGTGTTGCTCGCGACCATGGCATTGAGGTTGGCGTTGTCGCGTACAGCGCCGCCGCCGAAGTCAGTTTCGATCGCGCCAGGGGCCAGGATGTTGACGCTGATCCCGCGCCCACCCAGCTCTTTGGCCTGGTAGCGGGTCAGCACCTCCATGGCGCCTTTCATCGCCGCGTAGGCGGCATAGCCCGGCAGGCTGAAACGCGCCAGGCCGCTGGAGACGTTGAGGATGCGGCCGCCGTCGCGGATCAACGGCAACAGCTTCTGCGTCAAGAAAAACGGGCCCTTGAATTGGATCGCCACCAGTTGGTCGAACTGGGCTTCGGTGGTCTCGGCAAAACTGGCGTGAATGCCGATCCCGGCGTTGTTGATCAGAAAGTCGATGTGATCCTGTGCGAAAACATCCTTGAGCACGCCGGCCACGTCGCCGACAAAACCTTCGAATGTTGCGCTTTGGCTCACATCCAATTGCAGCATGGCGGCGCGGCCACCCAATTGTTCGATCTCGGCCACCAATGCCTGCGCCTCGTCGGCCTTGCTGTGATAGGTGCCGATGATGTCTACGCCTTGCGCCGCCAGGTGCAACGCAGCGTTTTTACCCAAGCCACGGCTGGCGCCGGTGATCAATGCGATTTTGCGGGTCATGGTGCAGTCCTCTTCAGATGTGAACGTGGGACTGAGTGTATTTGTCCGCTGCTAACGTGATAAACAGGGCTACACCGGAATCACTGGCCGGATAAGGCGAACAATCCCATGAACAAACTTGAGTTGCTGCGCACCTTCGTGCGGGTCACCGAACTGTCGAGTTTTACCCAGGCGGGCGAGAGTCTGGGGCTGCCGCGTTCCACGGTGTCCGAGCATGTGCAGGCGCTGGAAGAACTGCTCGGCGCGCGTCTGTTGCAGCGCACCACACGTAAAGTGCAGGCGACCCAGGACGGGCGCGTGTTGTACGAGCGCAGCAAGGACCTGCTCGCGCATATGGAGGAACTCGAAGGGCTGTTTCGCCAGGACGAAGCGCAACTGAGCGGGCGCATCCGCGTCGACATGCCCAACGTGATGGCGCGGGAACTGATCCTGCCGCGCTTGTCGCAGTTCATGGACGCGCACCCGTTGATCGAGTTGGAGATCAGTTGCACCGACCGCCAGGTCGACCTGCTCGCCGAAGGCTTCGACTGCGTACTGCGCGTCGGCGCCCAGCCGGACCACAGCGTGGTCGCACGCGTGCTGTGCCGCATGCCGATGATCAACTGCGCGAGCGCGGGTTACGTGCAACGTTACGGCGTGCCCGCGACCTTGGCCGATCTGGCGCAGCATCAATTGGTGCATTACGTGCGGCCGTTGGGTTCACGCTCGGCCGGTTTCGAGTATCAGCAAGGCAACAAGGTGCAGCGCATCCCCATGGCCGGGCGGGTGACGGTCAATAGCACAGATGCGTATCGCGTGGCGTGCCTGGGCGGTTTTGGCATTACTCAGGTGCCGGCCTTGGGTATTCGTGACTTGCTCGCCAGTGGCGAGTTGGTTGCCCTGCTCCCGGACTACCCGGCGCCGCCGCTGGATGTGTCCTTGCTCTACGCGGGCCAGCGGCATTTGCCGTTGCGGGTGCGCGTGTTCATGGACTGGTTGGCGGCCACCCTGCAAGCCCATCTTTAACGGCGCGCCGACAGTTGCTGCGGCGCCAGGAACGCGTCGTGAAAGTAATCCCGGAACGCCTGCATCGCCGGGGTAAATGCCCGCTCGCGGTGCCAGGCCAGTCCGACGCTCATGGGCGTGACCGGGTCGGTGACGGTCAGGGTTTCGATGCGCTTGCCTTCCAGTGACCACGGGCGGTGCACCAAGTCCGACAGAATCGCCACGCCGCTGCCATTGGCGACCATGCTGCGTACTGCCTCCACCGAACTGGTGCGCAGCCGCACCTTAGGCGTTTGCCCGGCCTGTTCCCAATAGCGCATGGCGCTGTGTTCGGCTTCATCGACGGTCAGCAGGATGTAGGGCTCCTGCGCGACATCCGCCAGGCTCACGGCGCCGCGCTCGCACAATGGGTGATGGCTGGGCAGCCACAGGCGACGTTCCGAGTTGAACAGAATCTCGGAAACGATCGCCGGGTGAGTCAGGTTGGCGGTGAGCACCACGGCCATGTCGAACTGGCCGTCTAGCAGACCTTGTTCGATCGCCTGGCGTTCCTGCTCGAAGACCTCGATGGTCACGTCCGGATGCCAATGCTCCATGCGCTGCAAGTGATGGGGCAGGAAGTAACCAAGCACGGTGTAACTGGCCGCTACCCGCAGGACGCCGCTGGCGCGGTAGTCGGGCAATGGACTGTTCAGCGCATCGTCCACGCTGCGCACAATCACATAGGCGCGGTTGAGAAAGTGCCGCCCGGCATCGGTCAAGTTCATGCCTTGGGCCGAGCGCACAAACAGTTGCACGCCGAGCATCGCCTCCAACTCCTTGATCGCCGTGGTCACCGCCGACTGCGAGATGTTCAGGTGGATCGCCGCCTGGGAAATCTGGCCGATCTCAGCGGTGGCGACGAAGTAGCGGATTTGGCGCAAGGTCAGCGACATGAGCGATATCTGTTTTTCAGAAGATAGGGCATCTGATAATAGATCTTCCCAAGGGGTCAAGGCGCAGCCTACTTTTCCAACATCATTTCTGGCGGAGCGACCCCGATGCAGGCAGTGGATTTCAATTCGGACATGGGCGAAGGTTTCGGCCCCTGGACCATCGGTGATGGCGTCGACGCGGAGCTGATGGCCTACATCAGCTCGGCCAATATCGCCACCGGCTTCCACGCCGGCGACCCCGGCACCATGCGCCGCACCGTAGAACGCGCCAAGCAACTGGGCGTGGCCATCGGCGCCCATCCCGGCTTTCGTGATCTGGTCGGCTTTGGCCGTCGGCATATCAACGCACCGGCCCAGGAACTGGTGGACGATATCCTCTACCAACTCGGTGCCCTGCGGGAAATCGCCCGCGCCCAAGGCGTGACGCTGCAACATATCAAGCCTCACGGCGCGCTTTACATGCACCTGGCCCGTGACGAAGAAGCGGCCCGGCTGCTGGTGCAAAACCTGCAACTCATCGAACCGACGCTGTTGCTGTACTGCATGCCCAACTCGGTGATCTGGCGGGTGGCCAAGGAGTTGGGGCAACCGGTGGTCCGGGAATTTTATGCCGATCGTGAGTACGATCTGACGGGCTCCATCGTGTTTACTCGCACTGTTCGCGCGCTTGATCCTGCAACGGTGGCGGCACGTGTCCTGCGGGCTTGTCAGACGGGGTTGGTGCGCACCGTAGAAGGCGAAGACCTGTTTATCGAATTCGATTCCATCTGCCTGCACAGCGACACTCCCGGCGCCCTGGAACTGGTGGAAGCCACCCGCGAAGCCTTGGACCAGGCGGGTATCACGGTCAAAACACCCTAATAAGATCGACCCCTTACTTTTTTGCCTGCCTTTCCATAACCATTCCAAGAGGAAGCGACATGGCTGAAACGACCCCCATCCGCTACAGCTTCGGCGGTGATGAACACCTGTTTGCCGAGGTCAGCGACAGCATGTCGTTGGAGGCCTTTTTCAAGGGCATGGCGGTGACCCGAGCGGTGGAGCGCCTGGCGCTGGAAGGCGTGCTGGATGTGTGCCTGGCCAATGCCTCGTTCCAGATCCGCTTCGACCCCGACCGCATCGCGCCCCATGTGTTGCTCGACGCCGTGCAAAGCGCCGAAGCCCAGGCCGTGGCCGAACGCACCTTGCGCACGCGCATCATCGAAATCCCGGTGCTGTACAACGACCCCTGGACCCATGAAACCCTGATGCGTTTTCGCGATCGCCATCAAGACCCCAGCGGCACCGACCTGGAGTACGCCGCGCGCATCAATGGTCTGGCGGATGTGGACGCGTTTATCGCCGCTCACAGCGGCGCGCCGTGGTTTGTGTCGATGGTCGGGTTTGTCGCGGGTCTGCCGTTCATGTTCCAAATGGTCGAGCGTGAGCGGCAGTTGCAGGTGCCCAAATACCTGCGCCCGCGCACCGACACGCCCAAACTCACCCTCGGCCATGGTGGCTGCTTTGGGTGTATCTACTCGGTGCGCGGCGCTGGCGGTTACCAAATGTTCGGCGTGACCCCGGCACCGATCTACGACCCGGCGCAGCAGTTGGCCTACCTCAAGGAGCACATGGTGTTCTTTCGCCCCGGTGACATCGTGCAGTTCAAACCCATAGAACGTGATGCCTACGACCTGGCCGTCGCCGAGGTGGACGCAGGACGTTTCGACCTGCGCATCCGCCCGGTGGAATTTTCCCTCGACGCCTTTCTGGCCGACCCGATGGGCTATCCGAAAACCCTGCAGGAGGCGCTGGCATGATCAAAGTCCTCAAACCCGGCCTCGCCACCTCTGTGCAGGACCTTGGCCGCGAAGGTTATTACCACTTGGGCATTCCGCCGTCGGGGGCGCTGGACCAATACGCGCTGAGCGCGGCCAACCATCTGGTGGGCAATCCGGTCGGTGCGGCGGGCCTGGAATGCACCTTGATCGGGCCTGAATTGGAATTCCAACAGGATGCGTTGGTGGCACTCAGCGGCGCGCTCATGTCGCCGCGCCTTGACGGTGAAGTGGTGCATCAGGACACCGCGTTCCAGGTGCGTGCCGGGCAGGTGCTGCGTTTCGAATTTCCCAAGGCCGGCGCACGGACTTACCTGGCGGTGGCCGGCGGCATTGATGTGCCCGTGGTGCTCGGCAGTCGCTCCACTTACACCCTGGGCGCGCTTGGTGGGTTTAAAGGTCGGCGCTTGCAGGAGGGTGATGAATTGCCCATCGGTGAGCTCTGCGGGCAGGGCCGGGCGGGCAACAGTTTGCCGATGGCCTTGCGCCGGTCGGTAGGGGGCGATATCACCCTGCGTGTGGTGCCTGGCCTGTATTACGAGCGCCTGACCGATGCCGCCAAAAGCAGTTTTTTCGCCGAACCGTGGACCGTGGGTTCCGAAGCGGACCGTATCGGCTATCGCTTCAAGGGCGGTAGCGCGTTGAGCTTTGAACCACGGGAACAGCCGTTTGGGGCGGGCTCGGATCCGTCGAATATTGTCGACAGTTGCTACCCCATCGGTTCGATCCAGGTACCGGCGGGGCTGGAGCCGATTGTGTTGCATCGAGATGCGGTGTCGGGCGGAGGCTACGCGATGATCGGCACGGTGATCAGTGCCGATCTGGATTTGATCGGGCAGATGCAGCCCAACCAGCGCGCGGGTTTTGTGGCGGTGACGCTGGAGGAGGCCCTTGAGGCGCGGCGGGTGTACAAGAAGCGGCTCAAGGCCATGACGGGACTCTTCAACAACTGACACAACACACATCCAACTGTGGGAGGGAGCAAACCCCCTCCCACAGTTTCAATCTATGTTGTGTCAGAAAAGTTGGGTGAACAGCCAGTAGAGGCTGCCAGACAGAAGAATCGCCGCCGGCAACGTCAGCACCCACGCCATCAGCAAATTGCGGATCGTCCGCATCTGCAACCCAGCACCATTGGCCACCATGGTCCCCGCCACACCGGATGACAGCACATGGGTTGTCGACACCGGCAACCCATACATATCTGCGGCCCCGATGGTCAGCATCGCCACTGTTTCCGCCGCTCCACCTTGGGCGTAGGTCATGTGGGTCTTGCCGATTTTCTCGCCCACCGTGACCACGATGCGCTTCCAGCCGACCATGGTGCCCAGGCCAAGCGCAATGGCCACCGCGATCTTCACCCAAAGCGGAATGAAGCGCGTGGCGTTGTCGATCTGTTGCTTGAACAGCTGCAGTTTGTCTTGGGTGTCGGCGTCGAAATTGCCGACCTTGCCCTTGTCCATCAGGCGAATGGTTTCGCTGGTCAGGTACATGTCGTTACGCACGTTGCCGACCGCCTCGGCGGGGACTTTGGCCAGGGAACCGTAGCCTTTGACTTCTTCGCCGATATGCCCGGTGAGCGCGGCGAGGGCCGGCACCAGGTCCGGTGTGGCTTGCTTGGTGCGCACGTAGGTCGACAGGACGGGGCGAGGGTCGCCGGGCAATGCCTGCGCCGTGGTTTTCATCAGGGCGGCCTGGGTCACTTCGGCCACCGCCGCGAACTGCAAAGACTGCTCGGCGGGCATGGTGCGGTTCAACGCATAGGCCATGGGCAATGTGCCGACCAGAATCAGCATGATCAGGCCCATGCCTTTCTGCCCATCGTTGGAGCCGTGGGCGAACGACACGCCGGTGCAGGTGGCGATCAACATGCCACGAATCCACCACGGCGGCGGAGTGTTGCCTTTGGGCGCCTTGTACAGCGATCGGTTCTTCACAAAGGCGCGCATGGCCAGCAGCAACAAGGCTGCAAACGCAAAGCCGATCAAGGGGGACAGTAGCAACGCATAACCAATCTTGGTCGCCTGGGCCCAATCTACCCCGCTGGTACCGTCACGTCCGTGCATCAAGGCATTCGCCACGCCGACGCCGATGATCGAGCCGATCAGCGTATGGGAGGACGAGGCCGGTAAACCCAGCCACCAGGTGCCGAGGTTCCACAGGATCGCAGCGATCAGCAGGGCGAAGATCATCGCGAAACCGGCCGATGAGCCCACCTGCAAAATCAGCTCCACCGGCAGCAGGGCGATGATGCCAAACGCCACCGCGCCGCTGGAGAGCAGCACGCCGAGGAAGTTGAAAAAGCCCGACCACACCACCGCGAAATGCGGTGGCAGCGAGTTGGTGTAGATCACCGTCGCGACGGCGTTGGCGGTGTCGTGGAAACCGTTGACGAACTCGAAGCCCAGAGCGATCAACAACGCGACGCCCAGCAGCAGGAACGGCGTCCAGGTGGTGACCACCGTGCCCAGTTCGTGCATGTCATGCATCAGGCTGTAGGCGGTGAACAACAGTCCCATGGCGAGGACGGCGAAGAAAATGATCACGGTCACCAGGCCAGGTTTCTTGTCCAGGCGCGGTTTTGAATCGACGGAAGATGAGTGCGTGGAGGCAGTCAGGGAAGGGGTGGCCATGCCGGAGCATCCAGGTGATGAAGGATGTCGTTCATAGTCATTGCAGAATGTTACAACGGTGCTGCCGCAGGTCAGTGTTTGGTCAATCAGGCACGCCATTAGTCTGTCTTGCAGCGCACACAGCCGCGAAACTCATAGACACCACCGATCCCTGTGGGAGATGTCGAGCTTCAGCGAGGCTTCGATAGCGGCGGCAGGGCTGGCAGAGGTGTTGGCTGACACACTCTCATCGGGAGCAAGCCCCCTCCCACAGCGGATCTCATTTCAATTTGAAAATCTGCGAAACGCCCAACGCCCGGCAATCAAGGTAAAGGTCGCGACCAGCGCCACCAAAATCCAGAAGCCTTCCGGGTCTTGTGAAAGCGGCACGCCGCCGACGTTCATGCCAAAAAAACCGGCGATGATGTTGATCGGCAGTGCCAGCACCGTCACCACCGTAAGGGTGAACAGTGTGCGGCTGCTTTGTTCGTTGAGATTGGCGGCGATCTCTTCCTGCAACAGTTTGATGCGTTCGCCCAGAGCCGTCAGGTCGTTGATGATCAGCGCAAACTCTTCGGTGGATTTGCGCAACTCCTTCACGTCTTCCTTTTGCAGCCATTGCGGCGGTCGGTTGAGCAGGCGCAGCAACGAGCCCGGCTCCAACGCCAGCAAGCGTTGCAGGCGCACCAGCACCCGGCGCGCGGCACCCAGTTCGGCGCGGTTGGTGGACAGGCGCGAGGACAGTAATTGGTCTTCGATATGGTCGACGCTGATGCTGGTCTTGCGCACGATCTGCGTCAGTACTTCGCCCTGGTCGCGCAGCAAATGCACCAACAGTTCCAGTGGCGAGCGAAAGTGTTCTCCGGCCTTTACCGACGAGCGCAACTTGTCCACCGAGTGCAACGGTTGCAGCCGCGCGCTGATCAAAAGGCGGCTGCGAGCGCATACCCACAGCGTGGAAATATCCGACGAGACCATGCTGCTGAAGTTGAACACCACGTCGTTGACCACCGCCAGCAAGGCCGAGTCGACGTGTTCGATGCGGGTGGAGCGCGAGCCCTCGTGAAGGGCCTCGAAAAACTCTTCAGGCAGTTCCAGGTGCGCCTGCATCCAGCGCTCGCAGGCGGCGTGGGCGAGGTTCAAGTGCAGCCACAAGAACTCCTCCGGGTCCTGCGGTTGCTTCAATGCCGCCAGGGCGGTAGCCGAGTCAATCTGCTCCCCCTTAACACCTGGGCGAAAACGAAAACCGTAAAGCAAGCCAAACAGATCGGAGTCCTGATGGCTGTGATCGATGCTGTGATTCATGGAGGCTCGCAGAGAAAAGGCCTGTAGGACATTTCACAGGTCGCGTGGCGAATAATTACAGGGTTGTTTGACATTTTTATGACAGTCGTTGGTTTATTTCGCATTCGTGACATTTTATTGACCATTTGTCCGAATCCCTTCAAGAAGGCTCTATTCCGGCCGATTCAGCTCATTAACAACCGTTAGGGATGTGCGGTGTCTTTGTCGACAGGGAGGTCAAGGCGTGCACACGCCACTTACCTGTATCGAGGCTTTCCCCGATGAATGTTTTGCGAACCTCCTTGAGAGCACAAATCCTGTCGCTGCTCGGTGGCAGCTTGCTGGCGATATTGTTGATCGCCCTGGCCTGTTTCAACTTCCTCTCCAACGGGGTGCAGAGTTATCGCAGTTTGATTGACGGGCCGTTGCTCACTTCGCAATTGATCGACGAAGCCAACCTGCAGTTCAAGGTGCAGGTGCAGGAATGGAAAAACGTGCTGCTGCGCGGCAAGCAGCCTCAGGATATGGAGAAATATTGGGGCCAGTTCCAGGACCGGCAGCGCGATGTGCAAAGTATCCTCGCTCGCCTGGTCACCCAGACCAGCAGCGACGCGCCGTTGAGCCGACGCATCGAAACCCTGCGCCTGGAGCACCAGCAACTGGGCGTGGCCTATCAGAAGGGCCGTGATGCCTATATGGCGGCGGGTGGTGATGCAACCGTCGGAGATACGGCAGTCAAAGGCGTAGACCGCGCCGCCAGTGAGCAGATGAGCGCTCTGGTCAGCGACCTGCGTGCCCAAGGCAGCCAGCAATCTCAGGCCATCAGTGCCTACGCCGAGCGCACCGTGCTGGTGGGGCTGGCGATTATGTTGCTGTCTGGTGTGCTGATCGGCCTGTTCAGCCTGTGGCTGATCAACCGCAACCTGATCCTGCCGATTCGTGGCTTGATCGACTACGTCACGCAACTCAGCCACGGCCGCTTTGCCGAGCGCGTGGCCAGCCGTCGTCAGGATGAACTGGGCCACCTGGCCGCCGCCGCGAATACGCTGCGCGACTTCCTCGCTGAAACCTTCAGCCGCTTGCAGCGCAGCGCCACCGACTTGGTCAGCGCCAGCGGCGAGTTGAACTCGATTGCCGGCCTGATGGCTACCGGCACCCAAGAACAATTCAACCGTACCGACCAAGTGGCCACGGCCATGACCGAAATGTCGGCCACAGCCCAGGAAGTCGCACGCCACGCTGCCAGTGCCTCGCGCGCGGCCGACGAGGCAGATCACTCGGCCCGCGAAGGCGGTGAAGTGATGAAGGTCACCATCGCTACCATCGGCCAGATGCGCACGGAAATCCTCAACACCGGCACCATCATCCGACGCCTGGAAGCTGACAGCGTACGTATCGGCAAAGTGTTGGAAGTGATTCGCGGCATCGCCGAGCAAACCAACCTGCTGGCGCTCAACGCCGCTATCGAGGCGGCGCGGGCGGGCGAGGCGGGGCGTGGTTTTGCAGTCGTCGCCGATGAAGTCCGCAGCCTGGCGCAACGCACGGCCGCGTCGATCATCGAGATCAACCAGATTATTCAGGCGGTGCAGACCGGCGCGATCGATGCGGCCGAGGCGATCGTCAGCGGCCAGTCGTGCAGCGATGACAGCGTGGAAAAAGTCAGCCAGGCCGGCGCCATGCTCGACCACATCACTCAGGCGGTGGAAGCGATCCGCGACATGAACCGCCAGATCGCCACGGCGGCCGAGGAGCAGACGTCGGTCGCCGAGGACATCTCGCGCAATATCACCCAGATCACCACCGTGGCCACGGCCAACCTCGACAACGTGCAACGCACCGAAGCCGCGAGCCACAATCTGCGCGGTTTGTCCGGTGAGTTGAATGAGGTGACGGCGCGCCTGGGCGCCTGATCAGCCGGTTGGCAGGCTGAAGCTAAACATCGTGCCGTGCTCCGCGGTGGTGGACACTTTGAGTTCACCGCCATGAGCTTCGGCAATCTGCTTGACGATATACAACCCCAGGCCCAGGCCGGCCTGGGGCGTGTTCGTCGCTGGGCGTGAGTAAGGCTCAAAGAGCCGGGGCAAGGCTTGCGCGCTTATCTGGCCGGCGTTTTTCACTGACAGGTGGAAATGGTCGTCCTCAACCTGCGCGCGCACCTCCACCGGGCCGTCATGGCTGCCATGGTGAATGGCATTGGCCACCAGATTAGACAGCAACTGCGCCAAGCGGTCGCGGTCGCCACTGACCCCTTGCAGATCACCGATATCCGCACGAATCTCGCGCTGCGGGTGCACGCTCTGCACTTCCGATACCACATGCTGCAACGCCGCCTGTAACCCCTGGCAGTCGCCGATGTTCAGTGGAATGCCGCTGCCCATGCGGCCCCTGGCGAAATCCAGCACGTCTTCCACTAACTGCGCGGCGCGTCGGCCGCTGGTGAGAATGTGCCGCACGAGGGTATCGGTGGCGGGGTCCGGGTATTTACGCAGCAGTCGTTCGGCACCGAAGTTAATTGCAAACAACGGGTTGCGCAGGTCATGGCCGAGCACGGCGATAAATTGCTCGCGCAGTTCGGCGGTACTGCGTTCTTCCTGCAATTGCGCTTGTGTTTGCTGCGCGGCTTCTTCGGCTTCGATCTGCAATGACAACACCCGCGCAAACGATTCCATGGTCGATCGGATCGTGCTGCTGCGCAGCATGGCGGGATTGGGGTCCAAGGCGCAGATCGTGCCGAAGAAGCGCCCGTCGGTGCGGAATACCGGCACCGAAATGTAGCTTTCGAAGTGGTACAGGCGCGGTGTGTGGTGGTCGTGGTAGATCGGGTCTTCGCTGGCCTTGTCGATCACCACGGAGATATGGGAACCGCGAATCTCGTGGCAAATGGTGGTGGTCAGGTCCAACTCGCCTCCGACGCCGAGGCCGAATCCCAGGCGGTCGAGTACAGCGCAGGCGGTCCAGGTTTCGTCGGTCACCCGCGCAACGGCGGCAAAGCGCAGGCCAGTCATGTCGCTGATCACTTGGAGCATTGCGGGAACGGCACTGATTCGGCCAATGGTGGCAATGTCGACGGCTTTTTGCTCCATGACGTGTTCTCGGTGTGCTGTGCGATGGCGTAATGCCCTGGCTGATGCGGGGAAGTCTAACGACCTTGAATTGAGTCGGGGGAATTTGATTCATAGCGACGGCGCTTTTTCCAGGCATTACTGACGAGCGCCCATAAAAAAACCGCGCCACCCGAAGGTGGCGCGGTTTTGAGGATTCAACTCAGGTGTCTTGCTTGTTTTCCAGCACGGCACCGGTCTTGGCATCGAGCTTGACTTCAAACTTCTTGCCAGCGGTGTCGGTCAGGTCTACGTCGTAGACATATTGATCGGCTACACCGTGTTTGTTGTCCAGCTCGGTGTCGGTAATTGTCGCGCCAGGGTGAGTGGCTACGGCCGCGGCGTTGAGCTTGTCAAAAGGCATCACTGCGCCGGATTTGACCAGGCCTTCAATATGATCCGGACGAACATCCGCTTGGGCCAGGCCGGCAGTCAGCGTCAGGGCAGTTGCGGCGAACAAAGTGGTCAAAGTTTTCATGGTGTATGTCCTTCTTTGGTGAGCTGTTTAAGTGGCGCCAGATTAACTGGCGCAACTTAATTCATCCTTAATGGCGCACTGACACCAACGATGCCTCAGTACTTATAGTCGTTGAGCAAATCCTGCACGCTGGACGACGGCCAGCGCTTGTAGAACTTCAGCAGCTCGGCGGCGCGGTTGGTGAAGATGCCGTCGACGCCGGCTTTCATCACTTTCTCGAAATCCACTGGCTCATCCACGGTGTAGACATGCACCAGCAGACCTTTGTCGTGGGTCAGCTTGTTCATTTCAGGCTTCACCAGGTCCGAATAGCTCTGGTCGCCGTGGTCGGTCAGCTCGGCGGATGGGCCGGTGCCGATGGCGCCGAGGCTCTTGGCTTCGTCGACCCATTTTTCGAACTCGGCGGCGTCTTTCGGTTCTTGCTTGGCGTAGTAGGCGGCCTTGGTCGGCTCGCCGGATTCGGCGAAGGTCTGCTTGGATTTCGGCTCGATGCTGCCTTCACCCACCCACAACAGCAGGATCTTCGGGGTGTTCGGCATTTCTTTCTGCAGCTCTTTGAGGCTGGCGGTCTCGAAGGTTTGCAGCACTACGCGGCCCTTGCCCTGGCCGACGCCGGTGTTGCTCTTGCCCAGCTTGGAGCCGGCGGAGCTCAACCAGCCTTTATCCAACAGCTTGTTTTTGAGGTCGGCTTCGATGCCCGGGAACTGCTTGGGCTCCTTGGTCTCGATGTACAGGCCGGGTTTGTGCTGCGGATTGCCTTCGGCGATCTTGATGATGTCGTCCAGGCTCAGGATCTTCAGACCGACGAAGCCTGGACGCGCACGGTCCGGGTAGGCGGCGTTGAACCAACTGCCGGCATCGAGGCTTTGCAGTTCCTTCCAAGTGAATTCGTTGGCCGGCGCGTCTTTACGCTCGGGAAACTTGGTGGCCACATCGGTGGTGCGCTGCAGGTTGTTGTCGTGCAGGGCGAACAACACGCCGTCCTTGCTGCGCTGCAGGTCCAGTTCCAGGTAGTCGGCACCCAGGTCGCGCGCAACTTTGTAGGCGGCGGCGGTGGATTCCGGAGCGTCGTAGGAGGCGCCTCGGTGAGCGATCACGGCAGGGTGGGGAATGCCTTCGTTGGTTGCCAATTCAGCCGGGCTGATCGGGTCGGCAGCCTGCGCCTGGCCAAGGCCGAGCATCAGGGCCAGCAGCAGGGCGCTCTTGGTAAACGTGACAGGCATATGCGAAGTCCTTTCGTGGAGGTAGCTTTTAGAAGGCCTCCTTTTTAACAATTGATTGCGAAAGGCGCTATCACCAAACCGACATTAACGTGCGCACCCGTCAATTTTCTCGGTTTTTTTGCCAGGCATTGCAGTACTCTTGACCGCAGCCGCCCCGCTAGAGGGCAGTACTTTCCGCCACGCGTGTAAACCATCTTTCCAGTCCCTGTGGGACTTTTCAGTGAGGTTTACCATGCGCATCACTTCCGAGCTTATCTGCCAGGCCGCCGACCAACTCCACGGATTTGTGGGCCTTAATCGCAAGACTGGCCAGTACATCGTACGTTTCAGCGAAGACTCCTTCGGCATGGACGTGGCCGATGACGGGATCATTCCTACCGCCGAATTTGTCTGGCTGCCCGCCCCCGAGCAGACCATGACCCTATCGCGTGAACGCATTCAGCTGCTGCTGGACCAAAACATCGATGACCGCATCAACATTACTGAGCCGCTGCGCGTGTATATGCGTCGGGTTGAGATTCCACAGATCAGTGCGTTGCGCAGTCTTGTGAGCTAGTTCGCTTCAAAACCGTAGGCCCGCTCCACCTTGCACACCCTTGTCTGAAATGCCGAGTACCAGGTGGCGCGGCCCTGCTCACGCACGTTCCGGTGCTCGGCCTGCTGCTTCCACGCCAGGATTGCCGCTTCGCTGCTCCAGTACGACACGGTAATCCCCAGGCCATCTTCCCGCGCCGATTCCACGCCCAGAAAACCAGGTTGCTGCCGTGCCAGTTCCAGCATGTGTGCGGCGGCCTCGCCGTAGCCGTGATCGCCCTCGGTGCGCAGTGAGCTGAAAATCACTGCGTAGTAGGGCGGGGTGGGTGTCTTGGCGATCATGCCGATTGCTCCTGGCACGCCTTGAGCAGGGCGATCGCCAGGGGCGGCGCGATGCCCTTGAGCGCCGCGCGTTCGGGCTGGAACAGGGTGGCGACGAAGAAAGGATGGCCGAGCAATTCCACTGCTCGCAGGTCCCCTGCGCAGTCGTGGCCGGTGGCGATCAGGTCGCCCTCCAGCAACGCGTTGGCGAATTCGGGGTTCACCCCGTAACGGCAACGATAACCTTCTTCAAGATCAAGGGTGCCGTAGGCCTCGGCGATGCGCGTGTAGGGCATTAAACGTACGGTGTCGGTCGACTCCACCAGCGCGCAGGTCAAGGGTGTGATCACGGCGCGTTTTGCGTCAGGAGCCACTTCACCGTGTTCGGCGTCGACCCAACCCAGCGCGTTACGTGCATATTCCAGCAATGCATGTTGAAAACCACCGCAGGTGCCGAGCAACGGTCGGCGCTGCTCGCGGGCGAAGCGGATCGCCCGGAGTGCGCCGTCGGTATCCCGGTAAGGGGTGGCGGGTACACACCAGAAACCGTCGAAGTCGTGCAGGGATTCAGGCAGGGTGTCGGTGTCGAGCCAGTGCACATCAACAGTCATGCCCAGCGTATCGGCCGCCCGTTGCAGGGCCACGGGAATGGCTTGGTGCGCGGTGACGTGCGGGTTGTAATCGCCAATCAGCGCGAGGCGTAAGGGGGTGGCTTTCATCGTGTGCGTTCCATGGCTTGTTGTGGGCTGAGGCGCACTATAGATTGGCGTTCACGCAATCAATATTGGCGTTTTCCCATATGCTCAATGCACCGACGCACTATTCAATTGACTACCCTGACCTTTCGCTGATCCTTGCGCTTGTGCGCGGTGGGTCCCTTGCGCGGGCGGCAGCGTTGTTGCGAGTGGATGTGTCCACAGTGTTTCGCGCGATACGACGCTTGGAGGCGGCGCTGGGCCAGACACTGTTTGAAAAAAGCCGCGCCGGCTACCTGCCCACCAGCCTGGCCAACAACTTGGCGCAGCAGGCTGAACGCGCCGAACTGGCCCTCGAAGCGGCGCGCATCGGCGTGGAGCAGGGGGGCGAGGTGATCAGCGGCACAGTGCGCCTGACCTGTACTGACTCGGTGCTGCAAGGTCTGTTGCTGCCAGCATTGGCGCAGTTCATGCCGGACTACCCTGCGCTGATCCTGGAACTGAGCACCTCCAATGATTTCGCCAACCTCAGCCGCCGCGATGCAGATATCGCCCTACGCCTGACCAAGACTCCGCCTGAGCATCTCGTAGGACGTTGCCTCGGCACCGTGTCGTACCAAGTCTACGCAAGCGCCGACTATGCCCGCCGTCATGCAGGCCGTGAACTGGCCGACCTGACCTGGATCGCGCCGGATGACTTCCTGCCCGATCATCCCACCGTCGCCTGGCGCCGCGAACACTTGCCGGGAATTCGGCCCAGCTATCGCTGCAACAGCATGTTGTCGGTGACCGAATTGGTACGGGCGGGAATGGGTGTGGCGGCGTTGCCGGACTTTCTGCTTGATGAGGGTCTGCAACCACTGGGCCCTGCATTGGCAGGGTATGACACGGCGCTGTGGTTGCTCACACGTCCCGATTGCCGGGCATTGCGCTCGGTGGTCACGTTGTTTGATGAGTTGGGACAGCATGTACGGTTGCCGGATCGTTAGGTTTTTCGTACGAAGTGCTCATGCATTTCGCATGTCAGGCTTTCGATATGCTCGGTCAGTTGCTTGGTCATCTCCGTCAGTCGGGTGTTTTGCTCCAGCAATTCCAGCAGCTGTTTGGTGGTCTGCGCGGCCTGGGCCTGGCGTTCGGTATTGGCAGTGGCCAAGGCTTCGCGATGCTGTGCGTCGGCGTCTGACTGCGCCTTGTCTCGCGCAGCCTGGCGAGTCTGGGCCAACAGGATCAGCGGCGCGGCATAGGCCGATTGCAGGCTGAACGCCAGGTTGAGCAGGATGAACGGGTACACGTCGAAGTGAGTGATGCCGGTCGCATTCAGAACCACCCACAGCACCACAATCGCGGTTTGCGCGCCGAGGAAGGTCGGGGTGCCGAAGAAACGGGCGAAGGCTTCGGCCTTCAGCGCGAAGGTATCGTTACCGAAAGTCGGCGCCAGGTGAGCGTGGGGGCGGTGGAAACGCATGTGGTCAATAGGTGCGGTTTCAGGCTTCTCTGGGGTCATGGCGGGCTCGGGTCATCACGGTTAAGACGTTGGTTCACTATAGTCCTGGCGACCTGTCTTACACATGAATAACCCAAATCCTACTTAGTGGCGGACACGGTCATTGGCAAACGCACTCACCGCCTGTAATGCCTCGTTAGTGCCTTGGCGTATTTGCAGGATCACGGTCCCGGCGCGGTTGGCCAAGTCCACGCCCTGGGCTGCACGGTCGCGGGTACCGTCCATACTGTCGATGGCTTGGCGCGTTTCGTTCTGGATCATTGCGATCATGCTGGAAATTTCCGCCGTCGAACGGCTTGTGCGTGCGGCCAGTTGCCGAACTTCATCGGCCACCACGGCAAACCCACGCCCTTGCTCACCCGCGCGCGCCGCCTCGATGGCCGCGTTGAGCGCCAACAGGTTGGTCTGGTCGGCGATGCCGCCAATGGTGTTGACGATGGCGGTGATCTGCTGCGAACGCTCACCCAGCTTGGCGATCAGTTGCGAAGAACCGTCGATGTCTGAGGCAATTTCGCGCATGCCGTTGGCACTTTGCTGAATCACTTCGGCGCCTTTTTCCGCGATGTCCTGGGTGTTCAGGGAAATGTGATACGCCTGAGACGCGCTCGCCGCATCGGCGGCATGTTGCTCCACCTTGGCGGTCACGTCCGAGGCGAATTTCACCACTTTGCACAGGCGCCCGCTGGCGTCATATACCGGGTTGTAGTTGGCTTCAAGCCACACCGTCCGGCCGTTCTTATCCACGCGTTCGAATTGGCCGCTGAACAGCTCACCTTGGTTGAGGCGCTTCCAGAACTCGGTGTAGGCCGAACTGTTGGCCAGCTCCGCAGAACAGAACAGGCGATGATGCTTGCCCTGGATTTGCGCGAGGCTATAGCCCATGCGCTGCAGGAAGTTAGCGTTGGCCGTGATGATGGTGCCGTCGAGGTTGAACTCGATCACCGCCATGGCCCGGTCGATCGCCTCCAATTTGGCGCTGGCTTCGCTCTCGGCTTGCAGGCGCGGGGTCACGTCCAAGGCGAACTTAACCACCTTTATCACGTGCCCTGCCTCATCACGGACTGGGTTGTAGCTGGCTTCCAGCCACACCGATTCCCCATTGCTCGCCTGGCGTTCGAACGTTCCGGATTGAAATTGGCCATTGCGCAGGTTCGACCACAACTGGTCATACTCGGCGCTGCGGGCGAACGCCGGTGTGCAGAACATTCGATGGGGCTTGCCCACAACTTGCTCTGCGCGATAGCTCATGGTGTTGAGGAAATTGTCATTGGCCCGCAATACATTGCCTTGCGGATCGAATTCGATCACCGCCATGGAGCGCTCGATGGCATCCAGCATGCTGGCTTGGTGGGAAACCGTGTGCTGCAGGGCGTTGATGGTTTTTTTATGGGTGTTGAATAGCATGGTGGCGGCTCGGGCAGGCAGAGTCTGAGTTTTCCATGTATAGGCGCCTGCCCCGTACGGCGCTCGGCCTACGGTTGACGTGCTCATTGTCGGCTTCCTGCTGCCGACAGAGGGAGGTGGAACAAGGGATTCAGAGTGATCAGATTGCCAAGAAGTTCGCCCCAAGGGCAGGACCTTTTTTGGGTAGGCGACAGATGGTGGCTCTGTGCTATCTCCGCGGGTGCGCTGGAGGCTGCATCAGGCCGAATAGGCGACTCTTTCGTCGCTGACATTCACTCGGTTGCGGCCGTTATCTTTCGCTGCATATAGCGCTCGATCTGCCGCATTCAGCCACATAGCGGCGCTGGTGAAGGAGGGCTGGAAGTCCGCCAAGCCAATGCTCAGGCTCACGCGCAGCTCTGGGATGTGTGGGGCGCGGTAGTTGCTGAAGGTTTCGCGCATGCGCTCCATCACCTGTGCGGCTTCTTCTTGGTTCATTCGCGGAAGAATCACACAGAACTCGTCGCCCCCGTAACGTCCAGCCAAGTCGTTTTCCCGCAAGTGGCGCCTTAATTCCAAGCTCAACTGGCGCAGCACGGCGTCGCCGGCGATATGGCCATGAGTGTCGTTAATCTGTTTGAAGTGATCGATATCGATCAGCGCAATGGTGCCGTGGGTTTGTTGTTGCTGGCACTTGTGGAACTTGAGGTGCAGCAAGTCTTTCCAGGACCCGTGATTGAGTAATCCCGTGAGGCTGTCGATGCGGCTCAAGGCACGGAGGGCGCGTTTGTGGTCCGAGAGTTTGATCGCCAATTGATAGCAGATCATGCCGATGGCCATGGGGTAGAAGGTCAGCATCGGCAGGCACGCGTAGACCTGGACCACGCTGATGCCAGGGTTGAAGTGCAGGCCAAACAGCAAAACAGCGACGCCGGCGCCGAGCAGTTGCGCCAGTGCTCCGCGTAACAGCAGGTATCTGCCGCCGGCGGCGACGTTGTTCATAGACACCATGGACAGCAAGGTCACGGTGGTTAACGGCGCGAACTGCAACGTCGCGACCCAAAAGCCGCTGAATAACGCGTCGTACACCAGATTGCGTCGCTCGGCGTCGTAGGGGACTTTGGCGCGGGTCGCCAGTTGATACGCGAGGTGCGGCCAGACAAAACCATTGGCCAACAGCGCTGCCCAGACCCACCCCGGCATCGCCAACGGATACAGGGCGGCTATTACACTGATGCTGCACATGGCAGAGCCGATGATTCTGGGCCTGTAGATGCGCCTGGCAAACGAGAGTCCTTTGCCTTGTCTGTTTTCCATAAAGTCCTGATTGAGCTGCTTTTCTACCTATATGAAGGCGCACGTTCGCTGGATGAACCGTTGATCGGATAAGGCCGATGAATATTGTCAGTTATTCCCGTGGGAATAATCAGTGTCCTTCCAGGCCATTTACGCAAAACAGAGGGCGAAAGCGTCAAATACGACCTTAAGTGTCGCTTACACAACAGGCATTACTGGGCGGGTGTGGGCCTGACTTCGTAGCCGGCCAGGAACAGGTCAATGGCGGACTCGATCACGCTGGCCTGGTTGGCTGCGTCCAAGGTTGGTTGGCCGAGGGTAATCTGCGGCCAGAATGCGAAGGCTTTGAGCAGACTCTGGATCTGATGGGCGGCAAATGCCGGGTCGGTGCAGGAGAGACGGCCGTCTTCCTGGGCGGCGCGCACCCACTGGGTGAAGCCTTCTTCGCGCTGGCTCAGGCGGGTAACCATGTCTTGCGCACGTTCCGGCGAATGAATGGTAGCCGCGATGGCGACTCTGGCGAGATCGAGGAAGTTGGCGTCCGACATCATCTTCATCTTTGCCTCCAGCAATCCGCGCAATTGCTCACGCAGCGGGCGGTCGCTGGCATAGCAGACGTCAAGCTGAGCGACGCTGCTGGCCCAGAGCTGGTGGAGAATCTCGGCGAACAACTCTTCCTTGCTGGGAAAGTGGTTGTACACCGTGCGCTTAGAAACGCCGGCGGTGGCGGCGATCTTGTCCATGCTGGTGACCTCGAAACCGTTATCGCGAAACTCAGCGATGGCAGCAGCCACGATGGCTTGGCGTTTACGGTCGGTGAGGCGTTGAGGGGCAGTCATGGATGGCGCTCAGCTCTTGAAGGAAAATTACACTCGGTAGTTTACTTGCTCCCTGTTTTGTTGCAATCTTGAAACTACACTGTGCAGTGTAATTTATGAGCGGACCGTAGGAGTCACTCTGCAATGGCCACCATCTCACCCCGCGTCGACCGCACGTCTGCAGCGCTCAAGCCAGCAGAGCAGGGCAAGGCGCACTTCAGCAACGACGCCCCTGTGCAACATGGCGGGCTTGGCAAAACGCTGCGTATTTTTTGGAACATGGTGTTTAACAAGCCGCGCACCACGCGACCGGTGGGGGCGATTCCGGTAGAGCCGCTGACGCGCGAGCAACTGTTGGCGGCGCCTGATCACAGCGTATTTCGCTTGGGGCATTCCACTGTATTGCTGAAAATGCGCGGTAAGTTCTGGGTGACCGACCCGGTGTTCGCCGAGCGTGCCTCCCCATTCAGTTGGGCCGGCCCCAAACGCTTCCATCAGCCGCCGATCAGCCTTGAAGAGCTGCCTGATCTCGAAGCGGTGATTCTTTCCCACAACCATTACGACCATCTGGACCGCAAGGCTGTCGTCCAATTGGCCAACAAGACCCGTCATTTTCTAGCACCGCTTGGCGTGGGTGACATTTTGATCAAGTGGGGTGTCGACGCCAGCAAGGTTCGCCAACTGGACTGGTGGCAGGGCACCGAGGTAGACGGCATCCGTTTTGTGGCCACGCCGGCTCAGCACTTTTCCGGGCGTGGCCTGTTTGATGCCAATCAGACCCTATGGTGTTCGTGGGTGATGATCGACGGTGCGCGGAGGATTTTCTTCAGCGGTGACACGGGTTACTTCGATGGCTTCAAGCGCATCGGCGAGCAATACGGCCCGTTCGATCTGACGCTGATGGAAACCGGTGCTTACAACGTTGACTGGCCCCATGTGCACATGCAGCCGGAGCAAACCCTACAAGCGCACATCGACCTCAAGGGCCGCTGGTTGCTGCCGATCCACAACGGTACCTTCGACCTGGCGTTTCATGCCTGGCATGAACCGTTTGACCGCATCATGGCGCTGGCTTGGGAGCGTAATGTGTCGATCACTACGCCACCCATGGGCCAGGCATTCAGCTTGAATCAGCCTGAGCGTGGGTATGCATGGTGGCTGGAAGTTGAAACTCAAAAAGATGCACAAGAGCAGCTTTTGAGCTGATGGAAGAGGTGTGGGAAAAAGGAGTTTTCATGTTGTTTCAGGGCTGCGACACACGCCAGTGAAGGATGCGATGATCCCCGGAAAATCACGGTTCAGGGGGTAGTTTTGGTGGAAAAAAAATGCAGTAAACATCCGCGAACAGAGGCGGTTTGCCAGTTAGGGCAGCCGCTGGCTGCACTCATGGATATAGCCGGTCGGGCAACGTCGTGCCACGCTCCGTCCTCTGAGCAGCCCCCTCCCCGCAACATCGCTTTTTGTGGCGATCCACACGTTCAAGTCCATCCCAGGGATGGCGTCCTGATCCCCGGATATAACGCGCCGGCCCTGCCGATAAAACCCGTGCGTGACCCCTCATTGACGCTGATTGCCTTGAGCGGCATCGAACCCGAGGGACCGGTGATGGTGGAGGTGCCTCTGGTGCAGAACAACAGCACTTTTACTGCCCTCAGCATGCTGGCTGGCCGGCGCGTAGGTTTTGCCGACCGATATGAGCGCAACGGTGATCAAGAACCCCTCAAGCATCGGGCGCCGTTCCTGCGAGCGTTGGAGCAATTACGACAGGCCGGGGCGCTCCTTGTACCGGTGTCTGCACAACAGGTCGATGGCTCGCTGCAATTCGACCTCCACACGCGTAACGAAATCGACGACCTTATGACTGAGCATCGGCTGGATGCGCTGGTCTCGGACAGTCAGAGTGCCGCGTTCCATCAGGCTTGTTGGAGTGGATACCCAAGGCTGGGCGAGCCTTTGGGAGCCGGGGCTACGTTGTGGTTCTACGGTGCAAGATGGTCGAAGGATTCACTGGCAGTCCTGGTGCAGGGGTATCGCAGTGTTCGTGGCCATGCAGATGCACGGTAGGGGCTGACTGTGGCGTCGGGCAATCCCACTCGTTGATCTCCCTACGTAGCGTGCGCCGGCATGAGACCTGGTTAAAGGTGCCGGCTGGTCCGCTGACTTGGATAGGCTTTACGCACCATTCGGCTGGGCATTGGGAGAGTCTATTGATGCGGTGGTTGAGCCCATCAGCCGAGACATGATGCCCTGTGCCACGGGTTCAGGTGGCGTGATATTAAGGCGGCGCGCACTCATTCCCCAGCCCGGCGCAAAGCCTGGGAAAAATACCAGCCCTTCAGCCTCCAGCCGAAACGCCAGCGCCAGGCGCGTTGCATCATCGCTGTCACCCTGGCTTTCAAACCGTTGAATAGCCTCCACCGCCACACCGACATGACGGGCCAGGTCTTCCCGACTCCAGCCCAGCATCGCGCGGGCCTGTGCGCTGTGTTTGGCGGTGAATTGGTGCAGGACGATCTGCTGTTCTACGAAAGAGCTCATTGCCAGAGAGGACATGGGGTTTCTCCAGGGTTCGACGGGGGAGGACAAACTATACTGTGTTTTTGTACAGTTGTTTTGACCGCTCATCAACTGGATTTTTTCGATGGCTTTTTACCACTGACTATTCCAACCCCGGCGCCTCCCGAATAATTAGGTGATCCAGGTTCTCGATATCCGCGCTGAACACCCCGAACGTTTGCTCGGGATTCTTCTTGCTGGGCACATGCTTGAGCTCTGGCGTCACCCCGTAGAAGAAGCAATAGAGCGCACGCTCGCTGTCCACTGCCGCCTTGATCTGTTCTAGGAACGCCGTGCGCTTGCGGTAGTTTTCGATGAGTTTTTTGCTCAGATAAACGTTGACCGAGTAAGGCTTCTTGTCGAGCCACACCTTCTTTTCGAAGTCGATGCGAAAGCTGCTGGTGTAGTCCTTGATCGCCTTGATCTTGCCCCAATAGATCAGGCCCTTGCTGTCTTGCAGGTATTCGATCTTCTTGAAAAACGTCCAGTAGGTCGCGGTGTGATCGCCGATTTTCAGCGGCATGCGCTTGAGCTTGTCCTTGTCGTCGATGTTGGACACGTAACATTCCACCGGGTGGGCGAATACGCTGGTTTTATCCGGGGTGGTGTCGCTGGAACTGACGGACGTGCTGGTTCGGTTTGAAGGTGTTTTCGCAGGTGACGCTGGGATTTGAGCTTCGGCACCGGTCACCGGAGTGTTGCGCGGGTACGTTCGTCGGGTCAGTACAAATTCCGACGGGAAATGGTCTTCGCGCTCGTCTTCAGTTTCCCCCGCAGCGCCCCTGTGCGTGCTGGCATAGCGGCAGCCCTCGATATGCTGGGTGCTGGTTTTGTTCTTGAAGTGCGGCGTGCGCACATAGTTGACGTTTTTTGCATTGAATGTGCTCAACGCATTGCCCGTATCGAACGTCCCTCGGCACGCATCGTTGGGGCAGAGGAAATGGTCAGTGTCGGAGTCGTATACGGCAGTTTCGTCGAAATTCAGGTCACGCACGTCGTAGATCGACAGCTTGTCATCGAGACTCAAACTGTAGGCCGTGTCGAATTTCATGAGGCTCGGGTCCGTGAGAAGTTTCGCTATTAATAGCGGGATCCCATGTAAATATCAGCAAGAACCTGCAACCCGCCGCCCACTCAGGAAACACAAGGTGCCACCCACAGCTGTCAGTGCGCCCAAGGCATAGAACATGCTGGTGGGCGCCGCATTGATCAGCAAGTACCCACAAATCACCGGGCTCAACGCTCCGCCAAAGGCGGCCAGGTTCTGTGCACCGTAGTAACTGCCGCGCAGGGTGTCGGGGGCGATGGTGTCGATGAACAGGAATTCCGAGGGGTAGATGATCATCTCGCCCAAGGTGAATACGAACATCGCCAGGCACCAGGTGACCAAGCTGTCCGCCAGGCTGAAACCGATCAACCCGGCAATGAACAGCAACGTACCCAGCACGATCCAGTAGCGCAGTTGTTCACGCTTGAGAAACCGGCCTATTTGGTACTGCATCAAAATCACCGTAATGGCATTGCATGCCAGCACCGCCGAGAGAATCTTCAGAGCCTGCGCAGGCTTGTAGGCCACCAGCAGAAATTGCGACAGATACAGGGTGTAGCGCCCGTGGACAATGGTGCTTAACAGGCTGCCACCGGTGAACAGAATCAATGTACGGTCGCTGCGCAATGTGCGCAGGGTGCTGAGAAAGCTCAGCGGTTTGTTGCTTTCGTCCCGTTGAGTCGGTGGGATGCCGATCATCAGGAACACACTGCAGAAGGCAATTGCGCTGGCGATCAGGAACGGCGCCAACTGCATATGCCCCGCAATTACTACACCCACCATGGGGCCCGTGGCGTAGCCGACGTTGGTGAGGGTGTAGCGCAGGGAAAACACCTTGGCACGCTCACCCACTGGCAGGTTTTCGCTGATGATCGCTTTGGAGCCAATCAGGAACAGCGCCGACGCGGCTTCGGTGATTACCAGGGTCAGTGTGGTCAGGTAGAGGTTGCTGGCAAAGGTCAGCAACAGAAAACCGATGGCGCTGGAGAGCATGGCCAGGATCAGCAGCTTGCGCTTTTCCAGGCGGTCGATGATGTAGCCGCCGTACAGGCCCAGCAGCGTGGCGATAAACACGGCGATCCCCATCAGCAGACCGATGTCCTGCTGGTTGAGGCCCAGGCGCGTGCTCAGCAGCAGGGCCAGCAACGGGCTGGTCATGGAGCGGCTGACCACGATGGTCACCGAGCAAATCATCAGGCGGCGGATTACCAGGGAGTAGGTGGCCACGGTGGGTCGGATGTCCTTGTTATCTTTTTTGAACAACAAAAATCCAGTGTGGGAGGGGGCTTGCCCCCGATAGCGGTGTACAGCCAAGCATCAGGTGACAGAACCACCGCCATCGGGGGCAAGCCCCCTCCCACATTTTTTTAGACCAAGTTATTGGCCAGCGTTAATGGTGATCTTCTCGACCGCCCCTTGCTCCAGATCCCACTTCTTCAAAATCTTGCCGTAGGTCCCATCATCAATCATGCCCTGCAGCGCCTCACTGATCGCGGTCACCAGCTCAGTGTTGCTTTTCTCAATCCCCAGCCCGGTGAACTGCTTGGAAATCGCCAGCCCAACCGGCTTGTACTTACCTTTATCCAACGACATCAGATAAGGAATCGTCTCGCTGCCCTGCATCGCCGCATCCAACCGGTTCTGCTGCAACTGCGCCCGCGCATCCGCCGAACCTTCAGTCCCGATCACCACGATTGCCGGTTTACCCGCCGCTTCGCAGTTTTCCTTGCTCCACGCGGCAATTTCCGACGGCCAAGTAGTCCGGCGACTGGTGCCGACTTTTTTACCGCACAGGTCAGTCAGTTCCTTGATCTCTTCACGCTTGGCCAGGGTGTACAGCTGCGGGCCACTGGTGAAGTAGTCGACAAAGGTTACGGATTTCTGGCGTTCGGCGGTGTCCGACATGCCCGACAGCACGATGTCCACGCGCTTGGTGGTCAGGCCGCTGAGCATTTGCTCGAAGCCGGTTTCCTGCCACTTGATCTTCACGCCCAGGCGCTCGGCCAGAGCGTTGCCCAGGTCGAAGTCAAAGCCGGTGAGTTTATTGGTGGCCGGGTCCTTGAAATCCATCGGCGGGTAATTCGGCACGATAGCCGCGCTGATCTCACCCTTGTCCTTGATGGCCGCCGGCAAGGCCGCGAATACACAGGTGGAGGCCATCAGGCCTGCGAGCATCGTTGGGATAAACAATTTTTTCATGGGGGCGTTCTCGTTAGTTTTTTAGTTAAGTGCGAACGGCAGAAATAAAGCTTTGGGTACGCGGGTTTTGTGGGCTTATTAGAATTTCTTCGGGGCTGCCGGCTTCCACAATCTGGCCGGCGTCCATAAACACCATGCGGTTGGACACTTCACGGGCGAAGCCCAATTCATGGGTGACCACGATCATGGTCATGCCGGTGGTGGCCAAATCGCGCATCACCGACAGCACTTCTCCTACCAGCTCCGGGTCGAGGGCTGACGTGGGTTCGTCGAACAACATCAGCTTGGGACGCATCGCCAGCGCACGGGCAATCGCCACGCGTTGCTGCTGGCCGCCGGACAATTCCACCGGATAGGCATTGCGTTTGTCCGCCAGGCCCACGCGGGCCAGCAGTTCCAATGCATCTTCGATGGCTTCCTTGGGCGAGCGCTTGAGCACCTGGCACGGGCCTTCGATGATGTTTTGCAACACGGTCATATGCGGGAACAAATTGAAGCGCTGGAACACCATGCCGGTGGCAAGGCGCTGTCGGGCGATCTGCGATTCGTTCATCTCATGCAGCTTGTTGCCGACGACCCGGTATCCCACCAGTTCGCCGTCGACCCACAGGCCGCCCTTATCGATTTTTTCCAGTTGGTTGACGCAGCGCAGCAGCGTGCTTTTACCCGACCCGGACGGGCCGATGATGCACATCACTTCGCCTTGCTCGACTTCGATATTGATGTCGCGCAGCGCGTGATACTGGTCGTAATACTTGTTCAGGTTGACGGCCTTGACGATGCTTCTCATGGGGCAAATCTCCTCAACCCAAACTTACGAACGCTTGCCGGCGCCGCGAGCGAAACGACGCTCCAGGCGGCTCTGGCCAAATGAAAGAACAGTCACCACCGCCAAGTACCAGATACCGGCAACGATCAGCAGCTCCATGACCCGGGCGTTGGCGTAGTAGATGTTTTGCGCGTTGTGCAGCAGCTCCGAGTACTGGATGACGCTGGCCAGGCTGGTCATTTTCACCATGCTGATGAACTCGTTGCCTACAGGCGGAATGATCACGCGCATGGCCTGCGGCAGAATGATCCTACGCAGCGCTTGCAAGCTCGGCATGCCGATGGACTTGGCGGCTTCGTACTGGCCCGTGTCCACTGACAGCAAACCGGCGCGCACCACTTCGGCGGTATAGGCACCCTGGTTGATGCTGAGGCCGAGCAGGGCGGCCACGAACGGCGTCATCAGGTCAACGGTGTCGATGCTGAACAGGCCGGGAATCGCGATTACCGGGAAAATCAGCGCCAGGTTGAACCACAGCAACAGCTGCAAAATCAGCGGTGTACCGCGGAACAGCCAGGTGTAGGTGATGGCCACATAGCGCAGGATCGGGTTGGCCGACATGCGCATGATTGCCGTGATCACGCCGATCACCACACCCAGCGCCATCGCCAGAATCGACATGACGATGGTATTCACCAGGCCCCATAGAATGGCCTCAGACGTGAGGAACTGACCGATGTAGGACCATTCGATCTGGCCATTGGCGAAGGCGCGCAACAGTGCGGCCAACACAATCACTATCAACGTGGCAAAAAACATCCGTCCGTAATAGCGGCGCGGCACGTGTTCGTACTGGGTTATGTCGAACTGGTTCTCGGACAGCTTGCGCTCTATTTCCAAGCGCTCGGCCGGGGTTTGGTTCATGGTGATTCTCCAAAACTGATGACGCTACTACTGATGTACTCGGTCCAAATGTGGGAGCGGGCTTGCTCGCGAAAGCGTCAGCCCCCGCACCACACCTCTGACAGGCTTAAATCCGAAAGCCCTGATAGCTCTCAGCCCACTGCTGCTGAGCCGCCAATGCAATCTTCAAACGCCCAATCTGCTCTCGAACCCGCTCCGGTGCCGTCCCACCCCAGCCACTGCGTGCCGCAATCGCCGCTTCCAGGGTCAAGCAATCCCGCACCTCAGGCAGCAGCCGAGCATCCACCTCGGCCAACATCGCCGGTGAGGCTTCCCACAACTCAATCTCATGCTTCTCACAGGCTTGTACCAACGCGCCGGTAATCTCATGGGCCTCCTTGAACGGCACACCACGGGTGGCTAGCCAATCCGCCACCTCGGTCGCCAAGGTAAAACCCATCGGTGCCTGGCGCCGCAGTTCGTCCACCTGGACTTTCATGGTCGCCACCATCCCCGCCATGGCTGGAAGTACCAGCAGCAACGTGTCCACACTGTCCAACACGCTGTGTTTGTCTTCACTCAAATCGCGGTTGTACGACAGCGGCAAGGATTTGAGCGTCGACATCAACCCGGTCAGGTTGCCAATCAAACGCCCAGCTTTGCCCCGGGCCAGTTCGGCAATGTCCGGGTTCTTTTTCTGCGGCATGATCGAGCTGCCGGTAGCGTAGGCATCGTCCAACACCACCCAGCGAAACTGGCGCGACGACCACAGGCAAAACTCCTCCGACAGCCGCGAAATATTCACCCCGAGCATGCCCGCTACAAACAGGAACTCCGCCACATGGTCGCGGCTGGCCACAGCGTCGATCGAGTTTTCACACGGCCCGGTGTAGCCCATTTCCTTGGCCGAATGCTCCGGCCTCCGCGCAATCGCCGAGCCCGCCATTGCTGCGGCGCCCAATGGCGACAACGCCGTACGTGCATCCCAATCCACCAGACGCTGCACATCGCGCAGCATCGACTGGGCGTGAGCCAGTAAGTGGTGGGCGAACACGATGGGTTGGGCCTGCTGCAAATGGGTGAAGCCAGGGCAGATGCTCTCGATATGCTGCTCGGCCTGTTCCACCAGCGCCTGCTGCAAACCCAACACTTCAGTGGTGATGGTGCGTGTATGGTCGCGTAGGAAAAGGCGCAAATCGTTGGCGGTTTGATCATTACGCGAACGTCCGGCGCGCAGCTTGCCGCCCAAGGCGCCCAGGCGTTCGGTCAAGACGCGTTCGATAAAGGTATGTACGTCCTCGTCATCCAGGGTTGGATGCAGGCGGCCGGCGGCGAAGTCATCGCCGATTTGGTCGAGTGCTTCGAGGGTGCGCAGGGTCTCTGACTCATCCAGCAAACCGGCGCGCTGCAACTCACGGGCATGGGCGCGTGAGCCCGCCAGGTCGTAGGGCGTCAGGCGAAAATAGCGCTCAGGGCAACGTGACAACGCGGCCAACGCAGCAGACGGACCGGTCTTGAAACGAGCGCCCCAAAGGCGGTCGGTGGACTGAGACATGGGTATTCCTCACGCTTGTTTTTAGAAGAGTCGGAGGCAGTAAAAAAAGGTTTTCAACTAAACTGAATCAGCGTCTGACGCGCCGTATTCAAGGTTGCCAAGGGCGGATGTTTATGTTCATTATCGCCGCCTGGCTATGTTCAAGGATTGGGTTGAAGCCTGTTGAATATGGTACTTGAGGTCAACGCGTATTATGGAAACTCCACTTTCCACTTCTGGAAACCTGCCACCCAAACCGGGCACAAGACCACCGCTGCAACTGAGCGGACTGGACTTCAAATTGCTGCGGGTATTCATGGCCGTGGTCGAAGCCGGCGGCTTCAGTGCTGCGCAAAACGAGCTGAACGTGGGGCTGGCGGCCATCAGTAAACAGATCTCTGACCTCGAGATTCGTATCGGCATGCGCCTGTGTACACGGGGTCGAGAAGGCTTCGGGCTGACCGAAGAAGGGAAGTTAGTGTATCAAGCGTCCATCGAGTTATTTACCTCGGTGGACAGTTTCAGAGACAAGCTTAGTTCGGCGCAAAACGAGCTTATTGGTGACCTTAGTGTCGGGGTTATTGATAACACCGTGTCGGATGTTAATTCCCCGCTTATTACCGCATTGGGAAAATTATATAGCGAATCACCAAAAATAAGATTGCGCCTACAGGCTTCACAGTTGGACGAAGTTGAACGCGGCGTGGTGGAAGGGCGGTTGATCGTCGGTATCGTTCCCGTGTACCAGCGCCGTGAAGAGTTCGATTACTTCCCGCTGTACGAAGAAAAGGCTCACGCCTACTGCGCTGTAGGACACCCGCTTTTTACTGCGAGCGACATTACGCCGGAGGTACTGCGCCAATATGAAGTGGTCAACCATCGTTATGCGATCCATCGCGACAAGACTAACTTCGTCAATTACGACAGCCAGTCCGCCTCCGCCTCGCAAGTCGAAGCCGTCGCGATCCTGATCCTTACTGGTCGTTTCCTCGGCTTCTTGCCCGAACACTACGCCAAGCCCTTGCTAAGAGAAGGGCGCCTTCGCGCACTGTGCCCGGAGCAAGTTCACTTGAGCACCGCCTTCAACCTCATCCTGCGCCACAACGCCCCGCGCAGCCCGATGGTAAAAGCCTTTGCGACGGCGTTGGGCATAGACCTCAAAACCGCCGTCTGACCAACCTGTGGTGAGCGGACTTGCCCCGCGCTGGGCTGCGCAGCAGTCCCAATAAAAACGCCGCATGCTGTCAGACAGAATGCGGCGTTTGGTTTTAGGGCCGCTACGCGCCCCAGCGCGGGGCAAGCCCGCTCACTACAATATGGTCAGCGCAGCGCTTTCGCCCGCTTCTTCTTCGCATGAAAATGCCGAAACGCCCCGCGCAGCCCGATGGTAAAAGCCTTTGCGACGGCGTTGGGCGTAGACCTCAAAACCAGTGTCTGACCAACCTGTGGTGAGCGGGCTTGCCCCGCGCTGGGCTACGCAGTAGTCCCAATAAAAACGCCGCATGCTGTCAGACAGCATGCGGCGTTTGGTTTTAGGGCCGCTACGCGCCCCAGCGCGGGGCAAGCCCGCTCACCACAATATGGTCAGCGCAGCGCTTTCGCCCGCTTCTTCTTCGCATGAAAATGCCGAAAATGCGCATCCTGCGCCGCCGCCAACAACTCCCGGTCCCCGCGCGTATCGCCCCAGGCCCGGAGCCGATACTCCCCCAGGTCTCCGTACACCGCCTCAAGCCGCAGCACCTTGTTCTCACACCGGCAGTTATTCCCGGTGAGCTTGCCGGTCAACACCCCGTCGACTACCTCAAGCTCGGTGCCAATCAACTTGATCCCAAGTCGATTGGCAAACGGCTGCAACACTAACGCAGGCGAAGCCGAACACAATGTCACCTCCGCGCCGGAGCCCAACTCCTGCTCCACCGACAACACCCCGGCCGGGCGCATCAACCGCGCCCAATTGCGCTGGCAATACTCCTCGGCCTTCTGTTGCACCCACGTCTTCTCCACCCCTGTCATAAAGGTGCGGATCAACTGCGCTTTCAACTCATCCCGGCTGATCTGCCGAACCAAAAAGCGCAGCCCAGGCACCGCCAGCTTGACCATCCGGCCATAGAACTCGCCGGTACCAAAGGCAAACTTGAGGAAGGGCACGAAACTGTCGTGGTGGGTCAGGGTGCCGTCGAAGTCAAAGACGGAAAGTACTTTGGCGTCAGCGGGGCCGGCTTCGAGCATGTCTGGGTTCACGGGTTGGCCTCGGTCCTATCTAGTATTTTTGAGCGTGCATCAGGTGTGACAGCAGGAGTTTACTCCCGTGCCAATCTTCCGACCTTGGCGTAAAGCCCCTCGGTGAAAGCCTCCCGGTCACTCGACCGGTGACAACGCTGATGGCAATTGGGGCACAAGGCTACAGCATTGGTGATGCGATCCGAACCCTTCTGGGCCAGGTGCTTGACGTGATGTACTTCAAGAAATGGCAAGCCATCGTCTAGATTAAACGGCGCAAGCAGCCCGCAACCTTCGCAAATACCTGCAGCTTGCTGACGTACCCAGGCCCGTACTTCCGGGTCGCGTACGTAGGATGTACTGGTGGTACTGACTTGTTGGGGGGCCGCGATGCCTTCGGGCTTAGTCTTGATAGATTTGCTTTGAAGCTTTACAGCACGCCGCTCCAGTAGCCCTTCATCAAACGTTGGGGCGTTGTCTTGAGATTCAACGATGCCCCGCTGCGCAAGTATCCGAATGATACGAGAGACGATTCCCGAGCCGACATTGTTTGCAGCTGTGTAACCAGCAATAGGTTTCTGATTCAGCGTCTCAAATACGGCAGAAATATTGCGCATACGATAGTCGACTGACGCAGATGACCTAGCGCTCAGCGCACCGACGCGTAAAAGCTCGTGTTCGACTGATTTTTTATATGGCTGGCCAGCGTCCTCCAGCTTCAACATCTTGAGATAAGCATCAACGGAAGCTTCAAGCTCCTCATCGCTCCATCCGGTATTAGCTTTTTGTGTATCCATACAACCGCCGAGGGTAGAAAACCCTCGGACGATACTGAGTAGCCATTATTGCGTCTACGAAATTTCCTACGAGTCAGAAGGATTTGGCGGTCAGCTACTTTGGTAAATTCGCTGCTTTGTAAGGAGAGTCTTTAGTGAGCTTGCATAAAAAAGCCCCGAACAAGTCAGGGCTCTTTGGTGTTGCTGTGCTAAGGAATCAATCCCAGCTCAGCGCGCCGCCAGTCTGATACTCGATCACACGGGTTTCGAAGAAGTTTTTCTCTTTCTTCAAGTCCATGATTTCGCTCATCCACGGGAACGGGTTAGTGGTCCCTGGATACTCTTCTTTAAGACCGATCTGCGACAGGCGACGGTTAGCGATGAACTTGAGGTAATCCTCCATCATCGCCGCGTTCATGCCCAATACGCCGCGCGGCATGGTGTCGCGAGCATATTCAATCTCCAGCTGAGTCCCTTGCAGGATCATCTGGGTCGCTTCTTCCTTCATCTCGGCATCCCACAAGTGTGGGTTTTCGATTTTGATCTGGTTGATCACATCGATACCGAAGTTCAGGTGCATCGACTCATCGCGCAGGATGTACTGGAACTGTTCCGCCACGCCGGTCATTTTGTTGCGGCGACCCATGGAGAGGATCTGGGTGAAGCCGCAGTAGAAGAAGATGCCTTCCAGCACGCAGTAGTAAGCAACGAGGTTGCGCAGCAGTTCTTTGTCGGTCTCAACGGTGCCGGTTTCGAACTTCGGATCGGAGATCGAACGGGTGTACTTCAGGCCCCAAGCCGCTTTCTTAGCGACCGATGGAATCTCGTGGTACATGTTGAAGATCTCGCCTTCATCCATGGCCAACGATTCGATGCAGTACTGATAGGCGTGGGTGTGGATTGCTTCTTCGAAGGCCTGGCGCAGGATGTACTGGCGGCACTCCGGGTTGGTGATCAGGCGGTACACGGCCAGCACCAGGTTGTTGGCGACAAGGGAGTCAGCGGTGGAGAAGAAGCCCAGGTTGCGCATGACGATGCGGCGTTCGTCGTCGGTCAGGCCTTCGGGGTTTTTCCACAGGGCGATGTCGGCGGTCATGTTGACCTCTTGCGGCATCCAGTGGTTGGCGCAGCCGTCGAGGTACTTCTGCCAGGCCCAGTCGTACTTGAAGGGCACGAGTTGGTTGAGGTCGGCGCGGCAGTTGATCATGCGTTTTTCGTCAACGGCGACGCGGGCGGAGGTGCCTTCGAGTTCGGCGAGGCCTTCGGCGACGTCGAGTTTGTCCAGGGCAGCCTTGGCGCGCACGATGGCGGCGGAGTC